>WQVX01000023.1 GCA_009785615.1 Defluviitaleaceae bacterium | reverse complement strand
TAGCGGTGGAGCTTATGTTGAGTGCAGGTCAATGTCACGATGCTCCGGAGGGAAGAATACTCATGGAAACAGTCGGAAAGCAGGATGAGATTGTTCCGCTGCTAATGGATAGGGCTTATGAAGATGATTTAACCCGATTCACCGCTCAAATGCTTAAATTTGACCCTGTAGTACCCCCGAAAAGTAACCGAAGCAACCCGTGGGATTATGATAAGGAATTATACAAACATCGCAACAAAGTTGAACGATTTTTTCGGCTAATTCAAGGCTATAGGCGTATATTTTGCAGATTCGATAAGTTGGACATCATGTACATAGGCTTTATTAAATTGGCATTGGTCTTTCGTGCTATTATAAAAGTCTAATGTTTAGTCTGTTCTTTATGGCGTGCAAAATGTGCTGTTTTCGTAGTGGGAACACGCCCTGATTATATTGGCACGAGGGCTTGTCATAGTACAAGAAAACCGCTAAAGTACAAGCCTTTTAGCGGTTTGGTGTTTTGTATACGTCTCATGTCCAGTGTTTACAGCAAAGACATTTACAAATTTTAATCTGATTTAATTAGTGTAATTTATTTTATATTTTGTCGATATGTCGTGAAAAATGTTTACAATATATTTGTATTTATTCGTTTTTGATGTGCATATTTTAAAATTGGAAAAAACAAAGATTTAGCTTTAATGAATGTGATGTTGTGGTAGTAATACCTAACCAATTTGAGCATATACATATAACTTATCATTTGACTTTATTTGGAGGTGCTTTTTTGTCAACTCATTTTGTGGCTCATTATGGTCAAGATCTGTATTTTTTTTACCCATCAGACAATCTTTCAACACTGCACTATCGCATATGGAGAGAAGGGCGTTATTCACCGGAAAACACTTTGCTTTCAGGTGTTAAATTGCCTTTCTCAGTATTTCATCATGGGGGATTGTTGCATGTGTTTTGCCAGGATATTCGTGGAAACATAATGCTTTTTAATTGTCGCGAGGGGCAGTGGAATAAACGTACAATTCTTCAAGGAAATGAAAGTGTACTTATAACTCCTATGATATCAGAAGAAAATCTGTGCATCATATACAATGGCTTTGCAGAAACAGATGGACAAATGCCTTGTTTATTTAAACGTACTCTTGATATGTCAAATGGGACCGGCGAATGGCATCCCCCGGATGCTATTGACCATTTTAAGCCATTTTCGTTTATGCCATATGAAGCTCAAGTTACCGGGCCGGGACATCTATTACTATTTTACCAAACATATGCAGATGAATGTCAAATAGGCTACAGGGAGGTGACACCACGTCGAATAGGGCCTTTTCATCGTTTCTTAAATTCTCCCGGAACATTGGTAGATGTTTCATACCTTACCACTTGGGAGGCAGTTCATATATTATTAATAATAAGAACAGCATTTTCCTGTCAATTATTGTACAGAAAAAAGACAGATGATGTTTTTACACCCCCTGCCTTATTATGGGAATCTCCAAAAATTGAACGCTGTTTGCTTACTGTTATAGAAGATCAGCTTCATGCTACTTGCATTTTAGGAGGTAAATTACATAGAGCCATTTCTTCTGATGATGGCGATTTTTTTGGATCTATGAGCCTATACAAAAGAAAATTTTGTGCAGAGCCTGTAAAAGCAAACTTTGTATTTGAAGAAGAATGGGATGCACGAAGCAGAAAAACAAGTAGCTGGTTTGCCAGACAAGTATATGTAGACCGTGCCGCTCCTTGGGACATACAGATGGTTCCGGATTTATGCCAAAATTTCTATCCACAAATGCCACAAAAAGCAGATGAAGCCACACAATTGCAAGAATTGCACGATCGCTTAACTGCTGCTGAACAGGCTCTGGTCGCAAAAGACCGACAGATTATGGAACTTTTGTATAAAACTAAAATGGGTGGAAACCCTCATATCTAACGTATAATTGGAGATCTAACGGTAGTAGGATTGTTATTATCACGTTTACGGCTACAAAGCCAGATTATGGCATATATAAAAAATATAAATACAGGGTGAGCATAACGTTCTTGCCCTTCAAAAGCAGCTACAATAGCTACAAAAAATGCAATATGGATAAACACCGTACTATCAGGTACAGGAATATGTCGGTCGTGAGTTCTGCAAAAAAAGGATTTAACATAAGGCCATAAAATGGCAAATCCGAAAAGCAGTCCGGCAGCAGAAAATACATTTACTGTTATAGCAAAAACTCCTTCAAAAAAATGCATGTGCCGCTGATTACGCACCGGACTAATACCGCGCCCATCATAAAAATCCCAATCATTCATAGCCCACTGTGAAATATCATCAGCACCGTTAAAAAAGGTACGTTGCACCCGCAGTAAAGCTAATTGAGAAACGGCGATAGGATTGCGTACCATCCAATGACGAGCTTGAGCACCTAAGAGCGGTTCAAGCTCGTAAGCTTCTTTAATGGTACG
The DNA here is from genome assembly GCA_009785615.1 of Defluviitaleaceae bacterium. Taxonomy (GTDB): domain Bacteria; phylum Bacillota; class Clostridia; order Lachnospirales; family WQUN01; genus WQVX01. The sequence goes on along the minus strand of WQVX01000023.1, from coordinate 28,125 downwards.
CCCATCTTGTAAGCTGTGTTCAACTTGCTCCCTCAGTTCTTCAGGCATTGGCACTGTGTCTAAACGCATCCAAGCTCCGCGGATATTGGCATAGTTATTATTTACGATCTGGTTATACCCCATATTATAGGATATTAAAATGAATTCGCCAAAAGCTCTATAGTTACGGATTGTCCAGGGTGCAATAACAGCAAGCATTGCCGCAGTCATAACTGCTGTCCGAATGAGGGTAAACCTTATTCTTCTACCTTGCATCCACCACATAGCCAGTGCAACTGCCGGATATGCCAACATGAAGGGTTTTACAAGAGCCGCCAATCCGCATAATATCCCCATAATTATAGCCTGCTTACGACCTACTTGAACATATTGACGCACCAGTATAAGGCTTACAAGCAAAAATAAAAATAATGTTTCTGTACCCGCTACGTTATTGTAAGCAATTAGGTTAGGAAAAATAGCAGTAAGTCCATAAGCAATTATAACTTTAATACCATCATCAGGAAACCATTTGAAATAAACAAATGCAGACATAATTAAAGTAGCAATTGATAGGATAACATTAAATATTAAAGCATTAAAAGGATTGTCAGATCCGGCCAGTAAGTGAAAAAATGCTAAAGCATAGCTGTATCCGGGCCCTACCCAAGCCATAGGATTACCATTGATGGTATGGCCTCTGCCATTATAGATATTAGAAGCCGTTTCTAAAAATGTGGCAAAGTCATACAGTTGCTGTGTTGGAACATGCAATATCCAAAAAATACGCAAGCCTACACCCAAAATTGTGAGTAGTATTAATAGCACAACAGTTCTTTTACTCATATCAAATCATACTTTCTATTAAATTTTTGCCCCTTATTATACCAATTCATCAGCTTAATTGCTATTCCCCTAAAATATTTGCTATAACCTCCAACTTTTCATATATCCTAACATATAGTATAATTCTGTGGAAGGGATGTAGAGAAATTATGCGAATAGGTATTGGATACGATGCTCATAAACTGGTTGAAAACCGTCTTTTAATTTTGGGTGGTTGCACTATCCCTTTTGAAAAAGGGCTTTTGGGTCACTCAGACGCAGATGTACTTACACATGCAATAATGGATGCTATTTTAGGTGCAGCAGCTATGGGCGATATAGGTCAACATTTTCCGGATAATGATCCTAAACACAAAAACGCCTCCAGCCTGCATATGTTATTAGAGGTAAAAAAAATGATAAATGAAGCAGACCTATCTATAGGCAATATTGATGGGGTTATTGTGGCACAGCGTCCAAAACTTGCAGATTTTTTGCCTATAATGACAGAAAACATTGCAAACGTCTTAGATGTTTCAATAGGTTCAGTTAATATAAAGGCCACTACTGAGGAAGGCATGGGCTTTACAGGTAATGGCGAAGGTATTGCCGCCAAAGCTGTGGCCTTGTTAAGGTAGGAAGTTTTTAGTTAGGAGATATTTTGAAAGAGTATATTGAAAATATAAAAAAAAATGATCCTGCAATTAGATCTATTGCAGAGGTTATATTATATCCAACTTTTTGGGCATCGGGATTTCATAAAATAGGCCACTTTTTTTATAAAAATAAACTGTTTTTTGGGGCTAGATTTATATCCCAATTAGCCAGAGGGCTTACAGGTATAGAGATACACCCGGGCGCAGTAATTGGCAAATGCCTATTTATTGACCATGGTATGGGTGTCGTAATTGGAGAAACCAGTATAATAGGAGATTATGTTACTATTTTCCATGGTGTAACTTTGGGTGGGACAGGCAAAGAAAAAGGTAAACGTCATCCAACAATCGGAAATCATGTGGTGATTGGAGCCGGAGCTGCTATTTTAGGCTCCTTTACCATAGGCGATTATTCCCGAATTGGAGCCGGAGCTGTAGTATTAAAGGAAGTACCTCCACATAGTACAGTGGTGGGTAATCCCGGACGTATAATTCATACTAAGTAAAGGGGCAGTAATTAATTTTGAAAATTTATAATACTTTAACAGGAAAAAAAGAAGATTTTGTACCTATTCAAGAAAATCAAGTAAATATGTATGTATGCGGCCCAACGGTGTACAATCTTTTACATGTCGGAAATATGCGTTGTTATGTAGTTTTTGATACTGTACGGCGATACCTGGAATATAAAGGGTATAAAGTTACAATGGTGCAAAATTTTACCGATGTAGACGATAAGATCATTCAACGTTCACTAGAAGAAAATATAAGTGCCTCAGACGTAGCAGATAAATATATTAAAGAAGCTTTTATTGATGCCGACGCTTTAAAAATTTGCAGAGCAGACCATTATCCCCGGGTAACCGGGGAAATGGATGGTATCATCACTATGATTTCTCAATTGATAAAGGCAGGATATGCTTATGTTAGTGATGGCCATGTTTTTTTTGATGCACACAAATCGGAAAAATATGGTAAACTTTCTAAGAAAAACATAGACAACCTACTAGCAGGAGCTAGAGTAGTTGTTAATGATCAAAAAAGAAGCCCGGTAGATTTTGTGTTGTGGAAGCCTAACAAGCCGGGAGAACCTTACTGGGAAAGTCCTTGGGGCAATGGTCGGCCGGGGTGGCACATAGAATGTTCAGTAATGGCAAAAAAGTATCTGGATCATGTAGATATTCATGGTGGTGGGGAAGATTTAATTTTTCCGCATCACGAAAATGAAATAGCGCAAAGCGAAGCTCTTCAAGCAGAACCTTTTGCAAAATATTGGATGCATAACGGGCCGTTGACTAGTGGACATAAAAAAATGTCCAAGTCTTTAGGCAATTTCTTTACCTTGCGGGAAGTAGCAGAAAAATTTCCCCATGAAGTAATACGATTCTTTTTGCTGTCGGGGCATTATCGTATGCCTATGGAATATAGCGAAGCTTTACTTGAGTCGTCGCAAAAAGGACTTGAGCGCATTAATAATTGCTGGGCTTTGTTAATAGCTTTAGGTACCTTAGATGAAATTACGGAAGAAGAAAAAGCTTGGCTTAAAGAAGCCAAAAATTTTAAAACTAATTTTGATGCTCGCATGGACAATGATTTTAATACTGCGGATGCTGTTGCTATAGTGTTTGAATTGGTCAAATTTGCTAATATTAGGATCAATGGTAATGTTGTTTCAAGGCCATTCACAAACAAATTGCGTGAACTTTTGGAACAACTTTGTGGTTTGCTGGGTTTGGAAATTGGATTAACGCTTGGGCGATCAATATCAGTTAAAAGATCAGCAAATTTTGGTTTTCATACTGATATCAAAACTGAGAATACAATGCCTTTTACACATGAGATAGATGGTGAAATTCATGGCATTGTAACGTCCCGTGAATCTGCTAAAGAAGATTTTGATACATCTGATATAGAAGCCAAAATTGCCCGGCGGCAAGAAGCTCGCAAAAATAAAGATTGGGCAACAGCAGATAAAATTAGGGATGACCTTGCAGCACAAGGGATAGTTTTGGAAGACACTCCAACGGGGGTTAGATGGACACAAAAGTAGGCAAGCACCGGTACTCAGCTCAATGTCTGGCCTATATGGGGGATGCTGTTTTTGAGTTGCATGTTCGCCAAAGGCTTTTATCCAATGGAAACCGCCCTGTTAATATCCTTAACAAACAGGCCAGACAATATGTATCCGCCACTGCTCAAGCAAAAATGTATCATCATATTTCGCCTTTTTTAACACCCGATGAACAAGCAGTTATGCGCAGAGGTCGTAACCTCCATTCTGAATCTAAGTCTAAAAATGCAAATACGTCAGATTATCGTCATGCTACAGGCTTAGAGACATTGTTTGGGTACTTATTTGTTATAGATCAGCCGGACAGACTGGCAACTATATTTGAACTTTGTATGGAAATTAAGTAGCGTAACTATCTCCAATCGGTAACAAAATGAGACCGGTTGCCCATCAAAAATTAAGTAGCTTAGGAGAAAGAAATTTATGAATAGCGCAAGAAACAAAAAAGATTGGAAAGCAAATCGAAAAGAAGATAAAAGGGAAAACAGAACAGAAAAAAGAAAAGAAAATAGAATGGATGACGATTGGATTGAAACTTTGCAATTAGAGGGGCGCAAAGGAGTACTAGAGGCTCTAAACCATAATAAGCCTATTGATCGTCTTTTACTGAAAAAAGAAGCTGACGGAAGCGTAAACGGCACATTAAAAGTTATTGCTGCAAAGGCAAAAGAACTAGGCATTGTGGTTCAAGCGGTTGATAGGGCAAAACTGGACTCTATTGCTCAATCAAGCAATCATCAGGGGGTGATAGCCTTATGTCCGGCAAAAGAATATGTAGAGGTACAAGACATCTTAAATATAGCCGCAGAAAAAGGTGAGCCTCCCTTTATTCTTGTTTTAGACGGCATATCAGATCCTCATAACTTTGGTGCAATACTTAGAACAGCAGATGCCGGAGGTGTTCACGGGGTGGTTATCCCTAAGCGACGGGCTGTTGGTTTAACAGGTGCAGTTGCTAAAACATCTGCCGGTGCAATAGAGCATGTACCTGTTGCAAGGGTAACTAATATAGGGCGAATTATTGATGATTTAAAGACCGCCGGATTATGGGTTTTATGCGGAGACGGTGGGCGTGACGATAACGATTCTTTAGATGGGACAAGCTTATACGACAAAGACTTCTCGGGTCCTATAGCATTGGTAATAGGAGCAGAAGGAGCCGGAGTAAGCCGACTGGTGCGAGAAAAATCTGATATTGCGGTACGTATACCAATGTTGGGTCAAATTTCATCTCTTAATGCATCAGTGGCCGCAGGCATTATGATTTATGAAGTAGTACGTAGCCGGCTAAGCCGCCTCTAATGGCTCGAGGATATTTACTGGTTGATGGATACAATATTATATTTGCATGGGACGAGCTTGCCAAGTTGGCTGCTGGTTCCATGGATCATGCCAGACGAAGATTATGTGATATATTATGCGACTATCAAGGGGCAACAAAACATATTATTATAGTTGTTTTTGATGCTCATTTGGTTGAAGGAAATCCCGGCAGTCTTGAAAAGTATCACAATATTTCCATAGTGTTTACAAAAGAAGCTGAAACAGCAGATCATTATATAGAACAAACCACCCGGAAGCTGGCGCGGCGCGATAAAGTAACAGTGGCTACTTCAGATAATTTGGAGCAAGTTATCATAGTAAGTCATGGGGCACTACGTATGTCTGCCTGGGATTTAATGACGGATGTTAAGCATGTTAAGGCTAAACAGCAGGAAAAATATTTAAGTACTCAACCGGTAAAAAACAACCCTCTCATTGGATTGCTGGACCCGGAAACGGCACGCAAGCTTGAGGCCATGAGATATAGCGATGATAATTCATCAAAAAAGTAGGTGATTATGAAAATATTAATAAGCGATGAGGAGCTGATCCGGGCAGCTAGAGGAATAGGAAGGTCCGGTGTCAGCAGTACATATGCTCAAGAGGAATTGATACGAAGATATAAAAAATTGGTTAAAATAAAGGCATCTGCTTATTTTTTGCCCGGAGGAGATTGGGAAGATATCATACAAGAAGGGATGATTGGCTTATTTAAGGCAATCAGAGATTATTCTTCAAATTACGACGTACAGTTTAATTCATTTGCCGCATTATGTATAAATCGGCAGATTATTTCCGCAATTAAAGCATCCACGAGGTTAAAACATATCCCGTTAAACGCCTCTTTAGCTTTTGACTTTGTTGACACAGAAGATGAAGATACTTCTCCGAACCCGGAAACTTTATTTATTGACAGGGAAGAAAAAACGGATATTGAACAACATATCCGCAAAGCATTAAGCCCGTTAGAAGAAAAGGTGTTAGCATTACACATGAATGGACGCTCATATGCAGAAATAGCCCAGCTTTTAAACAAAAATGTAAAGGCTATAGATAATACAATCCAACGGGTTAGACGAAAAGTTGGGAAAATTATGGAGGAAAGAAAAGCCGGGGGGTATTAATAAAATTTACAAATTATGACGTGATTGATTTTTATAAGCGTTTATAACTTTATTGCTTCCGTATTCTCCACTGTCAATAGGCTCCGGCTTTTCAGCTTTTTCTGCAATAACATTAAATCCACCTTGGGATTGTGCCTGAAGCAATATTTTGTTATTTTGATCTTCTGCCACACGAACTTGGACATCTAAATCCATAACTGAACGGATCAAATCTTGCAAAGTTCTAACTTGTTCTCCATATTTAGAAGGGTTAGCATCTAAAATTGGCCCTGCTTTTTGCAACATATCATCAAAAACTTGGTCGTATTGTAAAACTTTTTCAATAGATTCTTGCTTTTCTGCATTCATATGCATAAAGAAGGTATAAATTTCATTGTGAGATGCTCCACTGCTTAAAACAACGCCTTGGTTCTCTGTAATGCTAACAATCTGTTTGAGGACTAATTTCTTTTTCTTGAGGCACTCAATTAATACTTTTAATTCAATTTCAATGGAATCCATTATGTTGCCTCCCAGCTTCTTATATAGGCTTCTTGCGTAACTGTAAAGGTTAGTGTTGAACAGTTATGTAAGAGGTCTACTATCTGTATAGGTATTTTAACATGGTTTATTAAAATTTGCACGTTAGTCTTGCAGTAGTCGCATGTCAATCATTTTTCATTTGTAATATTTAATTGTAATATTTGATCACTTTATTATTTCCGGTATACTATAGCGGTTTGATTTTACTCAAATTCGTTACAAATATTGAAAAACTGAAAGCAGGAAAATAAATGACAGCAAGTGGAAACATAAGAAATGTAGCAATAATAGCTCACGTAGATCATGGTAAAACTACTCTGGTAGATCAACTTCTTTGGCAAAGCGGAGCCTTTCGGCAAAATCAAGAAGTAGCTGAGCGGGTAATGGACTCCGGCGACTTAGAGAGAGAGCGCGGCATAACTATTTTGGCCAAAAATACTTCTGTGTTGTACCAAGATACAAAAATTAATATCGTAGATACACCCGGACATGCAGACTTTGGTGGAGAAGTAGAGCGTGTACTCAAAATGGTAGATGGCGTAGTACTGGTAGTAGATGCTTTTGAAGGCCCTATGCCCCAAACTAAATTTGTACTAAAAAATGCTTTAGACTTGGATTTGCCCGTTGTTTGTTGCGTAAACAAAGTAGATAGGCCGGAAGCACGCCCTAGTGAGGTTGTAGATGAAGTCCTTGAGCTGTTTATGGAGCTGGAAGCATCAGAATCACAGTTGGATGCTCCTTTTATATTTGCTTCTGCTAAAAAGGGCTGGGCATCAAAAGATCCTTCTGATGCAGAGCAAGGAATGGTACCTTTATTTGATGCTTTACTGGAATACATTCCCGCTCCATCCGGCGATCCTGTATCTCATACCCAAATACTTATATCTAACATAGACTATAGCAGCTATCTTGGGCGCATTGGTGTAGGCAGAGTGATAAATGGTACTGTCCACATAAACGATATGGTGACGATTATAAATATTCATGAACCGGATAAAAAGAAAACGGTCAAGATATCTAAGTTATATGAATTTTCCGGCTTAGATCGTGCAGAAGTAAAAGAAGCAACAGTAGGATCTATTATTGCCATTGCAGGCATACCCGAAATAAAAATTGGCGATACTTTATGTAGCCCTGAAAATCCTGTACCATTACCCTTTAGTAAGATTTCTGAGCCAACATTATCAATGAATTTTATGGTTAATAACAGCCCATTTGCAGGGCATGACGGAAAATTTTTAACATCTCGTCAAGTACGGGAACGCTTATACAGAGAGTTAAATACAGATGTAAGCTTGCGTGTTGAAGATACAGACAGTACCGAAATATTCAAAATATCCGGGCGTGGAGAGCTGCATCTGTCCATCTTGATAGAAACAATGCGCCGCGAAGGTTACGAGTTTCAGGTGTCAAAACCAGCCGTTTTGTATAAAGAAATTGATGGTCAGCTTCATGAGCCAATGGAAGCAGTAACCATTGATGTGCCGGAAGAGTTTACAGGTGTAGTAATCCAAAAGCTTGGTAGCCGCAGGGGAGAGCTTCAACAAATGACTACCTCAAAAGGCGGATACACCCGACTAGACTTTAGCATTCCGGCCCGTGGCTTAATTGGCTACAGGTCAGAGTTTCTAACTGACACTAAGGGCAATGGCATCATGAACACGCTATTTGATGGATATGCGCCATTCAAAGGAGATATTCCTGAAAGACCTCAAGGCTCCTTAATTTCTTTTGAAACAGGTGAGGCCATTCCTTATGGTATGTATAATGCTCAGGAGCGGGGAAGCCTGTTTGTAAGGCCGGGTACTAAGGTATATACCGGTATGGTAGTTGGACGAAATGCCCGAAGTGGCGATATGGAAGTAAATATCTGCAAGCAAAAAAAGCTTACCAATATACGCGCCTCCGGTAGTGACGACGCACTTAGGCTAGTACCCGCAGAGATTATGAGTTTAGAACAATGTTTAGAATTTATTGCCGATGACGAGTTGGTAGAAGTTACACCAACCAACCTGCGTATACGCAAAAAAATATTAGATTCAGGAATGAGAGCCAGAGCAGAGAAGAAGTGAACTTTTTGAAAAAAGCCTCAATAACAAAGGTATTAACAACCTTTGCTATTGAGGCTTTTGACGTTTAGTTTCTAACTATTAGTTAGGGGTTGGGGTATCGTCGTTTTTGTTTTCGTCACAAGATTCTGTGCAGTCGTTTCCTTCTCCACAGCAGTTTTTTTCAGCTTCTGCACGGGCACGAGCATTGTCTATTGTCTCGTGCAAAGAACATGCAATTTCGTCTACTACAATAGCAGTTTTTTCTAAAACGGCTTGGCTTGCTTTTTTCAGCTTAGGCTCTACATCTTTGTAAGCACTAGCAGCTTTACTGCAAAATTCTTTTGCAAAAGTTTCTGCATTTTTTGCAAATTTGCTAAGAGTTTCTTCTACATGTTCGGCAGTATCATCACTTAAAAAAGCATGATGCGCTTCTGCCGCTTGGTTTAACTTATCCAACAGCATTGCAGCTTCTTCTGCTGAAACTTTTCCTTCTTCCAACATACCCAAGATTTTTAACCGTTCTTGTTTCATAATATTACTCCTCCTTTTATTTGGAAAAAAAATTATAAACAATTTTTCTGCTACTTTAATAATATACGCAAGTTTAATAATTTTGACTGCAAATTTATAATTATAAAAAATCTTTTCTTATTATTCTACAATTTCTTTGTGTTCATACTTTTCGTCTAATCTTCATTTTCAGTTTCATCTGCATCAGAATATTCCAATTGATCTTCTAAAATTTCGTCGTATTCCTCAAGATCTTCTTCAGGCAATCTAAAATCTGCCCAGCGATTTTGGTTTGTATTGTTATGATCAATTAAGAATGCGCCACCCTGACCAACTATGGCATAAGCCGCAAAAAATTCTGTTGGCTGCAATTCCTGTGTATTTAGATTATAAAGCCACAATTCTTGCGTATTTGAATCAATCATGGATATTAAACTACCATGAACGTCAAAGCTAGATACTGTAAGCATTGGAAAGCTTTCCACATGCTCTCCTTGTGGGGTAATACGATTAATAATCTCTGTTTCAAGGTCACGATAAAAAATATGCCCGGCAGCCAAGCGCAAGTTATTGCTGTTAGCTGTATTTATAGGAACAGGTACAGCTTGAGGATCATTGACAGGCACAGAATAAATACGGAAGCCTGCATTGCCATTTACAAAAAACAACTGACCGCCATGGGCTATTGTCTCATATGCAGCTACATTAAGAAAACGTTCGCTTTGCATGGTGTTTAAGTCCAGCCTGTATAAAAAGTCGCGGTTACTGTGATTTGTATAAAAAAGATTATTGCCCTGTACTTGCAAAAATGACGCCATGTTATTTGAAATTGTCTCAAGGCCGGATCCATCTGTCCGCACCCGGCGGATACTATAGCCAAGCATACCATCACTAAAGTATACGAAATTATCATGCACCTGTATAAACGCCGGGCGCACACCTGTTGCTAGTGGAGTGGTAGACCCTGTGGCTGTACGCCGTGCAAGAGCAAAACCACCTTGATACACACGATGATAAAGATCATTACCATGACGGAAAAAAGATCCGTTAAGCATCACAGTAGGATTGTCCGGGTCAGTAATAGCATAAGCTGTATGCCGGCGCACAAATGGTGTAGCCGTGGGAGTTGCCGCTATACTCGACTCTCCTGTCACTTCTGCATTTTGAGAAGCTTCTGCATATATGTCACTTTCCGGCCCGTCAGCACTAGTTGCAAAAAACCATACAAGTGGTATCGAAACAAGTATAATTACGGCTGCAATAACACCAAACAATATCCAGCCTCGGGCTTGGCTTTCAGATTTAGACCCTCCTGCCAGGTACCCGGCAGTCGAAAGATTAGCAGATGCTTTGCTTGCGGCATTGCTTTCTCGCCTGCCACCTTCAGCATCTATAACGGTTCTTAATTGCTTACTAAAGTCATCTATTGAACCGTAAGCGGCCTCTCCTTTTAAAATATCTGTAATTGTGTTAGCTAAGCGTGAAGGCATACCTAATTCTTTTATGCTTGGATTATCCGGGATTTTTGGGTTATAAACAACACCGGAAATTAAACGATAATACAACAATGTTAGTTCTTTAATTGCACTTTTATGATCACCTTCCCATATAAACATAGAGTCTACGATTAGCTGTCCGTATGGTGTAAGACAAATTTCACCGGGCTTCATTTCAAGTAGAAGTCCTTTTTTCCAAGCCATTACTAAACTTTGTATTAATGGACGCAAAAATACATAAGCATCGTAATAATTCATCCTTTTACCTTGCAATCCATCATCCAAACTTTTATAGCGTCCTACTTGTCGTACAATGTATACGGTATTGTTTTCATGCAATACATCTTGCACCGTAGCTACAAAAGGTTCACCCAGGTGTAAAAATGCGTCTGAAAGTTTTGTAAATCGCTCCAGTGCTGTTTCAAATTCCATTATAAAACGCTCTGTAGCCTCAAGTGCTCCTTCCTCATTACGTCTTACCATAAAGGAAGGATAAAACTCGGTTATTATAAACTCACTATCACCATCTAAATGGGTGGCAGTGGCCCTATAGTCAGTGTAGAAATTGGTGCTTTCAATAATATCTTCCACCACATAGGGAGATAGTTTTGGAAAAGAACTCATAAGGGTCACCTCTCAATCATTTCTCCGGATATTATATCACAGGAATCATTCTAAGGAAAATTTTCAGGTCATGTATTAAAAATATGAAACCATCGAAGCAACGCATAAATCAAACTCTATAGTCATTAGGCAAGCTATATTCAACTCTTGAAATATTGGATTCCTTCGTACTGCCATTTAGGTTTTCTATGAAACATCATAACTGTTATTGCTTTACGTGGACAGCGGTTTACACAGCGATAACATACTGTACAATTGCCTTTTTGCTTGATTTCATTTTGTATGCTTTCCAAATTTCCTGTAGGGCAAGTATAAATGCATAGATTGCAAACTGTACAATCTTCGTTTATTTTTACGCCACTTTTGGCCTTTTGCTCAATAGTAACTTTACATTGAAAATCGTCATTTTTTTTGCTGTCACCTTGCCATGATTTGCCTTGTATATAACCTAATGCCTGTGAAAATTGAGAGAAGCCACGCTTTATCACAATACCATCTTTGATATTTTGGCAAACTTGCTCCATCTTAACATTGACCTTATTAAAGCATTTCTGCATTTTTTTATCACTAGGCTTTTTAAGTAGCGGGAAATTACATATATTGTTGGGCATATTAAAATGTTCTGCATATATTACATCAATGGAACCATCACTAAACATATCAGTAAAAACCCTGGCACCATCCCCGGAAAACATCATTTGTGTTACTAAAATAATAATCTTTTTCCCGATTATAGCAGACATGTGTTTGGTTACAAATTCACGCATAATCCGTGGTACCCTTGATCCGTATATAGGATAGCAAAAAACAATGGTATCGTGTGCATTGAGTTTATCAGAAAAATTAAACTCTTCCTCTATAGATAAACAATTAATATCCATATTTTGACTAAATAATTCTGCAATGTACTTTGTGTTCCCTGTTCCGGAAAAATAAATGGTAAGCATTTTAATATCCCCTTCTGATCACAACCAATGCACTCAATCGGTAACAAATCGGAACCGGTTGAGTGCAATTTTTACACCACTTCACATTCACTATTGCCTGAAAAATTGGGATACTAGCTATAACTAACCGCCAGTACAAAATTTAAAACATTTTTAGCAGACCTTTGTATTTCGGCTAAAGTTATACCGCCATCTTTATTATAAGATTCTAACAGCGAGCCATCACCATCATTTGTTCTTGTATGTGTTCCACCGGGCATAAGTACATCAACTTGTGCCCTTATCCTATAAGCATCGTTGTGGATAGCCGGAAAATCCGGATCAACAGAAGGTTGCATCCACCAGTCTGTAATAACATTGCCTTTATATCCCCATTCTTCACGTAAGGCAACTGTACATAGCTCGTAATGATAATGCCCCCATACACCATTAATTTTATTATATGAAGTCATTATATTTTTAGGATGGGCTTCTTTTATGCAAATTTCAAAGCCTTTAAGGTAAATCTCTCTAAGTGCCCTTTCACTAAGACGAGAATCGTTAATAATTCTATGCTCTTCTTGGTTGTTGCAAACAAAATGTTTAGGACAAGCAGACTTTCCACTTTTTTGTACTCCGGCAACCATTGATGAAGCAATTTTGCCGGAAAGAACAGGATCCTCAGAAAAATACTCAAAATTACGTCCACAAAGGGGATTACGCATAATATTCATACCGGGAGCAAGTAATACATGTGATCCCTTTTCTTTAAGTTCTTGCCCATAATGTTCTGCTAAATTTAACAGTAATTTTTGATTCCAGGTAGATGCTAAGGCAGTGCCACAAGGAAGCAAAGCGCAATAATATTTGAGGCGTATACCCGAAGGGCCGTCTGTAGTTATTACAGGAATTACGCCTTTTTCCCTTAAAGATTCTGTAACACCGCCAAATGCTCCCGCGTTTCCTTTAGGCCCCAGCAGGCTGTCCATAATATAATCGCCTCTTGTAAGCCCTTCCAGTTCATTCATATCAAGTTGAGCAATAAAATCGTCGATATTGATTTTGCCGCTTGCAACGTCCTCTAACTTGTATCCTTTATCTCCTGTTGGCGGAATTTCTTTTGGAAGATTTGCAAGTATCCGTTCTTTTAATGAAATTGTTCGGATTGGAACATCTTCCATAACTTTGTTAAAACTTCCATCAGGGTTATGTTTAACAGTAAGTCTTTGAAATTTATGTGCCGAATTCGGGGCGCAAATTTCAGATAGCTGACTTAATATTGTAAGCTCTTTTACCTCTACGCTACCAACTTTTTTTGCATATCTAACACAGTTTCCGATATATATTTCATATTCACCGGCTTCTAAAACATATGCAGATTTATTGCCTGTTTTTCCTTGATCATCGTAAGAAGCCATAGTATATATTGGGAAGGTTATGTGACAAATTTCCTGAGCATCTGAAACAAGCTCAACAGTTTTTGTAAAGGCGGCTAAAGCTCCGGCAGGTTTGCCCAAAACTCCTTGAGGAGCGGCATAATACACTTGTACAATCTCTGAACCGGAAACATTGCCAATATTTTTTACAATAACATCCATAGAAATATTATCATTATCTTGTTTTATTTCGCCTTTAAGCGATGTTTCAAAATCTGTATAGCTCAAGCCATAGCCAAATGGAAAGAGTACACTATCTTTTGATAAAGTTTCAAAATATCGGTATCCAACATAAATATCTTCAACATAGTTGTTAAAATCTTTATTGGCAAAATTATTGGAAGAAGGATAATCTTCATATCTTTTGGCAATAGTTGAAGTTAGTTTGCCACTTGGATTAATATCGCCGCTTAGGATATCACATACAGCATTACCGCTCTCCATTCCACCTTGCCAAACATACAGCAATGCGCTAATTTTATTTTCAAATTCTTGATACCAGGAGAAGTCAATTATATTTCCGCTGTTTATTAGCACCACAACTTTGCTGAAAGTATCGGTAACAACTTTTAGCATATTAAGTTCTTCATCAGTAAGATAAAAACTTCCTTTTTCTAATAAGCTGTCTCTATCTTCACCGGCACTGCGTCCAATAACAATAACTGCAACATCAGATTTTTTTGAGGCACCTTTTACAAGATCTTCTGTCAAACTCATTTCTTCATGATGAGTAGGCCATTTTCCCCATTCTTCAATGGGCGGAACATGATCTTGACACCATTCAGCATAAATTTTTGCAAGTTCCTCATTGTATTTAAGTTTGCTATTGTTTTTTATTCCTTCAATAAGGTTTATTTTATAAGGTGATATAACATCTCCTCCGGAACCTTCACCTACAAAAAAATAATTGTACTGAACACGCCCAAAAACTGAGATTATAGAACCCGATAACGGAAGTAATCCATCATTTTTTAACATTACAATACCTTCTGCTGCTGCACGTCTGCAAAGCTGACTAAATTCTTTAGGAATATCTTTACTACCCAAAACTTGTGTCTCGTTTTTACTTGTTAGCTGAGAAAGCAATACAGTATCCATTATAACATCAACCCTCCAATGTTTTCATAACTTGGATTAGTATACCAGTTAGATATATTCTAGTCCATTTAATTAATTTTTAATATACTATCATTTTTTGGCGAATTATGGTATAAAATACTAGGAATTTAACAAAAAAGCAGGTATGCAGATGAGTAAATTGCATAATACAGAGCACTTAGCAAATATTATACGAGAATTTCCACTTACACCCGGGTGCTATCTTTTTAAGGATGCTGAAGGTCGAGTGTTGTATGTTGGAAAGTCAAAAGCCTTGCGTAAACGAGTTGCTTCTTATTTACGACAACAAAAAGAAGAAAAAATTGCTATGATGATGCGATTTGCAGCCGATGTATCTTACCAATGTACTGATACAGATATAGAAGCAATATTGCTGGAACACCGCCTTATTAAAATGCATAGACCACCTTATAATGCCAGAATGAAAAAAGACCGCCGGCATTGGTATATAAAAATAGATATACATCAGCCTTATCCCGGCATGTTTGTAATTCCAAAAGACACACAACAAACAGAATTTTGCATAGGGCCTTTCTATCGCCAAGAAAACGCAATTGAGGCTTTAGACATCATAGGTGAGTATTGGAAAACTCCCACTTGTGGATTTAGAAATGCTAATACTACAAAATCACCTTGCCTACGATTTCACATACAACGTTGCTTAGGCCCATGTGCTAAATGTTCACCTATAAATGAATACAAATCGGCTGTTGATGAAGTCATTTCTTTCTTTAGTGGTTCTTTTGAACCTACTTTGCAAAAAATAAAAAAATTAGTATACGAAGCCTCCCAAGCTATGGCCTATGAAAAGGCTGCACATTTTAACAATCAGTACAATAGTTTATATGCATTAGCAACTCAATTATCAAATGCACCCCCTAAATTAAATGGTAAAAGCTATTGCGTGTTACTTAAAAGTCGCCATGAGGAAAACTTTTTGCTGCTTTACCTTCAAGATCAATGTGTTCCGGCATGGATGCGATTTGCTTCTCAAGATGAATGGGAAATAAAATCAAATGCAATGGTTCAATATATTAAAAAAGGTGAGATTCCAAAGGGCTTATTAGCAGGTGATTTTGTTGTTTTTAAAAAGGACGATGGCTTACGCCTTGCAAATGCTGTTTGGGAAGTGGAGGCTTTGCGCCGTTATGTAGATGTTTTAAACATAGAATTATTAATTGAAATATTAAATTTTTAAGTATTAAACCTCCGGCATTGCTCAGTTATGTAAGAAATCTATTGATTTTATGTATAGTTTGGCATAAAATGTTAATTAATTGTTCACAATTTGTTCAAATCTAACGTTTATATTTAAAGACACCATAAAGGAGGCAAATAGTATGGCTGATGACCCTTATAATTTCTCAGAAATTGAAAAGATACAGATGGACATAGAAAGGGATTTAATGCTTCATAAAGAACCTGATACAGTTGAACTTCCGGTGGTAGAAACTTTTTCAAACTTACCGGCTACTACCGGCGAAAATTCTTCTGTTTTAGTCACTGACACTACTATAAACACAACTGAAAGTTTTTATACAGAAACTATCAAACAAAAGCATTTCCCTTTGCCTCAACGCCTAAGTTCTTTTCGTCGTAAAGTGGCAATTTTGTTATTAATTTGCACTCTTGGAACCGGCACTCTTGGGGTTGGGATAGGTTTTGGGATTGTATTTTTACAGAGCCGCATTGGTGCATCAAACCAAGCAGTTGGAAATAACCTACATGACATTGCTACCATTGATGCAATGGACAGCACCCGTTTTATATTTGGAAATGATGGTAATACGCCTATACAAGAAGGGTCTTTGTCAGATGTAGTAAGGCTTGTTGATCCGGCAGTGGTACGCATAACTACAACTCCTCTTTTAACTGCGCAGCAGGCACCACCTTTTTTTGGAAATGACATAACTCCAAATATTCAATCTCTTGGACGTGCATCAGGTGTTATTTTTGCAAAAGATGAGGAAAAAGGTCTAGTATTTATTGTAACTAACGAGCATGTAATTTCAGGAGTACGTTCCATAGATGTCTCAATTATGGAGGCAGATCCAATTACAGCCCAAGTGGTAGGCCGTAGTGTTAATGCTGATGTTGCAGTGCTTTCTGTGCCTTTAGCAGATGTGCGCAGGGTAGGAATACAAAGAGTTTCGATAGCTGCCTTTGGAGATTCTGACGCTATGCAAGTAGGAGATGTTGTTTTAGCCATTGGAAACGCCATGGGTGAGGGTAATTCTACCACTAGCGGTATTATCAGTGCAGGTGAAAAAGAAACTGAAATTGATGGGCGTAACTTGAGAGTGTTGCAGACGGACGCAGCAATCAATCCCGGAAACAGTGGCGGGCCGTTAGTTAACAAACAAGGACAGGTTATTGGTATTAATACAGTATCACTAACCATGAGCCGTCAAGCCATAGAGGGTATGGGATTTTCTATTCCTTCTAATGTTGTAAAACCAATTATAGAAGAAATTATGAATGCACCCCCGGTTCCATTTTTGGGTATAGAAGGCTTTGATGTTAACGACAACATTGCCGCAGAATTTGGCATTTTACCTATTGGAGTTTATATTAATAGAATAGTACCGGGTACCAGCGCAGAACTTGCAGGTTTGCAACGTAGAGATATTATTACAAGTTTTGGCGGTCGTACTATATTTGATATGGAGCAACTTAGAAGAGAAATTAGTAGTACTAATATAGGTGATGTAGTAGAAATCACTATTATTAGAGGTAGAAATAGAGCACCAATAGTTCTTCAGGTAACTATTGGAGTCAGTCCTTAACAAATCTCTATCTTAGAACCTGTTAGACGAAGTAAAAAACCAACTTAGACTACCTAAAACAAGTGGCAAAAAAGCCACTTGTTTTTTTGACTTAGAGCCAACCGGTTCTTATTTGTCACCGGTTGACTCTCGTGTCAGTGAACAAAAATCGTTGCAAACTATTGATAATATTTGTTATATTCTGCCCTTACATATCCGGCACGCCTTTTGCGTTGTCGTAACATTCGGCGGTATCTGCGTATCATAACAAGAAAAACTCCAAATATAGTTACTGTTGCAATAGGCATCATTGCAAGAAATGGAAAAAAAGATAAAGATTGCGTAAATGCATCAAAAGACAATGTACCGGAAACTGAATTATCTCTTTGTTGCCCTACAAGAGCAAGCTGATGTAAAATAGAATTTGTAGAAATTAACTCAACTTCACCTACAAATATATCATTACTATAAAAAGCTTTGTGGCCTACAACATCTCCTATAAGTATAGGGGGGGATAAGTAGCTTGGTATGTATGCTTCAGAACGCAAAGGTATATCCCCTAAAAATGGAATTCGCAAATTTTGATTTCCTATTGCAGTGATAGTCCCTGTTGTAACAGGCTCTCCATTTATATTTTCAATAACAGGTATTTGGTATATGTGATCAGCAGCTTCAAAAACAGACACCATGGGCAACGAAAACACATAGTCCAAAAGGATGTTTGTATCCGAAAAAGTAGCCAAACGTGGCGCATACAATACGGTTACTATCACTTCATGCTCCCCTCGCTGAGCATAGGATACCAATGTGTGTTGTGCAGCATTGGTAAAACCTGTTTTGCCTCCTATCACCCACGGGTTAAAGGAAGGCTCATCAAAATGAATCATTCGGTTGGTGTTGCGCAGATTCCGTCCTTCGGGCAACCCATCCGTAGGAGCTACATAAAAGAATGGTGTTGAAATGATTCTGTTAAATATTGGATGTGAAATAGCCTCCCGCATAATAAGTGACATATCAAAAGCAGTAGTATGCTGTCCGTCTCCCGGCAACCCACATGCATTAACAAAACGAGTATTTGTAGCTCCCAATTGTTGCGCCCTATGGTTCATGAGGGCTACAAAATTATTTACATTGCCTGCTACGCGCTCCGCTAAGGCATTTGCTACCTCGTTGCCGGAAGGAAGCATTAAGCCATATAAAGCCTCATATACAGTCATGACATCACCCGGGGCTAAGTGCATACGGCTAGCATAAGATGGAAGAGCAAGAACAGCTTCTTCTGATATTATCATTGGCTCATGTAAATTTTCTACATGTTCTAATACCAAAAGTGCTGTCATCACTTTTGTAGTGCTGGCAGGATACATTAATTGATGCTCTGCACTTCCATATATCACAAAACCTGTTCTCGCATCTAATATTGCAACTGCTGCTGACTGATATTCTTCAAAAATCGTAACCACCTCCTTAAACATTCTCTTCTTACGACTAAATTTTTATTTTTCCTTTAGGAATGATTCATATAATTTAAGAACTTCAGATGCTTCACCAAAAGCCATCTGCTCTCCTTTATTTAACCACAGCATTTTGTTACATAATTTCTTCATTTGGCTTATAGAGTGAGAAACAAATAATGTGGTGGCTCCGTCTTTAATAATGTCTTTCATTTTGCTCTCACTCTTGTTTTTAAAAGCACCATCTCCAACAGAAAGTACTTCATCTAATATCAAAATTTCCGGCTTAACTAAACAAGCGATAGAAAAAGCAAGCCTGGATTTCATCCCGGATGAAAGTTGCCTAAATGGCCTGTTTTCAAATTCTTCTAATTCTGCAAATTTGATGATTTCAGGATAAGCTTGATGCATAAATTCACGAGTATATCCCATTAGGGCACCACGTAAAAATGTGTTTTCTTGTACAGTCATTTCACCATCAAAACCAGTACCAAGTTCTAGCAATGCTGCAACATTGCCATTAACAGTTATGGTACCCTTTGTGGGCGGCATTATGCCGGATACAGCTTTAAGTAATGTAGATTTTCCTGAGCCATTTGTGCCAACAATACCCAAAAAGTCGCCTTGTTCCAGCTCAAAACTAACATCTTTAATAGCCCAAAATTTTTTTACTGTATATTGTTGTTTTACCTTTTTTAGCATAAAATCTTTAAAGCCTATATTTCTAAAATCGCCTACTACATAGCGGATAGCGACGTTTTTCAATTGTACAGTCATATAATTACTCCTACATGTAATAGATAAATTGATAGTTGAATTTTTTGTAAAACCACCCACCCAAACATAAAGCTATAATGGCATATAAAGCGCAAATTAAATGAATATGCCAGGCCGGTATTACCCCATGAATAACAATCAAACGAAAATAATGTATGTGGGTAAATACAGGGTTAAACAAAAATAAACGCTGAATTGTGATTGAAAAAGTCTCCACACTATAAAAAATAGCGGACATCCATAAAAGCATCATGGTAAAGATATCGTACAGATACTGTATATCTTTAAAAAACACATATAATGCTGATAATATTAAACTCACACCAATATTAAAAAGTGATAAAGTGATAACCGGATATAATATCAAAAGAAAGCGTGGATGAAAAGGTATACCTTCTAAAACTACAAAGAAAAAGAAAATCACTAAAGTTATTCCAAAATTAATTAGTGAAGAAACATTTCTGGAAAACAAGAACAGGTATTTTGGTACTTTCACCTTAGTAAATATACCACTATTTGCCATAAGAGATTGCATCCCTTGGCTAGTGGATTCTTTAAAAAAGTTAAATACCAATTTACCCGCAAATACAAATACAATAAAGTGTGGTATATCTCGTCCAAAAAAATGACCAAAAACTAAAACCATAACAAGTAGTTGTAGCAGAGGGCCAAGCATACTCCAAACTATACCTAAAACTGTACGTTTATATCTTTTTTTAAAATCTCGCTTGACAAGTTCTTCAAAGAGAAAGTTATATTGTTGCCAGCGAGATGTAATAAACGGAAATAAAAGAGACAAAACTAACGCCCTCTCAAAGACTGACGGTTTTCATATAACACATCAATAGTCTGTGTAAAGTAATTATTTACCAGTTTAAATTGCTCGTCTATGTTTTCCATAGCTTCTTTAACCATGTTTTCAGTTTTTTCTAAAATTTCGTCTGCATAATCCATGGCGTTTAAGCGCATATCACGCGCATTTTTTTTTGTTTCTTCAATTGTTTCAGTGGCTTGCTCTGCTGCCCTGCGGAATATTTCATGATCGTTGGTTAGCAGCTTAGCTTCTTCTTCAGCCTCTTTTAAGATGCTTGCTGCTTTTGATCTGGCATCGGCCATTATTTTGTCATGATCTTCAATAATTCGCTGAGCTGTGCGTATTTCATTGGGTAAATTTAACCGTATCTCGTTCATAACATCGTATACTCGCTCCTTTTCCACAGATATTTTGTTGGAAAATGGTACGCTTTTGCTTGCGTCTAAAATATCTTCTATCTGATCCAAATAGTCCAGCAACGAATCCATTGGTTTCCCCCAGTTAAACTGCGAAGCAGTTACAAATATTTATTCCTGAGCATATCCTTTACAGTAGGCAATACCCATTGATCCAGAATCTTATCATCAAAGGCAAAGTTGATGCTGTTGGAGGATTTGGCATTGCCATATCCTGCTGCAGCTACTTCTCGTACCAGCCCCGCAGATATATGGGCATAGGCTGGGCTTGTTATCAGTAGAATGGTTTCGATTCCGGTTAGTTTATATCCGGTTAGTACATTTTCAGCTTCATTTTTAGATATTGCGTTTGCATTGGTAGATATCTGGTGATTTGCTATAGCCATAGGTATTTCATAGGCACAATCTGCTGTTGATCTTACTCCACGCAAAACACATGAAACGCCTTGTTTTTTAGCATATTCTACTAATAGGCCGCTGTATGACTCTATCTGTACGTTTGGGATGCCTTCTACTGCAATTTGCAGCATTTTTACCCGTTCTTGCACTGTAAATAAGGGTTGCTTAGTTGGGTTATGGAGTACCGCCACAATAATATGGTCAAAAAGTTGTGCGCCTCTTTTTATTAAGTCCAGGTGTCCCAAAGTTACCGGGTCAAAGCTACCGGGAAAAAGGATCGTCACCGATTATCACACCTTTTTAAAAATACAAATTGCTTTTGTCCGTATTTTTTGTGTCTGAAAATGGACAAGCCGATATTATCATAATGTGCCGGTAATTTAACATCCACCGGACACTCTAATACAATTATCCCATCTTCTTTAACATGATTAGTAATAAATACACTTGCCAAAGCTAAGGAAGGGGTAAGCTCATTACTTTTATATGGCGGATCCATAAAAACTATGTCAAACACAAGCCCATTTAATTTTTGTAAAGCTTGATCTACAGGCATATAAATCACTTCTGCCAAATGCCTTAGGCGAGTTTTGTTTAAATTAGCCTCAGTAGAAGCTATAGCTTCTTTAGCATAATCTACAAAAACAGCCTTTTGTGCTCCACGGCTAAGTGCCTCTATTCCTATAGCCCCGCTTCCACAATATAAATCTAAAAAACAGGCTCCGGATATTGATGGCATTAAAATATTAAATAGATCTTCTTTCATTCGACCTTCAGTGGGACGGGTTTTTAAACCCATAGGGGCAGTAAGTTTATGACCCCGAGCTGTCCCTGCTATTACTCTCATGGCAGACTCCTCTGGAAATCTTCAGTAGATTGTATCAAAACATTTTGGATTCGGCAACAAAAGAGCTGAAAAAATAACAAAAGCCTTTGACAACATGGTTGAGGTGCCATTATAATCTAAAAATTAAATGACACAAATGTCATTTGGAGGATTATTATGAGAATCTTGATAACATCAGGTGGAACAAAGGAGGCTATTGACCCGGTACGTAGTATTACAAATCATGCCACAGGGCGACTGGGAAGTATAATTGCTGAGCAATTTCTACACAATGGATTTTCAGTAACTTATATATGTAGCGAAGGTGCTGCCTTGCCTCAATTGAATCATGATTTTTTAAATTATGATCTTGAAATAATTACAATTTGCAGTACAGCACAGCTTGCAGAAAAATTAGAACAGTTGCTACGCTCAACACAATACACCTGTGTGATACATGCTATGGCAGTTAGTGATTATGCCCCTTATGGAATGGATACCGGCAAAAAAATTCCGTCTGATTCACCTTATTTAATCTTAGTGTTAAAGCGTCAGCCAAAGATAATAAATTGCATTAAAGAAATACAGCCTGATACACTACTAATAGGATTTAAACTGCTCTCAGGAGTTAACGAAGAAGATTTGCTTCAAGCAGCCAACAAGATTATGGAACAAAGCAAATGTGATTATGTTTTAGCCAATGATTTAAATAACATTCATGGGGATGTTCACAAAGCAATATTAATTAATCGTGAAGGTATTATAAGCCGTGGGGAATCTAAACAAGAGATTGCAAAAATGATTTATAGAGAGGTAGAAAAGGTAAACAGATGAAAACTATAATACTTGGAATAACCGGCAGTATTGCCGCCTATAAATCTGCGGATATTGCTAATAATTTGGTAAAACAACAGTACGATGTACATGCAGTAATGACAAAAGCGGGAGCCTCATTTATAACACCTCTGACATTGCAAGCACTTACTAAAAATCGGGTTTATGTAGATGCGCTTCAAGAAGATAACCCTTCAGAAATTGTTCACATTGCACTGCCTGAAAGAGCAGACATGATGCTTATTGCCCCGGCTACGGCCAATATTATTGCTAAAATTGCCTCCG
The DNA here is from genome assembly GCA_009785615.1 of Defluviitaleaceae bacterium. Classification (GTDB taxonomy): domain Bacteria; phylum Bacillota; class Clostridia; order Lachnospirales; family WQUN01; genus WQVX01. The sequence goes on along the minus strand of WQVX01000023.1, from coordinate 4,893 downwards.
GTATTGCCGATGACATGTTAAGCAGTATGGTACTGGCTACTCATAAAATCCCAAAGCTTATTGCTCCGGCCATGAATACCCGTATGTACGAAAATGTTGCAACACAAGAAAATTTGCAAACTTTAATTCGCCGAGGTTGGAAAGTAATAGATCCAAGAGAAGCACGGCTGGCTTGTGGATATGTAGGTAAGGGAGCTATGGCGGAAGTTACGTCCATACTTAAACTTGTCGCAGAGGAGCTAACATGATTTTAGCTGTAAATATCGGTAATACAAATATTCGTGCTGCCGTAGGCAATCAAACTATCGTTAATCAGACTGTTTTTTATACCACTGAAAGTGATGTAATCACGCAGATAGAATCCGGATTAGGCAAGGATATATGGGATAGTATTGAGGGCAGTATTATTGCATCGGTGGTTCCTACTCGTACCAATGCAATAATTTCGTTATTGGAAAAAAGGATTGGAATATCTGCTCGTCGGATAAACATAAAGCAATGTGGAGACTTAAAAACAAATCAATACGAAGGACTTTTAGGGGAAGATAGGGTGGTGTGCTGTGCTCACGCTCTACAAAAATTTTCTCCTCCATTTGTGCTTATTGATTATGGAACAGCCACTACCATTAATGTTGTAACTAAAAATGGTGAATTTGTAGGTGGTGCTATATTGCCGGGTTTGCAAACAAGCTTAGATGCTTTAACAAACAATACCGGGCAACTGCCGCAAATCAGTGGGTTAGACAGATTGGAAAATCCTATCCCCCTGATTGGTAAAAATACAATGGAAAACCTAAAATCCGGGGCAATTATTGGTCAAGCTTGTGCTACGGAAGAATTCATTTCCAGAATAGAAAAAGAACTGGATTGTAAAGTATCCATCATAGTTACAGGTGGTCATGGACCTGTAGTATTACCTTATTGTCGTTTCAAATATACCTATGAACCTTCGTTGTTGTTGGAAGGGCTTTTGATGCTATACAAAAATGCTGTAACAATTTCATAAACTGAATATGGTTATGTTAAATAAGGAGGAAATATGAAAAACACAGTAATCACTTTTGGGCAAGCAAAAAGTAAAAATAAAAAATTAACTATGCTAACAGCTTATGATTACTCTACAGCCAAGTTGATAGATGAAGCCGGAGTTAACAGTATCTTAGTTGGTGATTCTTTGGGGAATGTTATGCTGGGGTACAAAGATACGTTGTCTGTCACTATGGAAGATATGATCCATCATGGTAAAGCTGTAGCCAGGGGTGTACAAAATGCTCTTTTGGTGATTGACCTTCCTTTTATGTCATACCAGACTTCGGTATATGATGCAGTAGTTAATGCCGGACGATTGGTAAAAGAAGCCGGAGCCAATGCAGTAAAATTGGAAGGTGGCGAGACTGTATGTTCTCAGATTAAAACCATAACGGAAGCATCTATACCGGTAATGGCTCATTTAGGGCTAACTCCGCAATCCATTAATGCTCTTGGGGGATATAAAGCCCAAGGCCGTGACGAAGATACAGCAAAAAAACTGATTGAAGATGCTAAAGCAGTAGAAGAAGCAGGAGCTTTTGCGCTTGTGTTAGAGTGTGTTCCTGCAAAGTTGGCCAAGCACATAACAGAAATTATTAAAATTCCAACTATAGGCATAGGAGCCGGACGTTTTTGCGATGGTCAAGTGTTGGTTTACCAAGACATGCTTGGTATGTATTCAGATTTTATTCCTAAATTTGTCAAACGTTATACTAATTTGGGAGAGGTTATGAAAGAGGCTTTTTCTATGTACTGCAAAGAGGTTGAAGAGGGAAGCTTTCCGAATGACTCTCATGAATATGGTATATCAGATGAAATTATTGAGAGGCTGTATTAATAATGATAATTGCAAACACAATCCAAGAAGTTAGGGCACATGTATACGGATGGAAGAAATATCATACAATTGGTTTTGTTCCGACCATGGGATATTTACATGAAGGGCATCTTAGTTTGATTGAAAGATCTGTTGCTGAAAATGCTAAAACAATAGTTAGTATTTTTGTGAATCCTATGCAGTTTAGCCCTACAGAGGATTTGGATAAATACCCTAGGGATCTTGAATCCGATAAAGCTATGTGCCGGAAAGCGGGAGCAAACTTAATTTTTTACCCTCAAGTGGAAGAAATATATCCAAAGGACTTTTACTCTTACGTAGACATGGAGGGCTTAACTAAGGAATTATGCGGTAAAACTCGAGCTAATCATTTTCGTGGAGTGTGTACTGTGGTTAATAAGTTGTTTAATATCGTAGCGGCAGATCGAGCTTATTTTGGCCAAAAGGATGCTCAACAATTGGCAGTTATAAAGAAAATGGTTAGAGATTTAAACATGGATATAGAAATAATTGGTTGTCCTATTATAAGAGAAGTTGATGGACTTGCTAAAAGCTCTCGTAACAGCTACCTATCTCTTGAAGAACGCAAAGCTGCACAAGTAGTAAGCCAAGCAATTTTCAAAGGCGAGGAGCTTGTTAAATCCGGTGAAATTAGTGCAAAAAATATTATTGAATCTATGACAAAGATTGTTCAAACTGAGCCATTGGCCAAGATTGATTATATAGAAATTGTAGATTTAGATACTTTGGAAAAGATACAAGAGGTAACAAAACCCACTTTGGGAGCTGTTGCCATATATATTGGAAAAACTCGTCTGATTGACAATTTTGCAGTATACTAACATGAGTTATTAAAATTATCCAAAAAGCAAAAAAGAAAGAGGCTGAAAATTTTGAAACTAGGTATTGTAGGTTTACCAAATGTAGGCAAAAGTACTTTATTTAACGCTATTATGCGAGGAAGGGCGGAGTCTGCCAACTATCATTTTAGCACCATAAACCCTAATGTAGGCGTTGTGCCGGTTCCTGACCCTCGTTTAGCTGTACTGGAAGAAATGTACCAAGCAAAAGTAGTAACACCCGCAGTAGTAGAGATGGTAGATATAGCAGGATTGGTTGAAGGTGCCAGCCAAGGCGAAGGCATGGGCAACCAATTTTTGTCGCATATTAGAGAAGTGGACGCCATTGTTCATGTAGTGCGTGGCTTTGAGGACGAGAACATAACTCATGTATATGAAGAAATAGATCCGCTGCGAGATATAGAGATCATTAACTTGGAATTGATTATATCCGACTTAGAGGTAGTAGAACGGCGATTAAGCAAATCAGGTAAAGCCAATAAAAACGATAAAATATACCATAGAGAAGCCGATGTTTTAAAAATATTGCAAGCGGCATTTATGGATGGAACGTGCGCCCGCCATATCAACTGGGAAAATCCTGATGATGCTAAATATGTTGAATCGCTTAACATGTTAACAGGTAAACCGGTGCTTTATGCAGTTAATGTTCTGGAAAACGAAATTAAAGAAGAAAATCTCCATGTGAAGAACGTAGAAGCTTTTGCAGAAAAAGAAGGCTCAAAAGTATTTTCTATTTGCGCAAAGATAGAAGAAGAAATTGCTCTTCTTGATGCGGAAGAAAAAGAGATGTTTTTGCAGGAACTGGGGCTTGAACAAGGTGGATTAGACAGGCTTATTGCAGCAGGATATGAGCTGTTAGGGCTTATCAGCTTTTTAACAGCCGGGCCAAAAGAAGTACGGGCTTGGACAATTCGCCAAGGAACAAAGGCTCCTCAAGCAGCCGGAAAAATTCACAGTGACCTGGAGCGTGGTTTTATCCGTGCAGAAGTTGTTGACTATGAAGATTTAAACCGCCTGGGATCTTACAATAAGGCCAAAGAAAGTGGTTTAGTAAGAGTAGAGGGAAAAGAGTATATAGTAAAAGATGGCGATGTAGTACTGGTTAGGTTTAATGTTTGATCGGGTTATCTATAGCTTGAAAATGTAAATAATTAAAGGCTTTTATCATTATAGATGAAAGCCTTTTTTCGGTGTTATCTGTCACTGTTTTCTCTCGCCACATGAGCGGAGTAAATCCTAATTCTGCACCCATCTTGTCGGCAAGGTCTTTACAATTTCTATATGCTGAATCATTTAGGTGTAGCTTCTTGCCAGTTTCAAAGCTGACGGCATTAACAATGATGTGCGTGTGCAAGGTGTCCGTATCGTTATGCGTGGCAATTACACATTCATGCTCTGAAAATAATTCTTACGCTAATCGCTTTGCAAATTTATGTGATTGCTCTGGTGTCGGGTTGTCATTTGGGTCAATGGACAATTTGAAATGATAATATTTCCGCTCGTTACTTTTGCTCCCCTTGCCAAACAAATCACAAGTTTGCTTAAATTGCTTTGCGTAATTTTCGTTATCGTCCATTGATAAACTGGAAACAATAACTGCTTTTTTGGGGTCGGTAATATAATCAATCCCCTTTTGCGGTTTCGCCTTGCTCGCCTTTCCTTTGAATAAGGGCATCTTTCACCACCTTCTGAATTTCAGTTTCGATTGCGGAAATGGTGCGGTAAGTTTTCCAACATTCGTTCATAACATTTGTAGCATCTTCACCAAAATGACTGCGCTCATTTAATGCGCGCGCAATTTGATTTAGGTTGTTGCCCTGCCGTTTTAACTCCTGTAGTATGGCGTGTAAATTTTCAACAACGATAATTGGTTTCTTGCGAAGTACGGACAAGAAAAAATCAGTTTGATTTTTCGGTTTAGCTCGGTCAAGTTGACTTCTGAAAAAGTCAAATTCCTCTTGAGTCATTCGTAAAGTTATGGCTTTGTCGCGGGTTAAGTTTCGCATAAAATTTTGGTGGCGTTTCAAAAAGTATGATATAGACAAGAGCTGTATAATTATAGAATGAAAACAACAATAGCATTGAAATGTCCGAAATGCGGAAGCACAAAAATAATACGAAAGGGTAAGAAGGCATACAAGCCGCAAAATTTTCTATGCAGAG
>WQVX01000022.1 GCA_009785615.1 Defluviitaleaceae bacterium | reverse complement strand
TATAGTATATGAAGCAACTTTAAATGGCAGGACAGTAATATTTTATATTCTGCTGGAATTGCAAAGCAACGTTGATTACAGGATGCCTTACAGGTTATTGCTTTACATTGTAGAAATTCTAAGGCATTATTACAATCATGCAGATGTAAACGAACGTGACAATAAGGATTTTAAGTTTCCGGTAGTATTCCCCATCATATTCTTTAGCGGTAAAGATACATGGACAGTACCTATTAGCATCAAAGATATGTTTTCCAACTATGAAGCATTTGGGGATTATGTGCTAAATTTCAATTATATGTTAATTAATGCCAAAGGCTATGATGATAACACACTAAAGAATTTTTCATCCAAGTTATTAGGCAAGTAGAGATAGTAAAAAATTATCTTTACTTGCCTAGCTTTGTAATTTGATGTTATGTTTATAATGTTAATTAGTTTTTATTTGTAGTATTATGGTGTATCATAGATAGAGCATTTATTGCTTTGGAGGTTTATCTTTACCTAAATTAGGTAGCTTTTCTTTCATCTTTTTGTCGTTATCTTGCTTTCCTTTTGGTTCTCCGTCTTGAACAGGCTTTAAATGGCAACTTAAAGGCAATAACTTTTGAACTTCATCTTGGATTATTGAGAAGGCTACATCTCCATTATTACTAATTAAACTATCAATACGTGAAACAATACACGCTGATTTAGGGTTACTTTTTATTTCTTCAAACATTTCATCCAAGCTATAAGGAACAGATGTATGCAGTTCTTCGCTGTTATCTAAATCTGTTTCTAATTTTGCTTTAAGAATAGACTCCATAGAGCTATGATAAATATGCGCCGTTACATACTTTAAAAGATAATCTACAATTTCCGATTCCAGCCCATCAAAACAATAGCCACACAAGGCATCAATTTTTCTTGAATGTTTATCTGTTGTTCCAGTTTCAAGAAACTTATATAAAAATATGTCTTTTGCAATACGCCTAACAAACAAATGATCTTTATTTAGAAGATTATCTCGACTTTTTTCAAATTCACTATAATCGCGTAAAATTATTTCCGAATTCAATTTCAAACCATTACATGTATAAATCCATCTATAATCACGGGATAAGGTGCGTGAAAAGAGTATAAAGTTTGCTTGTAGCATGGTTTCACCTCCAAAAATGCTAAAAAATCATGCATCATTTTTTCTCTTTTACAATTGCTTCAAGAGCCGGACGATGTTTTTCAAGCTTTTTTATATCATCCCTACTATATAATATTACTTTCTTCATATCAAAAATATACTCTCGCTTTGGACTACCACACAAAATATCAATAAAATTTTTTAATCCATTGAAATTTTCTTCTAAATTCTTGACTTCTTGTTCAATTTTGTTAGCACTTGTATTTTTATTGTTTATTTCACTTTCGAGGCATTTAAGCAAAGCTAATGCAAATGTTGATGCTACATTAATCGGTTGTAAATCGTTATGGCTCAAGATTTTGTGCTCAAACGTCCAATATCCTAACTCTTCAATATATTCACACTCGGTTTTTACATTTCCATAATTACAGGCACCAACTTCTACTATTGGGCTATTGTAACTTTCGCTGGTTTCCGATCCCATAAAATTTGAGTACAATTTTTTCACTCTCATCCTAAGATTTTCTAAATCTTTCGAGGAAATTGTACTTGAATCTATTTTTGATAAAACAAAAATGACATCAATATGCCTTTTTGCCTTTATATAAGATAACAGCTCAGATATTGCATCTGCGCCAACATAATCACGAGCAATGAAGTCGTTTTTGATAGCATTAAGTGCAGCAGCATCTACAAAAACAAGAATTACGTCGCTAAACATCAGTGTCGCAAGAATTTCGCTACTTCCCTCTTTTTTTATACCCTCTGCCAATTCTGTAATTGCTTCACCACGATAGTCTATCCAGTCAATATCAAGAAGTCGTTCGTCCCAGTGTCTAAATTCAAGTTGCATTAATGCACTTGTGCCGGTTCCCCCCGGCCACTTGCCGCGTCTATACAAATCATTAGTGGCATTAAATGTTTTATTTATGAACACGCCATTTTCATACTTTGATGATCTGTTTGCAAGCCTGTACCCATTTACATTATCTTTGAAAAACAGATTTTGCATAGCCCCCATAAAAGTAGTTTTACCACTTCCGGATGTACCCAGCATAGTTATCTTCATTTTCTTCTTTATCCTCTCTTTTTCTCTAGCTGAAGTTTATTATATTCACTAATACTTATAAATCCTGTAATTATAGTTGTTAACATTGATGTGATGCTTAAAATTGTCAATAATACGCTTGGTGCAAAAACAATGATACAAACTATCCCAACCAGCAATGTAATTAAAGATAGTAACATGATTGTTACTATAATTCTCAATATATTTTCTCTATCTTTCCATTGAGGCTTTGATTCCTCTTGATTTTCAAAAAGATCATTCTTTTTTATTGAACTCATAAGTATACTGTCACCTCATATCCTTCCCCTACTTTTTCTGATTTCGTGCTTGTTCTTTCCTTACAGCTACCTAATTTGAGATGCATTTAAGTTAATATTATATCGAACTATAAGAGTTTTTGTCAAATTTATTCTAATTAATCTATTTGCAACAAAAAAAGAGACCATTTTGCAATGATCTCTTTTAAATATTCATTAATTCACATTATCTGGTAATATACACTGCTCTGTTAACTGCATCCCAATCGACACTAGCACCTAGGTTTTGGGCTATATATGCTACCGGGACAAAGGTTCTGCCATCTAAAATATTAGGCATTCCCATGTTATTTGGAAGTGGAGTATCTGCTTGCAATGATAAGGTGATACCATCTCTTGTAATGACTACTGTGCGGGTTTCGGCAACCCAGCTTACTTCCGCACCCAAGCTTTCCGCAACTACTGCTAAAGGAACCATAGTACGGTTATATACTGTATCAATAAATGGTGCAACATCATTTACAAAGATATTTCCGTTTATAGTGTATTGGAGGTTGCCAATTTGCAAACGTATTAAAGTTGGTGGCAACGTAACAGGAAGGTCAATCTCAGGCTCTTCCGCCAGAGGTTCCGGGTCTGACGGTGGTGCTACAAGCGGAGTATCGCCAAACCTTGCTTCTAAGGTGACATCTTCTTCTGAACGGAAGATGTAGGTTTCATTTAAAGATACACGTTCAAGCCCATTGTACCAGCCATGGAAATATTGACCGTCATTTGGTATAGCGGTTACACGCACAGGTGTTCCAAGGAGAACCAAGTCACGAACATATTGAGAAGCATTTGCTGTCCATGTGCCGCGTGTACTTGTTGTGTTTTCCGGCAAAGAAGGCCCACCAAAGCTTGAATGATTAGAGAAGGTGGTTCCGCCGCTGCCTACAACGCCTTCTTCCTGCCCTACGTGTACAGTTGCCATACCCCAAACTTCCAGGATAGCATCGCCACCTTCTGCGGCTTCTACTTCAATCCGTGCGGCAATATCTGTACCTCTATCCATTTGTACATTACGATATTCAAGTTGCGCCGCCCATATATCCCAATAGGTTAATGGATCACCGTTATTATCACGTGCCCAGTGACGCGGGCCATAGCTGAAAAATGGATTATTTGCAAAGTAGCCAAAGTCGATAACTTCAAAACCTAATGCATTACCTTGAATATTCCCGGGAGCTGCCCAACGCTGGCTACCATCACCGCCATAGCCATTGAACAAGTTGTGCGCCATACCCACACGATAAACGCCATTTGGGTTAATCGGCTGCATTGTAGCACTCAAATACCATGTACCATCATGGAAAAACGCACCGGCTATTGTCTGGCCTTGCATGGTACCCCAGTTTGGAAGCCCTCTGTATGCATGTCCTGTAGGCCAGCGACCCCAAGGTGTACCGGCAGGAGGTGCCAGATTATGCCCCGGTAAGTTAAGCAATTCAATTACATCATGACCACGCATTTCAAACAGTGGAATATAACGCTCAAAAGTAAGTGCATCTTTTAAATCCATATAGGTAACTGTGTCGTTTGGTGTCCACTGCAAACGATTGTCGTCTTGCCCACGCCAGCCTGATTGAGCAAAGGTGATGATCGTACCGTCAAATTGTCTGCCTGTTGTATAAGATACATCTCTTGCATGAACGCGATCAATATAATCAACTGCCAGGTTAACAAGAAACTGGTTTCTGGTATGTTGATTTCTACCATAAAGCCCACGAGTACCAAGAGGCACATCCCATGCGGCATTACGCACTTGTACATATCCCCAACGAGAAACAGGGGCATCAGTATGACTTTCATAGTTAATTACAAGGTTTAGTTCGTCTCTTGTCCATGTAGCACCGGTTCCCCAAACCCATGAAAATACTTCAGGATCAGGGTTAGCTCTGCGTATATCCATTCCATCAGGCGCACCATGCGTATATGAACGCAATCCAACCAATTCGCCATCATAAAAATCAAACTGAACTGCACCAAATCCACGGCCATGATGCCCACCACAAGCAATAGCTGTACCTAAGAATCCGGTTGCGGTGTTTGCACCACGCACAAATGCATTGTAGGTATGGCTGTGTCCTGAAAGCCATGCATCAAAGTGAGCATTGCCACGGCTATTAAGCGTGTCTATTATTACATTGGTAGGTGCAAGATTAGAATCATTTGCACCACCGGCAGTATGAGTTAAAGCCACAACTGCTGATACCCCATAATGATCACGTAATCGGTTGATCATTGCTTCCAACCATTCATATCTTGCTGCATCTTCGGCAGGGGTTGTACCTGAAGCACCGGGAGTTCTAAAGTGTAAGCCTTGGCGGTCATTTGCGCCAACCAAAGTATTCATACCCGGGCCTGTTAAACCAATAACGCCGATTCGTACGCCATATTCTGCATGAAAATCATCAATAATAGCATAAGGCTGTACCCAATCCGGGTGTTGACCGGCACGATAATGATACGGTGCATATACCAGGTCAGCAGCCAGAAGAGTAATACCGGGGTTTACCTGTGCCAAGTGATGAGTAGAGGGTAGAACATTCCTATCAAATAATGGGTTTGGTCTGTTGATGTCTTGTATAAGACTTGTTCTTGCCGCTTGATTTGTTTCAGCTAAGCTTTGGGTAAACAGTCGGTTGTGAAAGCTAAACTCATGGTTGCCCAAAGAAGAGTAGCGGGCACCGATGCGATTAAGCACCCGTAAAGACGGCTCACCACCTAAAAGGTTAGAAATTGATTGTCCAAAATAATTATCACCGGATAACATAACTATGGGTCTGTGCCCGGTGTTATTTCTATATGATTCAAACTGATTTTCAATATAAGTGACAAAGCGCGGTGCGCCCGGGTCAGAAGCGGATTGCTCGCTTGTTAAAAACCCGTGAAAGTCTCCAATATTAAATATTGTAGCAGTTAGCCCAACAGCAGGAGCTTCCGGCGATGCTTCGTTTTCATTGTTTTCATCATTGTCATTATTTTCATTGTTATCATCGTTATATTCTTCATTTTCGGATTCTTCTTCGTTGATATCATCATTGTCATTTTCATCATTATAATTATCGTTATCATTTTCTTCTGTTGTTTCTGTTTCAAGTTCTTGTTCATTTTCATCTTCTGGTTCTTCTATGTCGTTTTCTTCTGTATAAGTTTCTTCTGAAATTTCTTCTGTGTCATCATCTTCTTGATAGTATTCTTCTGTTGGTTCTTCATCATTTTGTTGGGAATGACTTTCGTCAGACGCAGTATATGCCCCATTTTCGATAACAGTTTCGGTATTTTCCGCAGCAATTACAGAAGCGGGAGAAATGGATAATGCCATAACCAAGGCTAATACCAAGGCTAAAACTCGCCTGCTTATAAAAACATTTTTCATTTACACTTTCCCTTCTTTTTGCATATAGCAATTCCGATTGACATTAACACGTTTATGTGTTGATGCAAGCGGAAATTGCGCCCCTTTCACCGACACGAAGCACGCTGGTGCAAAGTGGAGGTGTTATACGATTACTAAGTTATATTGGTATTCGTATGTTGCTAACACTAATAATTTAGATGTCAATCACCACCATTCTATCGCTAAACATAACAAGCTTTCGTCAGTATAAATCTAATTTAGATCAATATCAATAACAGCTTTTTTCTTTTTATAAAACATTTTGCTAAATTTAGATAATTTTCGTTAATGTACAATCATCTCAAATTGATAACTGTTCAAAAAAAGGGTAATTTTGCGCAAAATTCGCTTTTTTAATTAGCCAAAATATGTTACAGTGTACTAAGGTGAATATGGCTGAAAAATTAAACCTGTGCGATAACCAAAAGGAAGATCAGGTTATCACGCAGGTTTATTATGGCCAAACATATCAAAGGAGGATCAAAATATTATGGTGCAGGCTAAGAAGCATACATCAAAGTCAAGGTTTATACCTATTATTTTAACTATTGCAGTGGCCATTGCCACTGCTACTACTGTAACGATAATTTCAACACCATTAACTATTGCCATCGTTAACGGCATCGTTTGTATTATCGCTATCAGTATTTTGTATCTAACAATTAACAAAGTTATGTTAAATGATGGATTGGTGTCTACAGATCATGATATAACAGATGCCGGAGACAGTGTCACTGCTTTGATTGATGAGATTTATCATGTAGAAAAAGAAATCCAATCAAATAATTGGTATGCTCGCATGGAGGCAAACAAGTCAACTGCGGCAACTAATGATGTAATAAATGGCATCAACCGAATAATGGATACTATTTTTGGATTTATTGACAATATGCCTTGCGCAACTACAGTGTTTGATAATCAAGCGCGCATTACATATGTAAACAAATCTTGTAGAGAGCAGGGTTTTGATCCAAACGTTGTTTTAGGTAAAACTGCTTATGATTTATCTCCAAATGATATCTCTGCAAAATTGCTTGAAAATATAATGTATGTGGTAGAAAAAGAAGAAAACCATCAATTTCAATCAATATTTACTTCCCCTTCAGGCGAAGTACTTGTTGAAGAGTATCTGGCTAACCCGCTGAGGGATGCATTAGGAAAAGTAGTTGGTGTAGTGGTAGCCAATTATGATAACAGTGATGCAGTTATCAACAAAAAAATTAATGCTTATCAGGAGCTGGAATCAGATGATATTGCTAAAAACCTTCTCAATGGACTGGGCAATGGTCTACTACAATTTATATACGAACCTAAGCCTTGTGACGAAAATACGGCTTCTGCATTCGCTTCTTATAAGCAGATAAGCGATACAACAAAACATGCAATAACATTCATAAAAGGATATGTGGATGAAATATCTCATCTTTTGCAGGAATTTTCTAACAACAACTTCGATGTGACAATTAAACAGAATTACATAGGTGATTTTGGTACCATTAAGCAATCCATGGAAGGTATGATAAGTTCCATAGAGTTAGTAGTTTCTGAAATACAAGCAGCTACAGCAGAGGTAGAGGCAGGATCAGAAGAAATTGCCCAAGCTACGCAAGAATTGATGTCCGGCTTTGAAGAACAATCCGCTGCTATGAGCGAAGTAACGGAAGCAGTTCACCGCTTATTTGAAAAGACACAAAAAAATACAAATGATGCTGCGTCTGCAAGTGATCTTTCTGAAAAGGTACAAGAAGTTGCCAATATTGGGGCAAAGCATATGGAAGATATGTCTGAGGCAATGCAGGAAATCAAGCTATCTTCACAAGAAATTGCCAAAGTTGTAAGTATTATTGAAAGTATTGCTTTTCAAACTAACCTTTTAGCATTAAATGCATCTGTAGAGGCCGCCAGGGCAGGAGAGCACGGAAAAGGTTTTGGAGTAGTAGCAGAAGAAGTACGCAATTTAGCAAACCGAAGCACCGAAGCCGCAAAGAACACTGCGGAGATGCTTTCTAAATCTTTAAACCGAGTAGACATAGGTGTGGATATGTCAGTAAAAACATCCCAAGTACTACTTAACATTGTTGATATGACAGCCAATGTGGCGAATGTAATATCCAACATATCCCATGAATCCAATGAGCAATCTCATGAATTTGATAGAATACAAAAAAGTATAGATGTCATTCATCATAGTGCAATGGATAATACAATTGCGCTACAAAACAATGCATCCGTTAGCGAAGAACTCTCCGGCCAAGCCGGTATGCTAAGGGTTTTAGTGGAAAGGTTTAGGCTGTGTAAAGGATAAAAACAACAAATTGTGCAATGAATGAAAGAAAAGTAGAAAGGGGAGCAATTATGCATTACAAATTTCCTTATCAAGTTAAAGATGATTTTATAAAGGATATCATACGTATAGAATCATCATCTTTTGATCCCGAAGTCCTATGTACGCTAAGCGGTAAACGGGCCAGATATAATATTAATCAAGAAAGCCTGGTACTGGCTTACGATAATTTAAAACTTGTAGGGTATTTAGAATTTTTTCCTATTACTCATAAGCTAGCTGAAAGAATAGAAAATGAAGATAAAGTATTTATTGATGACAACCTTCCAATAATGGGAATTTTGCCTTCATGTCCTAATGATAGCGACTTTTATATGCTACTTTCTTCTGTTGCTGTTTTACCGGAATATAGGGGAAGAGGTATTACCAAAGAACTTGTAAAAAAATTTTATGATTTTATATCGGATAAAATGCGAAGCGGATGTCTTATAAAAAAATACTATGCGTATGCTTTTACTGATCATGGTATACAATTCCTTGATGTTATGGGTTTAACTGAAATAAAAAAGATCATACTCCCTGAAACAAACTCATATATAAAGCTTTATAGTAGTTAAAATTTGAAGCAGCATGTCTCATAAAGCAAAAGCGAGCCAATCCCAAAGGATCAGCTCGCTTTTGTTTTGTGTACATGTTTCTAAAAAAATCACTTTTGTGATTTTACTCCAAACAGCTCTAAGTCAGTTCTGCTAACCGGATGAACAGATGCCATCTCGTCACACTCTTTAGGCTTATTAATATATTCATGCCACCAACAAAGACAACATTCCAAACCGATGTCTCTTTGTTTTGTATTGAGCTTTTCAAAAATAACATAATAAAGTTCACCGTCACAAATAGGACAATCTTTTTCTGAATACAATCTAATCATATCCCATATTGTATTGTTAATTATCATTAGCAATGCATCTAATGTTTCCGGTTTTCTAGTGAAAATTCTTTTTTGCTCTAGTTTAAGTGATATTTCTGATTCCTTTGAAAGATATTTCTCGAAATCAATATTCAGTATAGCATCAAGTCCATTACGTTGAACTAAATCATTGCCTATTTCGTTATAATACTTCTTTACCCAGCCAGTTAATGCATTGTAGTAATTTAAATGGCTTTTAAAAATATGTGGCTCATGCAGAAGGTTTGTGAAATTTTTCCAAATGCAATCATCCGGATTTCTTTTATGTTCTGCCAAGAATGCTGTTTTCCTTTCTGGGGTTATAGTAAATTTTATAGAATTATAACGTTAGCTGTTTTCTTGCTTGTTTCTTAATATTCTGTCTAAGGCTACTCCTTTAGCTAGTCCCATGGCAGCACCAATTCCGGAACCACCTGCCAGCCCACCAATTGCTGCTCCCATAGCCCCAGTAGGTACCGGTGTAGGCGTTGGTGTAGGTACTGGTGTAGGCGTTGGTGTAGGTACTGGCGTAGGCGTTGGTGTAGGTACTGGCGTAGGCGTTGGTGTAGGCGTTGGTGTAGGTACTGGCGTAGGCGTTGGTGTAGGTACTGGCGTAGGCGTTGGTGTAGGTGCTGGCGTAGGCGTTGGTGTAGGTACTGGCGTAGGCGTTGGTGTAGGCTCCGGCGTAGGCGTTGGTGTAGGTACTGGCGTAGGTGTGGCGTAGGCGTTGGTGTAGGCTCCGGCGTAGGCGTAGGCGTTGGTGCAGGCGTAGGCGTAGGCGTTGGTGTAGGTGCAGGCGTAGGCGTTGGTGTAGGTGCAGGCGTAGGCGTTGGTGTAGGCTCCGGCGTAGGCGTTGGTGTAGGTACTGGTGTAGGCGTTGGTGTAGGTACTGGTGTAGGCTCCGGTGTAGGTGTTGGCGTAGGCGTTGGTGTAGGTGCTGGCGTAGGTGCTGGCGTAGGTACTGGTGTTGGTTCATTTGTGTCATTAGTTTCATTTCCGCCATTTCTCCGATTCCAAAATCCTCTGGCAGTATTTTTTATCCCTCCTAAGATGCTGGTGGTTACCTGTCCTTTTCTACCTAATCCCTCTCCCATAGTTGCACCGGTTGCTGCACCATCTATAAAATCACTTATTCCTTGACCAACAGGTCCACTACTAGGACCACCTATTGCACCATTATTGAGGGCACCTGCCGCCTTTCCGAATAGAGCACCGCCAATAATGGTTTTTTTGCTTCCAAATGCTGAACCAAATTCGGCAAATCTTGCTGCTTCACTTACAACACCTGCTCCTCTTCTTACAATGTTATTTTCGGCTCTTTCTTCTACAATTCCTGCTGTTTCGCGAACACCACCGAGTGCTCCACCTATGGCTCCACCTTTTAAACCTCCCTTTGCAGCACCTTTAGTACCACCTACTATAGCACCTCCAACGCCCCCAACTACTTTTCCTATACCACCACCAATTGCAGCACCTTTTGTAGCACCTTTTGCAGCTCCCGCAGCTCCACCTGTTACTGCACCTCCTACTGCACCTCCTACCCCTCCTATCAAACCGCCTACAGCTGCACCAACTTTTTTACCACCAACAAATCCTGCTGCTGCTCCTTTGGGTCCTCCAACCAAAAATCCACCAATTCCTCCTATCGCACCACCAACCCATCTTCCTATCCTGCTTCCCTTGGCAGCACCAGTTACTGCTCCCTTAGCACCACCACCTATCGCCCCTACAGTCCCCCCAATTACTCCCCCAATTCCTCCACCTATACCAGCCCCTTTTATGCCACCTGCTGCCGCCCCTTTTACTGCTCCTGCTTTGCCACCTACTATGGCTCCTCCAACACCATATCCAAGTGCTCCACTTTGAATGCCTTCTGCCGCACCACAAATGATTCTCTGTCCATCGCCAGGTCTAAAAGGGTTTCTAAAAAATCCTTGCATGGCAGATCCCACAGCACCAGCATTGCCAATTGACACAGGTGCAACTCCACTAAGCTCTCCGCTGGCGAAAGCTTCTCCGGCACGATCACTGCTTGCCTCATTACTTGGGTCAAAATGTATATTTGTACCTTCTACATTAGGCTTAATTTTTCCCTGAGCCTGTTCACGCACATGGTTCAATTCGTGACCAAGTATCTTTAGACCGTCTTTAGTATTAGGCTTGTACTCTCCGGGCGCAAAGCGAATCGAATTGCCTTGAGCTGTTGCCTTTGCTCCCATTTTTGAAACTTCCGGGGATTCTTGCAAAGAAAGTTTACTTGGATCTATACCAAAACTGTCTTGAATGTTATCATACAAGTTTCCTGATATATTCAGTGTTTTGCTGGAACTTCCCAGATCACCTTTACCAATTTTATGGGAAATAGGTCGCTTATCACGGAATCCTTTTCCCTGTACAGGTGGTTCAGATCGAAATGATTCCTCTGGTCTAAATCCAAATTCTTCAGCTAAATCAATATCATCATGTTCAGAACCATAATTTAAAGCTAGTGGATTGAGCTGATATTCATTTGTTTCGGAAAATAAACGACTACTTTCGCTTTCATCCCTCTTTTTAATAGATTCAAATTCATACATAGTCTGCTCCTTCTATCCCTAAGATAACATTTTCTAAGATCAACTATTTAATTTGTTATATACTTTAATTGCATGTTGTAAAGTTGGAGATTTTTTTTCTACATCCGCATATCTGGCCCAAGCTACACAATTATACTCTCTGCAAAGCCGCGGCCTATTCTCATATATACCACATCTTATTTTTTCTCCCTCTCTTATGTTGTGCATACAATAACCTAAATTAAGAGCACCATTGCTTGGATCTTTGGGATCTCTTGTTATGTTCAAGCCACGCGCTTTTAAGTACTCATAAAACCGATCATCAAGCGTTACAGGTAAGTACAGATTGCAGCATTCGGCACAGTGCTGGCATAGTTCTTCTGTAATATCTGAATAATCAAGTTTCATCTTTTGGTTTTTATTGTTTTTTTCATGCAAACCTTCTTCATGCAATAAAATTTGATATTCATCATCTTCCGTGGTTTGATAACCTACATAAAGAACATTTCCTATGTCTTCATCATTAAATAAAACATTGTGATCATTACTAATTTTCCCTTCCGGGTAATAACAGGCAACATAGTCATACATTTTTTCAGAATCAACATGAATCTGTAATCTACCGAAGATCATCAATGGCTTTGTACCATCAATAAGAGTTACTATAGTTCCTAAAGGATAAAATTTTTTCATTTTTGACTCTCCTTACGGTTATATTTTAAACTATTGGTACAACATAAACATTTTCACAGTAAAAGCAAGTTCTTATTGTATTGTATTATGCATTTTAATAAAATGCATAATTTGGAATTTCTTGAACACACTTGACAATGAGTTTATGAATAAGTATCATCTGTGAGTAAATGCAAGAATTTAAGAGTGGATGTGAATATTATAAATACTACAAAAATTGAAAAAACATCAACCTATTCACCGGGACAAACTGTTTTTGTGTATAGAAATGACAGATACTACTATCCTGCTATTATAAATGATGTTTTTGATAAACGAATAAGAGTTACCTTTTTGAAAGGGGGTTCAGCGAAAGTATCGAAAAAACATATTATAGAGTTAGATGAAGCACTCAAGACTATGAGGTTTGAACGCACTTGGGACTCTAAATATTTTAAAGTTTATTCAAATGTAGTTATAGCAAATTGTAAACCTTTAACTGTTAGTTATGGTTCTGTTTTTTCTGAAGATGTTGAATTAAGGCATCTTCGCTGTTCTAAACCTGAAGAAACAACTTATAATTATTCAGGTCGCAGTGTGGATGTTTTTTTTAGGACTATATTTGGAATTATTGGCGGAGCTTTTGGAGGATTTATTGGAGGTGCAGTTGGCGTATTAGCAGGGCTTTGGGATGACATTAACAACATCATGCAAGCAGAAGTCTTACTTTACGGATACAGTAATATACTTTGGATTAACGGAGACAATGGTATAATTATGGGAATTATACCAGGTGCTATTGCAGGAATTAGCGGAGTAGGTTTTGGACATTTCAGATGGCAACTTTGGATTCCTTTTGTGTGTGGAGCAATGGGCGGATTTATAACCGGAGCTATATATGGTGACTCTTATCTTGCGATAATACTGGGATTAAGCTGCGCTTTTGGTGCAAGTGGCGGTGCTTATTTAGGTCTCCATATTTCAAAAAACACTTTCAAATAAAAACAAAAGCGAGCCAATCCCAAAGGATTAGCTCGCTTTTACTTTACATCGTGGCTATATCAAAAATAATCGAAATTTACTCTCCGGCCATAAGTCTTTCTTGAGCCTCTATCATTTTCTTAACCATATAGCCCCCAACGGAACCATTCTGATAAGATGTTAAATCACCGTTATACCCCTTGGACAATGGAACGCCAATTTCATTAGCTACCTCAAACTTAAACTGCTCTAATGCGGCCCTTGCCTCAGGAACAGCACCTCTGTTCCTTGACATGATTAATTACCTCCCCCACTTTACGTAACATTCATGAAAAAGCTGATTCTTTTCCCTGATTGCTACGAGATTATTATGTGCGGAAATTCAAATTACATACTGGTAAAGTTATTCATGTCTATAGTGGAAATTTGTAAATTTTTACTATTTTGTTTTTTTAAATAAAGTCTTAATAGCCCAAAGTGCTATTAAAATAGGGACAAGATTACGAAGTACACGAAGTATCCCGGGCAAAACAAGTCCAATTACCTGAACAGAAGCTAAAATAATAATTATTCCGGCAAATAGCATACGATTACGCCTAAAGAAATTTATAATATCATCCAAATCATCAGTAATTACTTCACCGGCATTTAAGCGGGAACGTAGCTTAAACCCGTCAAACGCACTTGCTGTCCATATTATTGGAATGGCAAATAAAAATAACGCACCTATGTGTCCAAAAGCTCCCCCGGAAAAATGTATCCCCATATAGATTGTTCCAAAAAATGCTCCCATGGCCACTAATCCGCGCTTAATGAAACCCATGTACATATAATTTAAACCCGGCAATGGTATAACTGCTGTAAATAGGAACAATAACCCCCAACTAATATATCTTGATACATGCTTTCTTTCATCCCAACGGGAAGAAGTAGCAGTTGAAGATGTGCCGGATCCTTTGGCAACATCTGTAGCCTGTTGGGCTGCACAATCCGGACAAAACATCCGTCCACTTCTTTCAAAAGTACACTTTTCGCACAGCCAACAGCCACATTGATTACAGGTATTTACACCATTTTCTGTAGGGTGTATTTTGCATTGCATGATTTGTACTCCTTTCTGATTTACCTTTGAAAACATATACGGAAGGAAAATCAAAAAAGTTTACTACATTTTCTTAGGTGCAGATATTCCCAAAAGCTTTAATCCATTTTCAAGCACTATACTAACGGCAGATACTAAAACCAATCGTTTAGCTTGGTTTTCGTCACCGGTTAAAACTTTGTGTGCGTTGTAAAATTTGTTAAATGCTTGAGCCAACGCTATCAAAAAACGAGATAAAATAAATGGCTCATATTTATCTGCGGACTCGGCAATACGGTCAGGAAAATTGTAAAGCAAACGAAGCACTTCAAAGGATTCGTCATTAGCTAAGACTTCCCAATCTGTAGCTTGACTTAATTGAGTCTGAGTCGATGATGGATCATAGCCGGCCTTCTCCATAATACTGCATGTTCTGGCGTGTGTATATTGAACATAAGGGCCTGTTTCACCTTCAAAGTTAAGCATTCGCTCCCACGAAAAAACCACATCTTTAATACGGCTGTTATATAATTGATTAAATATAACTGCACCAATACCAACCTGCTCTGCAACTTCTTCTTTATTTTCCAGATTAGGGCTTTTTTCGCGGATGATGTCTAAAGTCTTTGCTACCGATTCATCAAGCAAATCTTTTAATTTTATAACTTGTCCCTTACGAGTGGACATCTTTCCGCTATCAAAAATAAATAATCCATATGGGACATGCTCCATATTTTTTGCCCAAGGATACTCCATCAATTCCAGTACTTTAAAAAATTGGGCAAAGTGAAGTTTTTGCTCATTTGCAGTTACATATAAGCTTTTGTCAAAGCGATAAGTAGCATAACGATCCATCGCGGCGGTTATATCTCGTGTAGCATATAAAGTACCACCATCTCTACGCAAAATTAAACAAGGAGGCATTTTATGTTCTTCTAAATCAACTACTTGTGCCCCATTACTTTCTATCAATAATCCGCTTTTACGTATTTCTTCTACTGCCGCTTCCATTTTATCGTTGTAGTAGCTTTCGCCACGATAAGATTCAAAGTTTATGCCCAAACGATCATATATTTTTTGATATTCTCGCATACTTATGCTGCACAGCCATCGCCAAATAGCTAGACCTTCTTCATTACCATTTTCCATTTTAACAACCCAGTTGCGGGCTTCTTCTTCTAAAGATGGGTCTTTATCCGCCTCCTCATGAAAGCGAACGTATATCCGGGTTAAGGCTTCTATACCTGTTTCTTCAATTTCTTCTTTATTACCCCATTTAAGATAAGCTGTAAGAAGTTTGCCAAAAGATGTTCCCCAATCTCCTAAATAATTGATTCCTATTGTTTCGTAGCCCTGATAATTAAAAATATTATACAAGGCACGTCCAATTACAGTTGTGCCCAAATGTCCCACATGGAACTGCTTGGCAATATTAGGCGAAGAATAATCAATAAGAACAACCTTGCCATCTCCTATTCCACTACGTCCATAATTTTGGTTTTGATTATGAACATTTTCAAGAACGCGAGATGCAAAACTTGGCTTGTCCAAGTAAAAATTAACATAGCCCCCGGCGGATTCTACAGATTGAAGCCATGCAGGCAAAGGTTTTTCCATGATACTTGCTGCAAGTTCTGCTGCTATGGCAGGCGGGGCTTTTCGCATAGCTTTTGCCAGTCTAAAGCATGGGTATGCAAAATGCCCCATTTGAGAATTTGGGGGCTGCTCAATAGAATTTATTATGTCCACATGTGGTATGTCTGCTAAATGTGGCGATAACTGTATTGCTAAAGCTTGTTTGTATTCCAAAATTTAGTCCTCCTCTGTTATTCCTTCAAAAACATCTGCCAGTGTAACATGGCAGTCCTCAAGAACATGTACTTTTATAGTATCAGCATCGCCATAAGTACGTGGTGCGCCATATTTTCCATCTTCCAGCGTAAACACGTCTATAGTTTTGTGTACCGGGTCAGCAATCCAGTATTCTTTTACTCCAAACCGTTGATATAATTGAAATTTTTCAGTTTTATCTTTTTTCCCGGTAGAAGGTGAAAGAACTTCTATTATCAGGTCCGGTGCTCCCTGATAATGATTTTTATTTATTCTTGAAGTATCACATACTACAAATAAATCCGGCTGTACTCGAATGTCTTCTTCGTTTTCCATCTTAAATTTCACGTCAAAAGGACTTAGAAGCAACCGACACTTTTTACCCTTTAAATAGCTTCGGAACTGCCCTGCCATTTCAAGTACAATCATTTGATGGTTTGCTGAAGGCGATGCCATAGCATAAGCTACACCGTAGATTAGTTCCCAACGGTTCTTTTTTTTCCATTCATCAAGGTCTTTATTAGTGTAGAACACACCTGCCGATTGCCAGGAAACCGGTTTGCCGTTCCAATCATAAAATATACCATTTATTAACTCGTGTGGGACATCATCTCCCCAGGTTAAGGATTCTTCATAAGTATAAATTTTATCTTTTTCCGGGATTCCCATAGTTTACCCTCACCTATACATTGATGGCACAAAAAGCCTTATAGCTTCTTTTTTGCATTCAATATTAAGAGGCATATCAGGTCCGTTTTCTCCGTCAACGTCTGTATCAATATTTTGTCCATTAATATGTTCTATTAAAATCTCCTTTTCTCGCAAAAATAACACCCGGCGGTCATTTAAATAATCGCCGGATAAAACTTTTAAAAATAAGGCCGCAATATCTATCATAGATCCGGCTTTAAACCCGATAAAATCCAACATGCCGTCATCTATCTTGGCAGTAGTGGATAATCTATCAAAGCCACCTGCACCACTGCCATTTAAAATTAAAAACAAGAAAAATTCATCTGTTAATGTCTGTGTTGGTGTGGATATACGCAGAGGGCTAGGCATAAAGTTTGGCAGTTGCCCTATCCCTTTTAGGTAATATGCCATCTTTCCCAAAGCATCTTTAAAATGGGTATCCACCTGCTGAGAAACATTTGCCAAAAATCCTGCACCACATACATTAATAAAGTATTTGTTGTTGACAAGCCCTAGATCTGCCTTCATTATCCGTCCTTGCACAATTTCTTCTGCGGCAATTTTAGGTTCCTTAGGCATCTTTAAATAAGAGGCAAAGTCATTGGCTGTACCTGCCGGGATAATCCCCAATGGGATATCTTTTTTATGGCGCATTAGCGCGTTAATCACTAGATTAATTGTGCCGTCTCCACCTGCTGCTACTAAAAGTTTTTCATCCATGGTGGCAATGGATTGATCCAAAACTTCCAGTGAGGTTGCCCGCAGCAAATGAGTTTCGTAACCTGCGGTTTGAAAAACGTCAACACAATCGTCTATAGCATTTTTAAAATGCTTGTCCGTGACAGTAGACCTTCCAGAAACTGGATTGTAAATGAGTTTTAAAGTATCCATACTACATCATCATACCTATTCCATTAAAATTTTGCAAGGTGTAGCGATTTTCAAAAGGAAAAATTTACAAAAGTACTTATTTCCCCCATTAAGTATTGAAATACAAATTGCAATAGCAAGTACAAGCTGCCTATTATACAAGCGATATTTAAAATTTGCACATGCTTAGGTTTTTCTTTAGGGTCAATAAATAGTTCTAATACTGTTTGCAATAACGCTATAAAAAATAGTTGTCCTATTAAAATGGTAAATTCACGCATATCTACCTCCGCTGCATCATTAGGCAAGCCTAGTGGGTTTGTATATGTATATGATGCATGGAACAAAAAAATATTACCTTAAAATGTTCTTAATGTATTTTAAATCCATAAATTGCAAATACTTTTATTGCAGTCAATACATCGTGCAAAAATGGCTCAAAGCTTATTATGATAATCTTTGTTGATCGCCAACCGGTCTCATTTTGTTACCGGTTGGGTGTTGTTTGCTGGCTAACTAAGTGGCCATTAATGGCGATTATATGCAGGGTAACAGGATTGTAGGAGGTAATAAATATGATATGTGAGTTATCAACATTTTACCAAACCGGTCGCTTAACCGCAGGTCTGATTGGCGATTATTATGAATTTGGTGTTTGGCAGGGAAATAGCTTTGCCCAAGCCTTTCATATGATATCTAAGGCAGACCAATTAGCCTTCGATATATGGAAAATAGAAAAACCTCAATTTCATATGTTTGCTTTTGACTCATTTGAAGGATTACCAAATATTGAGGGAGTAGACATAGGAGGGCCTTTTAGCAAAGGTGACTATAGCTGTTCTTTAGAAAATTTCAACAAGAATATAAAAGAGTGGGGCGTAGATCTTAAAAGAGTTGTTTGCACAAAGGGATGGTATTCAGAAACGCTTAACTTAGAAACAAAAAATTCCTTAAAACTTACTAAAGCAAGGATAATTCATATTGATTGTGACTTGTATGATTCTACAAAAACAGTTTTAGAATTTTGCACAAACTTAATACAAGATGGGACGGTCATAGTGTTTGATGATTGGTTTCAGTTTAGAGGGCATCCCTTTAAAGGAGAACAGCTTGCTTTTAGCGAGTGGCAAGAAAATAATCCGAAATTTATTGCTACCGAATACATGAGAGAATTTCCATGGAAAAACAGCTTCATAATTAATGAGATTCTTTAGAAAAACAACTTCATAACTATTATTGTGCAATTTTGGAGTAAAAACATACAATACCTATACTTGAGCTATTTCAAAAGGAAATTCAGTTGGGAGTGTGACTCACCAACTGATCTTACAAGCCTCTGAATGCCTTTAAAATGGCACTTAGAAAATTCCGACTTGCAAATTGCACATTTATAGTTCATAACATTAGTGAATCCTTTAGATATAGCAATAATACGATGTTGTACATGTTATTAAATGAAAACGGGAGTGTTGTTTAGGTGTCTAATAAAATTGGCTATTTGGGTTTTTCTAATGAATTTCCGGATGAATTAGATGAAAGGTTTGTTTGGGTAGGTTATAACACAGGTAATTTGATTTTTGATTATACACTTAAACAAATAATAGATGCAGAGTTAATACCTATGAATCAAATACGCAAGTTTAATGCCGATGATTACAAGACTTTTATTACTACTGCATTTATTTGGATACAGCCAAATGAGCCTAAATTAATAGCCTGGTATAAATCAATTTTATCATACGTAAAAGATAAGCCACTAATTCCCATTAGTGTTGGTTTGCAATCACCTACATTTTCTTCTGATTTTAAAATACATGAGGACACTGTAAAAATACTTACCGAGATGGCAGAGCGATGCGTATTAGGCGTGCGCGGGTATTATTCAGCAGAAATTTTGAACAAACATGGTATCAAAAATATAAAAGTAGTTGGCTGTCCATCATTATATTTAAATCTTGATCCTAATTCTAACTTTAGCATCAAAAATATTAAAAATCCTAGTAAGAGTTGTTCTAATTTTAGGGCATTTCATGGTAAATTAAGGGATCATGAGAAAAATTTTTTAAAATATTGTGCAGATAAAGATTTTTCTTTTGTTGAGCAAAATCAAATAACATTAACAAAAAATTGTGCGCCAAATGACTATCCTAAATTAAAAAAATGGATGGAAGATAAATCTAAAATATTTTTCTGTGCAGAAGAATGGATTGATTTTATGCGGTCTTTTGATTTTAATATAGGTTATAGGTTTCATGCAAATGTTGCGGCTATACTTGCAGGTGTCCCTTCATTATTTTTAGCTATCGATTCTCGCGTTACTGAAATGTGCGAGTTTTTTAAACTGCCAACGATAAAACCGGAAGCGTTTGATCCACAAAAAGATTTGGAATATTATTCAGAATTGGCTGACTATACACAATTTAATTCTAATTTTTCTAAGCTGATTGAAAATTTCAAAGATTTTTGCAACGACAACCATATCACCTTAAAAGGTAAATAATAATTTTGATACAATAAAAAAATCTATCACTTATGCGGAGTGATAGATTTATTAACACCGGTTGGTAGTAAAATTCGGTATCAACTGGATATACATACCGATTTTGCTATACAACATAATTTGCTTTGTAAAAATTTTCAATTTAATCTTTCCAAAATTGAAGCTTGAATTTAAATAGAAAAAACAGAAAAAAGGGGTTGACAACTCCCCGTTTAACATGTTAGCATGAACAACTGCCTTGAAAAATTCCTAGTAACACTTCAAATAATCAATTTATCTGATATTTTTACGTTATTTAACTCAGTTTAGCAAATTTTTTAAAATAATTCAATAACAAAAATGTGTAAGGGGTTGTTTCGGATTGGAAAAAAGCAGGATTAGGCTTTTGCCAAATACCGGCGCAGCAGATTTGCCTGCTGTGGGTGCTGCCGGTACCAAACGCTATAGCTATTCTCGCATTGCTGAAGTGCTGGATATGCCCAGCCTTATTGAAGTGCAAAAAGATAGTTACCAATGGTTCCTAAAGGAAGGGCTTAAAGAGGTCTTTGAGGACATTTCCCCCATCACCGACTATAGCGGCAATCTGGTGTTGGAGTTTATTGACTTCTCATTAGATTCAGAGTCCAAGTACACTATTGATGCTTGTAAAGAACGTGATGTTACCTATGCTGCCCCTTTGCGTGTTAAATGTCGGTTACGCAACAAAGAGGTAGACGAGATTAAAGAGCAGGAAATTTTTATGGGAGATTTCCCGTTGATGACAGATAACGGCACATTTATTATTAATGGTGCCGAGCGTGTTATCGTTAGCCAATTGATGCGAAGCCCCGGCATTTATTATAGTATTGACCATGATAAAGTAGGTAAAATACTTGTTAACTCTACAATAATACCTAACCGTGGTGCCTGGCTGGAATTTGAAACAGACTCTAATGATATTTTTTATGTAAGAGTAGATCGTACTCGTAAGGTACCTATTACTGTGCTTATCCGCTCGCTAGGTGTTGGCAGCGATGACGAAATTATTGAAATGTTTGGCGAAGAGCCTAAAATAATTGCTTCTATTGAAAAAGACATCTCAAAGACCCATGAAGAGGGTCTTCTTGAAATGTACAAACGTATTCGCCCCGGTGAGCCTCCTACTGTAGAATCTGCGGATGGCTTGTTGCGCAGCATGTTTTTTGACCCTAAAAGATATGACCTTGCAAAGGTTGGTCGTTATACATTCAACAAAAAACTAGCGTTTAAAAGTCGTGTAAGCGGCTTTACTTTGGATGCTAACGCCGTTGATCCATCTACCGGAGAAGTTTTAGCTGAAGCCGGCACTGTTCTAACTCCGGAACTTGCTGATGCTATCCAAAATGCAGGTTGCGCTTCAGTAGTTATTAAATGCGAAAACCGTGGCATTAAAGTTTTAAGTAATATGATGGTAAATGCAGATGCTTTCTTAGAGGCTCATGGGTTGACTGCCGGGCAATTTAATATCAAAGAGCGGGTTTACTTTCCTGTACTTGCTTCTTTGCTTGAAAATGCATCAGATACCCGTGAACTGGAACGTGCAATCCGTAATAACATGAACAAGTTAATACCTAAACATGTTACCTTTGAAGATATTATGGCCTCTATCAATTATGCAATGCAAGTAGAATATGGAATTGGCCATAAAGATGATATAGACCATCTTGGCAACAGGCGCATTCGTGCAGTGGGAGAATTGCTTCAAAACCATTTCCGCATTGGATTGACCAGAATGGAACGTGTGGTTAGAGAGCGTATGACTGTTCAAGATATGGATATTGTTACTCCACAAGCTTTGATAAACATTAGACCTGTTACTGCTGCTTTAAAAGAATTCTTTGGAAGCTCGCAATTGTCTCAGTTTATGGGTCAAACCAATCCTTTGGATGAGCTATCTCATAAGCGTAAGCTGTCAGCATTAGGGCCGGGTGGTCTTTCTCGTGACCGTGCAGGTGTTGAAGTTAGGGATGTGCATAGCTCTCATTATGGGCGAATGTGTCCAATTGAAACTCCTGAAGGGCCTAACATTGGTCTTATCAACTCTTTAGCCACCTATGCCCGTATAAATGAATATGGCTTTATTGAGGCTCCTTATCGAAAACTTGATAAATCAGGGGACGTTCCGCGTGTTACCAATGAGTTTGTGTATGTTACAGGCGACGAAGAAGAAAAATACACTATAGCTCAAGCTAATGAACCTTTAAATGATGACGGAACTTTTATAAATCGCAAAATTTCCGGTCGCTTTGGTGAAGATATTTTGGAAGTGGATGCAAACCGCATAGATTTAATGGACGTATCTCCAAAGCAGATTGTATCTGTAGCTACAGCACTTATTCCATTTATTGAAAACGATGATGTTACCAGAGCCTTGATGGGTTCTAACATGCAACGTCAGGCGGTTCCGCTCATTACCAGTGACTCACCAATTATTGGTACAGGAATGGAATATAAAGCAGCAAATGATTCCGGTGTAGTAATAATGTCAAAACGCTCCGGCGTAGTAGAAACAGTTTCGGCTGATCAAATAACTGTCCGTTGCCCGGATGGAAGTAAAGACGCATATCGTCTAACTAAATTTTTGCGTTCTAACCAAGGTACATGTATTAATCAGCGTCCAATAGTAGAAAAAGGCCAGCAAGTACTGGAACATGAAGTTATTGCAGATGGCCCCTCTACAGAAAATGGTGAGCTTGCACTTGGTAAAAATCCACTTATCGGATTTATGCCTTGGGAAGGCTATAACTTTGAGGATGCGATTCTTTTAAGTGAAACTTTGGTGCAAGACGACGTATACACTTCTGTTCATATAGAAGAATACGAAGCTGAATCCCGTGATACAAAATTAGGCCCGGAAGAAATTACTCGCGATATCCCTAATGTAGGCGATGACGCGCTAAAAGACCTTAACGAAGAAGGGATTATTCGCATAGGTGCTGAAGTATCTCCAAATGATATCTTGGTAGGTAAAGTAACTCCAAAAGGGGAAACAGAACTTACCGCAGAAGAACGTCTTTTGCGAGCTATCTTTGGCGAAAAAGCTCGTGAAGTTAGAGATACATCTTTGCGTGTTCCCCATGGTGAAAGCGGCATTATTGTTGATGTTAAAGTTTTCTCCAGAGATCGCGGAGACGAGCTTCCTCCGGGTGTTAATCAATTGGTGCGTGTGTATATTGCGCAAAAACGTAAAATTTCTGTTGGTGATAAAATGGCTGGACGCCATGGTAATAAAGGTGTTATATCGCGGGTGTTGCCTGTTGAAGATATGCCGTTTTTACCAAATGGCCGTCCGTTGGATATTGTTTTAAACCCCCTTGGGGTGCCTTCCCGTATGAATATAGGCCAGGTATTGGAAGTTCACTTGGGTCTTGCAGCTAAAGTATTGGGCTGGAAGGTAGCAACACCTGTTTTTGATGGTGCTAACGAAATTGATATTATGGATACCCTTGAATTAGCTAACGATTATGTTAACAAAGAATGGACAGAATTTTCAGATAAATGGGAAGAGATTTTAGAGCCTGATATCTATGAGGCACTTTATAAAAATCGTAATCAGCGAGACGAGTGGAAGGGTGTTCCAATTACTCGTGACGGCAAAATCCCATTAAGGGATGGCCGCACAGGGGAATATTTTGATAACCCGGTTACTGTAGGCTACATGCATTACTTGAAATTGCACCATCTTGTAGATGATAAAATTCATGCCCGTTCTACAGGCCCTTATTCTTTGGTTACTCAACAACCTTTGGGCGGTAAAGCTCAGTTTGGTGGTCAGCGTTTTGGAGAGATGGAGGTTTGGGCTTTAGAGGCTTATGGTGCTTCTTATACCTTGCAAGAAATATTGACTGTAAAGTCTGATGATATTGTAGGCCGCGTTAAAACCTATGAGGCCATTGTAAAGGGCGAAAATATTCCGGAGCCTGGCGTCCCCGAATCCTTTAAGGTTCTTCTAAAGGAATTGCAAGCACTTTCCTTAGATGTAAAAGTTCTTATGGCTGACGAAACAGAAGTAGAAATGAGAGAATCAATTGAAGAACTGGAGGAACCAAGCGTAAACATGGAAGGAAAAGAAGGCGAAGAAAACCGTAGTTATGTACGTAAGCCTCTTCCTGACCCCGACCCGGTAATAGAAGATTTATCTGAAGAAGAACCCGAACCAGAAGATATGGAATTAGATGAAAGTGCGATAGTAGATGTTTTAGATGAAGATATAACAGACGAAATGTTGGAAGTCTCCGCAGTTGATGCTGTGTTGGACATGGGAGTTTTGGCGGCATCAAGTAAAGTAGATGACTTGGATGACGACAATGACAGCGATGATGATTTTGATTTATATGAGCAGGATTAGTATAACTAAATAAAGGGGTGCAGGTAACGTGGAACAAGCCATTGCATTTGACTCCATCAGGATAGGGTTAGCGTCACCGGAAAAAATTAGAGAATGGTCGCGTGGTGAGGTCAAAAAGCCTGAAACTATAAACTACAGGACATTAAAACCCGAGCGTGACGGATTGTTTTGCGAGCGCATTTTTGGCCCTAACAGGGACTGGGAATGCCATTGTGGAAAGTATAAACGCATACGTTACAAGGGTGTTGTTTGCGATCGTTGCGGCGTAGAGGTAACAAAAAACAAAGTGCGTAGGGAGAGAATGGGGCATATCGAACTTGCTGCCCCGGTATCTCATATTTGGTATTTTAGAGGCATACCAAGCCGCATGGGATTAATTTTAGGTATGTCCCCCAGATCATTGGAAAAAGTTTTGTACTTTGCTTCTTATGTATTGCTTGACCCGGGAACCACAGGCATGGCTCAAAAAATTCTTTTGTCAGAAAAAGAATATCGTGAAGCTTTAGAAAAGTTTGGCGACACTTTTGTAGTAGGTATGGGCGCAGAATCTATAAAACAGCTTTTGCTTGAAATTGATCTTGAAAAAGAATCAGAAGAATTAAAAAATGCCCTTAAAACAGCTACCGGACAAAAAAGAATACGCTACATTAAAAAGCTTGAGGTAATAGAATCCTTCCGTTTATCCGGCAACAGACCCGAGTGGATGATAATGGATACAATTCCTGTTATTCCGCCGGACTTGCGGCCAATGGTTCAATTGGATGGTGGTCGCTTTGCAACAAGTGATTTGAATGACCTATACCGCAGAGTTATAAATAGAAACAATCGCTTAAAACGATTGTTGGATTTAGGTGCGCCGGATATCATTGTTCGTAATGAAAAGCGTATGTTACAAGAGGCTGTGGACGCATTAATTGATAATGGACGCCGTGGACGCCCTGTAACAGGTCCCGGTAATCGTCCCCTTAAATCTCTGTCTGATTTGCTGAAAGGCAAGCAAGGTCGTTTCCGCCAAAACTTGCTAGGTAAGCGGGTAGACTATTCCGGTCGTTCGGTTATCGTTGTAGGGCCTACGCTAAAAATATATCAATGTGGTTTGCCTCGTGAAATGGCTATTGAACTGTTTAAGCCATTTGTAATGAAGAAACTGGTTCAAGGTGGGCACGCTCACAATATTAAATCTGCAAAACGGATGGTGGAAAGACTCCAATCGGAAGTTTGGGACGCACTTGAAGATGTTATAAAAGAACACCCCGTAATGCTTAACCGTGCTCCTACTTTGCACCGTCTTGGCATTCAAGCTTTTGAGCCTGTGCTGGTAGAAGGCCGTGCTTTAAAGCTGCATCCTTTAGTTTGTGCTGCTTATAATGCCGACTTTGACGGTGATCAAATGGCGGTGCATGTACCTTTATCTGTAGAAGCCCAAGCAGAATGTAGATTTTTGCTTTTGGCTCCAAACAACCTGTTAAAACCTTCGGATGGTGCTCCTATAACTGTGCCAACTAAAGACATGGTACTTGGCATTTATTATATGACATTGGAAAAGGAAGGCGAGTTAGGCGAAGGCAACGCTTATATAAGCGAAGATGAAGCAGAACTTGCTTATGAAAACGGTCATATAACTCTTCATGCTAAAATTAAAATTAGGCGTACATTTGAAGATGAAGAAGGTGTATTACATTCAAAACTGGTAGATATCACATTGGGGCGAGCTATGTTAAACCAAGCTATCCCACAAGATATTGGGTTTGTGGACAGAAGTGTTTTTGAAAATAAATTTTTGTACGAAATAAACACCTTAGTAGACAATAAAATGCTGGGTCGTATTGTTAATCGTTGCATAAACAAATATGGATCTACAGATACGGCTAAGGTGCTTGATAGAATAAAAGATTTGGGCTTCCATTTTGCAACAAGAGGATCCCTTACTGTGTCTGTTTCTGATATGGAAATACCTGCAACTAAGTATGAAGTATTGGCATCAGCAGAAAATACTGTGGAAAATGTCCAAAAAATGTTCCGCCGTGGACTCATGACAGATGAGGAGCGACACAGCAAAGTAATTGATGCTTGGAGCGAAGCCAATCGTCAAATTACCATAGACCTTATGGAAGGGCTAGGCCGATACAATAATATATTTATGATGATCGACTCCGGTGCCAGAGGTTCCAGAGATCAAATGAAACAGCTTGCGGGTATGCGTGGCCTTACGGTTAATCCTTCCGGGAAGGTTTTGGAGGTTCCGATTAAGTCCAATTATCGTGAGGGCTTAACAGTACTTGAATACTTTATATCAGGCCACAGTGCAAGAAAGGGTCTGACAGATACTGCTTTGCGTACGGCAGACTCCGGTTATTTAACACGGCGTTTGGTAGACGTAAGTCAAGATATTATTATACGTGAATGGGATTGTAAGCAAGGTAGCAATAAACCGGAAAATAAAGATGGCGAAAGTAATGCACCGGTTAAACTTTCAGCATCAGAAATTCCCGGCATGGTAGTATCAGCATTTATGGATGGTAGCGAGATGATAGAATCCTTAACGGATCGCATTCGTGGTCGCTGGGCTATAGAAGATATAGTGCATCCTGAGACGGGACAATTGATTGCAAAAGCAGATACTCTAATTACTCCTGATCAAGCAGAAGCCATAGAAGCCGCAGGCATTGACAAAGTATTAATCCGTACTATTTTGACATGCCGCTCAAGAATCGGGCTATGTTCTAAATGCTATGGCGCAAACATGGCCTCGGGTCGTGAAGTGCGTATTGGCGAATCCGTAGGAATTATAGCAGCTCAATCCATTGGTGAACCCGGAACCCAGCTTACAATGCGTACCTTCCACTTGGGCGGTATTGCAAGTAACGAGGACATTACCCAAGGTTTGCCGCGTGTAGAAGAATTGTTTGAAGCGCGTAAACCTAAAGGGCTTGCAATAATAGCAGAATTTGGTGGTCAAGTAGCTGTAAACGACACCAAAAAGAAGCGCGAAGTTGTAGTAACAAACCAAGAAACTAACGAGCATAAAGAATATCTGATACCCTACGGCTCCCGTATTAAAGTGCAATCAGGTGATTTAATACAAGCCGGTGACGAATTAACCGAAGGTAGCGTTTACCCTCACGATATCCTAAAAATAAAAGGATTGAGGGGCGTACAAGATTATCTCCTTCAAGAGGTGCAGCGAGTATACCGACTTCAAGGCGTGGACATCAACGACAAGCATATTGAAGTTATAGTTCGTCAGATGCTAAAGCGTATTAAAATAGAAGAAAACGGCAATACAGAATTTTTGCCGGGTAGCTTAGTTGACTGGCTGGAATTTGAAGAGCTGAACGAATCGATGCTAGACCAGGGCTTAAAACCTGCCGAAGGTTCGAGAGTGCTACTTGGTATCACAAAAGCATCTTTGGCAACAGATTCCTTCCTATCGGCAGCCTCTTTCCAAGAAACTACAAGAGTGTTGACAGAAGCATCTATCAGAGGCAAGGTTGACCCACTTATTGGACTTAAAGAAAATGTTATTATTGGTAAGCTGATACCTGCCGGAACGGGTATGCAAACTTACAGAAGTATTGAAGTTGCTTCGGCTGTGGAATTAGAAGAAGATGAAGCCTTTGATATTAGCGATTTCAAGAAAGTGGAAAGAGCGAAATCAAAAAAAGAAAAAGAAATAATAGATGACGATGATGAAATATAGTTGAATACAGCTTCTAAAAAAGGGATCTTATTTCGTGCTAATGTTAGGCGAAGTAAGATCTTTTTTGTATGGACAAGTCTATTGACATCTGCAATTTGTTAATATATATATTGAATATAGATAATTGAATTCACTATAGCAATTTGCTATATCCCTAGGAGGGACTTATTTTGCAAACAAAAATTGTAGCCCATCGCGGCGCATCTGCTTATCGGGCAGAGAATACCTTGCCGGCTTTTGAATTAGCAATTCAGCAAAAGGCAGAAGGTTTGGAACTGGACGTGCATCTTACAAAAGATCATCAGGTAATTGTTGCTCATGACCTAGAGCTGGAAAGAGTATCTGACGGAACAGGGCGCATTTGCGACTATACGTTGGAAGAGCTTCGCAAATTTAATTTTAACACAGCTTTCCCGGAATATGGTTTTTGCCCTGCCCCCACTTTAGCAGAAGTGTATGCTTTAGTGGCAGATACACAGCTTACGGTAAACGTAGAGTTAAAAACGACTGACGAGCTTTATCCTGAAATGCCGGAGAAACTTCTAAACCTAGAGCGTGAATATTCTATGGAAAAACGAGTCATTTATTCATCATTTAACCATTACTCATTAATAGCTATACGGCAACTTAACCCGCAAGCTGAAATTGGCCTATTGTATGCTATGGGCTTAGTAGATCCTTGGGTATATGCAAAGCATCTGTCTGCGACAGCACTGCATCCACATTATCGTATTGCGGCGGCTTTGCCTGAAACTGTGGCTCGCTGTCATGAGCATGATATAGCTGTAAATGTCTGGACAGTAGATGAACCAAAGGTCATTGGCTACATGCTTAATTTAGGAGTGGACACAATTATAACCAATAAACCCGATGTAGCCATAGCTGTACGGGAATCACTGTGATAGTTCAAGGAGACACACATGAGCGATAAAGTAATAAAAGATAAACTAAATATAAAGGCAACCATTTTGCTATCGTTTGGTTTTTTCGGCTCCAGCCTTATATGGCAGGTATATTCAAATTTTGTTCCGCCGCTACTGGAGTCAAGGTTTGGTTTTTCAACATTTGTAATCGGTTTAATTATGGCCGTTGATAGTTTTTTAGGGGTAATTGTTCAGCCCTTATTTGGAAAGCTAAGCGATAAAACCCGTACTCGTTTTGGGCGGCGGCTTCCTTACTTATTTATATGTATGCCATTGTGCGCAATACTATTTATTCTTATACCACACATGCCCTCGGTTGTAAGTATGATGGCTGTAATTATCGTTTTTACCTTTCTTATGGGAGTTTGGCGCACCCCGGCTGTATCTCTTATGCCGGACATGACACCCGGCCCGCTACAAAGTCAAGCCAATGGTATTGTTAATCTGGTAGGTGCTGTGGGCGCAATCATTGCCCTTGCCGGAGGCGGTTTAATGTACAGCCTTGGAGGAAGTCCGTTGCCATTTTTGATGGGTGGCCTTTTGCTACTTGCTTCAATGGGAGTAGTGGCTCTCTTTGTGCGTGAACCTGAAATCCCATATGCTAATATAAAGGCCAAAGATAAAAGTGTGTCTATCAAAAATATGGAGCCTCGCGAAAGAAAGAGCTTTTTCTTACTGCTTTTTGCTATTTTCTTTTGGTTTGCCGGCTATAACGCCATTGATACATTTTTTTCGCTTTATGTAATCCACACCTTGGGACGTGATGCCGGTCTTGCCGGGTTGATGCTTTCATTATTTGCTGTTACGCTGGTGGCATTTTCGATCCCTGCCGGTATAATTGGTGCTAAGGTAGGGCGGCGCAAAACCATCATTATAGGATTATGCGGCATTACAATTTTGTTTGTTCCTATGCTGCTTTTTGCGCATGTAGGGCTTACAATGGGTTTATTGATGGCAGCAGGAATTTGTTGGGCTTGCGTTAATATTAACTCCTTGCCCATGATTACGCGAATATCCGGGCCAATGCGTATAGGTACATTTATTGGATACTATTATTTGTTCTCCTTTAGTGCCCAAATTATTACCCCGCCACTGCTTGGCTTTATACGTGATATTGTAGGATATTATGAAGTGCTGTTTATATATGCCATTGTAGGCTTTTCGATAGCAATTATATTTATGCTATTTGTAAAACATGGAGAAATCAACAGCCCTCATTCTGAACCGTCGTTAGCTGTAGATGATACGCAATCGGTAACAAACATAGACCAATAAAACCATCCCTTTAAGCAACAAATTATAAAAATTTACAAAAAAATGAAATAATAGCTTGAACTATTTATAGGAAAGTGTTAGAATGTTTTTGAAATGAAAACTTAGAAAAAGGCTTGCCCTTTGGTGCAACGTCCGCGACACTTTTAGGCGAGTGTCACGGAGGCTGTAGGTGATAGCTCATATCACTCACAGGCACAAGTTTAGCTTGCCGCTGCAACGCTGTTAGTATACTATAAATCGGCTTTGTTTTCAACTCTGTATGGCTGGCAACTTACGGTGATGTTAATAGGTTTGTTTGTGTATTGCTACAGATTTGTATGTGGTTATTCCCATAGATTTATTCTAAAGCTGAATTTATGCGCGTGAGTGATTATGACGAACTTTGTCATTGTCCCTACGCGCTTTTATTATTTGTTGGATTTTCGTTT
>WQVX01000021.1 GCA_009785615.1 Defluviitaleaceae bacterium | reverse complement strand
TTAAGGGATAAAACATTAGTCCTTACAACTGTGTTTGCACTCATGTGTATTTCCTCCTTGTATTAGGGGGGATTGCCCCCATTTGCACTTGTTTGCATCCTTGCAAACAGTGTCCCTGTTTTTACCAGAGAAAGATATTATGTAGAGCTTTTTGCGTCTCTTGCTTTTGCGTTTTGCTCTTACAATACATATATCGGTTCATTAGAAAAATTCATTAGCTTTTTTCAGTGGAAATTTTAGTTATTTGTCGTAATATGAAATTAAATGCAAGCCGGACGAACAAAAAGCGTTCATTGAAGTAACAAAATGAGACCGGTTGGGTATCAATATCACTTCCGAAAAAGGCGCATTCATGCGGTTTTAAAAGAAAATCAAAAGAAAATTAAAATAAAAAAGAATCCGGTATCAAAAACGATGCCGGATTCTTTTGGTTTATAACACCTCCACTTCGCACTAACGTGTTTCGTGTCGGTGAAGGGGGCGCAATTTCCGCTTGCATCAACACGTAAACGTGTTAATATCAATCGGAATTGCTATAAGTGTATTACTACTGCTTTAAAATTTACATATTATATTTCTTCTTGAAGCGTTCTACACGTCCGCCGGCTTCTATAAGCATTTTTTGGCTGCCTGTATAGAAAGGATGGCATTTAGAACACACCTCTACACGTATTTCTTCTTTAGTAGAGCCGGTGATAAATTCATTACCACAGTTGCAACGCACTTTTGATTGATAATATTTTGGATGGATCTCAGCTTTCATTAAATAAGTCACTCCTTTATTTGAACAGTCCCATGTGTTCACATGTAGGGAATTATACCACTCACTACAGGGTGGTGCAATCATTAATTTTGGCTAAGCAGTGAGTTAAATCGATACTGAGGCTTTTTTTGTAATTTTCTTATCTGCAACTTCATTTGAGCTTTTACCAAGCATATACCAAAATGACCCGGATAAGAATACAGAGGAGTACGTTCCAAATAATAAGCCAATCATAATTGGTAATGCAAAATCTCTAATTGTAGGTACCCCAAGTATAAATAAGCTTATAACCATCAACAAAGTAGTAGCAGAAGT
Source organism: Defluviitaleaceae bacterium (assembly GCA_009785615.1). GTDB lineage: Bacteria > Bacillota > Clostridia > Lachnospirales > WQUN01 > WQVX01. The sequence continues at coordinate 30,592 of WQVX01000021.1, read as the reverse complement.
AAGAATTGAGCGTCGTAGTGTTTGGCTTACGCTAATATTTACTAAAGTAGCACTATCTACTCTCATACGGCCTTTATTTTCCCGTAGTCTATCAAAAATAACAATTGTAGCATTAATAGAATAGCCCATTATGGTAAGAAGCACTGCTATAAAAGCATAGTTTAACGGTATCCGCAATATTGCAAATACAGCAATGGTCATTAAGGCATCATGCAGTAAAGTCATTACAGTACTGGCACCCATGCGTACATCTTTAAAGCGATAAGTAATATATATCAGCATCAGTACACAAGCAACAATTACTGCCCATACAGCCGCCCTTTGCATGTCAGCACTGACTGTTGGGCTTACGTCTGCATAGGTAAACGCTTCAGAGGTGAGGTGAGGCCATCTTGCAATTATAGCATCCATTAAGGCTGTACGTGTTTCACCATCAATAGAATGCATACGAATCATGGCTTGGTTATCTCCGCCTATACTTTGAACTTGTGGAGACGGTTGCCCGGTTATTTGATAGACTATAGCAGCTATATCAGCATTTACAAATGGCTGCCCCATGTCTATTTGGAAAGAAGTTCCGCCTGAGAATTCTACATCCAAGTTAAACAATCCACGCCCTTGTGAAAAGTTGAACAGCATACTTCCCACGCCTGCAAGCAGTATCACTCCGGAAATGATCAAATAGCGTTTACGCCATTCTATAACTTTTAATTGAAAAGCCGGTTTTTGATTTTCCTCTTCACTTGGAACAGGAGCACCAAACCATTTGGGATTTTTAAGCCCCATGCCAACCAAAGATTCTATTAAAATCCTTGTAAGCACCAATGCGGAAAACATGGATATTATAATACCCAAACCTAATGTTATAGCAAAGCCTTGTATAGGGCCGGTTCCTTGCCAAAAAAGCGCACCGGCGGCCATTAAGGTAGTGATGTTACAGTCCAACACTGCCGGAAAGGCTCGTTTAAATCCAACTTTTAAGGCAGAACGCAAAGTGCGTCCGGTGGCAATTTCTTCACGTATACGTTCAAAAATAATAACATTAGCATCCAAAGCCATACCAATAGACAAAATTATACCTGCCATACCCGGTAAGGTAAGCGTAATTCCAAAGCCGCTAATCACTATCAGCATAAGGAATGCATAAGTTATAAGAGCAATACTTGCTGCTAAACCGGATATTTTGTACACAATCAGCAAACTGACTATCATCAAAACTAAACCAATGATACCGGCTATAATACTGGTTTCTAAAGCATCGGCTCCCAACTGCGCGCCTATGCTGTTCATACTAACTACTGTAAGGCCAAAAGGTAATGCACCGGCATTAATTGTGTTGGACAGATCATCGGCTTCTTCGCGGGTAAAGCCCATCATTCCGCCGTCTATCTGCGCACTGCCACCTGTTATGACTGATTGAACAGTAGGCGCACTTATCATATGGTCATCCATATAAATAAGAATGGGTCTGCCTAAGTTCTCTCTGGTAGCTTGTTCAAAGTTACGGGCACCTTCAGCAGTAAAATCAAGCCCAACTACAATACGGCCTGCTCCTGTTTGCCCGGCATCTACTTGCGTCCTGGCGCGGGCTACTTCGGCACCTGTTAGCAATATTTCTCCGGCTTCGTTTCTGAAGGTTAAAAGAGCGGTACGACCGATCTCTGCCACTGCTCGCTCAGGATCTTCTACTCCGGGAATATTAACCCTAATTTGTCTTTGGCCTTCACGGCCTGTAGTAGCTTCGGTGTAGTTACGTTCATCCAGTCGCCGACGCAACAAATTATTAGCGTCGTTCATATCCTCAGCAGATGGATTTGGGATATCCGCCTCATATAGGATAGTAACACCACCACGCAGATCCAGACCCAGGCTTATGTTTCCAATCCCCAAATGTTGTTGCGCTCCTATTCCAAAATAGGATAAAATCCCAAGTCCTAAGGCGACTGCGCACAATAGTGCAAATGTTAATGTGCCTTTGCTTTTCATGAATACCTCCTGATAAAACTTCTTTGTAAATTTTCATTGGAACAGCATTATACATTAAATAGCATTATATTGGTACAATCGTCCATCGTCAAGTAATGGGTATAGAACCCACTAATTTTACAAATACTTTAGGGACTGGCAAATATGCTTGGTTTAATGTAAGTTTTGATAATATGTAAACTAAGAGTCTCTTACAACTTTTGGTTTTCACCTCTATAATATGAGATTGTTACGGTAAATCATACCAGAGCATTCTCCACCATAGTAGAATAAATTTTATTTTTTGACAGAAAATATACTCATAGGCAAAATCCAGTGCCTAGAAGGAGGAACCCCTTTGAAAGCAACGGGAATAGTGAGAAGAATAGACGATTTAGGTAGAGTAGTTATCCCAAAAGAAATACGAAGAACCTTACGTATTCGAGAAGGCGATCCATTAGAAATATTTACGGATCGTGAAGGTGAAATTATATTAAAGAAATATTCTCCCATAGGGGAGCTTGGATCTTTCGCTAAAGAATACGCTGAAAGTCTATCCCAATCATCAGGACATATAACATGCATTGTAGACAAAGATCAGATAATCGCTGTTTCCGGCGGGTCTAAAAAGGAATTTTTAGAGAAGCATATATCTGCCGATTTGGAACGAACCATAAATCAACGTAATCCGGTATCTGCCGCCCGTAATGATCCGGCTTTTGTACCTATCTTGGAAGAAGATGATCCGGAAACCTATAACAATGAGTTTATAGCACCCATCATTGCAGAAGGTGACGTGTTAGGCGCAATTGTTCTCTTATCGCCGGATAAAAAAATGGGAGAAATAGAAGGCAAGCTGGCTTTAACAGCCGCAGGATTTTTAGGTAAACAGATGGAGCAATAATAATTTTTTTGGCTATCAAGCAGCGGTTTGAATATCAAACTACTGCTTGATAGCCTTTCTTCTTTGCGTTAATATAGCATGGGTAGCATTTTTCACGTTATGGACAAGTCCGGCTAAAGGAAAGCAAAAGGAGAACGATATGAGCGAGGAAGAACAGTTTGTAGAGCTATGCAAGATAATAGATGAACTGCTGGGGGAAAACGGTTGCCCATGGGATAAGGCACAAACACACCAAAGCCTGCGCCCTCATCTGCTGGAAGAGAGCTATGAAGTTGCCGAAGCTATAGACAATAATAATATGTATGAATTGCAGGAAGAACTGGGAGACTTATTATTGCAAGTGTTTTTACATTCTCGTATAGCGCAAAAGCAAGGCCATTTTAATTTATCGGATGTTATTAAAGGACTGTCAGAAAAGATGGTGCGGCGTCATAGTCATATATTTGCTACAGACAAGGCTTTTTCTCCTGAAGAAGCAGTAGCAACCTGGGAAGCCAATAAAAATAAAGAAAAGGCCATTTTTTCGCCATTAGAAAACATGCAGGCGGTTCCCAAGGCTTTGCCTGCATTGGAGCGTGCTCAAAAGGTAATAAAGCGATCTCAAAAGGAATTTCCTGACTGTATAAACGAGATACGAATATTATTGGATAAGTTGGAATGTACACCCAACAATGAGGAAAAAAAAGAATTATATGGTAATATTTTGTTTTACATGTCTGCCATTTCTGCTAAAATGCAAATAAATGCGGAATTTTCCTTGACAAACTTTATCCAAGAGTTTATAAATACTTTTGAGTAATTCAGTTTATTTGTAGTTTTTTGGCTTATGCCAAAATTGCTCAATAGTTTGAGCTTAATTATCGAGGAGGAGCAAGTAATGAACAAGACAGAATTAATTGCTGCTGTTTCTGCAAAATCTGGTCTAACAAAAAAAGATTCAGAAAAGGCAATTAAAGCTTTTGAGGAATCTGTAACAGAAGCGTTGGTATCCGGTGACAAAGTGCAGTTGGTGGGCTTTGGTACCTTTGATGTGGCCGAGCGGGCAGCACGGGAAGGAAGAAATCCTCAAACCGGAGAGCCTATGCCTATTCCTGCATCTAAAGCACCACGTTTTAAAGTCGGTAAAGCATTACGTGATGCTGTTAATGGCCGTTAGACGATAGTCTAAATACGTATAGGTACTATTTGCTGCTTGTATTACGCAAGGGGTTAATAGTGCTATAATAGACCTCTTGCAGGCTGTTCAATATTGTCCGGCTACGCAAGAGGTCTAAAAAACCCCTGTTGCTGTAATATAATCAGTACAGGGGTTTTTGTTAGCTTTTTATATTTTAAATCCCGACTTGCATAGTGTTGCTTAAACTGTTGACAGTGCTTTACAGAGTGTTAAGCAGTACAGTGCATTGCAACCACGATGAATAAAACAAAACGAGGTGTCTTGTCATGAAAAATGTTAAATATGGCGTGGTTATTCCATGCATCTGGTTGTTTTTTTTAACAGCATGTGGTGAAGGTTATGCGACAGTTTCAAATGATACTCCTAATGATTATCATTACTTGCACATTACCACCGACAATATAAACTTATCGGATGGGTATTCACAAGAGTGCAATGATGATAGCTTCACATGGCAAGAAGCATTTGCATCAATACTGCGTGAATATTATCCTGAACGCGCCAGCGATTGCGGGCATTTTTTTGGTGCGCGCCAATTCCTTTTGCATGATATGACCTTAAACGGCATACCTGAAATGTTTGTAGTGGATAACTTTGAAGATGCTGTTACTATCTACACCTTTAGCGACAACAAAATAGTTTCAATTGACTTTTGTGATGATATTGCTCTTTCGCTTTTGCATCTTTTTAACGGCGCAGCCAGAACAACTATTCGCCCGACATCCAAAAACATAAAGGGATTAGTGTACGAATCGAGAGGACCGGCCGGACGATTTGGTACAAGTTTTTTCTTTGTAAGAATGGTGATTGATGATTATAAACTGGTTATAGCTGATATTGGAGAGTGGGATATAGACTTTAGTACTATCCATAATATACTTGACAGTACCGGTCACAATATAGAAGATGATGAATTAAGAACCCTCATTTGGGAACACACTCATCTACACATAAACGGCGAACCTGTTTCGCAAGAAGAACTTGACCGCGTGTTCGGGAGAGAGATAGCCGGGTTTCGGCTTCATGATGCTGACGAAGAAAACATTCACAGTATTATTTTGGGTTGGTAGGACGTGAACCCGGTCTAAATCTGTTCCGCCATGTAAGTATTTCTCTTCATAAAAATCTGATGCTTTATCTCTAAAAATAGCAAGAAGTTATTTTTTATCAATCATAAGTTTTCCTCCTAAAATTAAAAGCGGCTAAGAATTTAATTTTATCTTTTAGCCGCTCATGGTTTTATAGTATTAAATTTAATTCTCCATTATCAATAATAAGATAATCGTTATTGACGGTCAACCGATAACAAAATGAGACCGAGTGGAGCATGTTACCTGTGGTAAGAATCCTCTATTTCTCGCTTAAATTGATCCCAGCCTACTCGTTCAATGGTGATACGAAAACGCTCGCTTGGGTTGGCATGATGGTCAAAAAAATCTAATGCGGCATCAGTCACTCTAAAAAATGTTTCTAAATCATGGATCATTGGCAAGCACTGTTCACCTTTTGCTATGAGATTTCCAAAAGTACCACCAAAGGATAATATGTATCCCGGTTCAAAATTCCAAGCATTAACAGGGCAAGACTTAACGCAACGGCCACAGCAATTGCATTTGTCTGTATCTATTTTTATAGTATCGTCGGCTTGGGTGATAGCCTTTCTACGGCAAGCTTTTTCACACACTCCACAGAATACGCAATTCTCAGGAATCCATTCGATTGCATAACCGCCTTTTATACCTATGTCGTTTTCCTCTGCTTTTAAGCAGTTGTTTGGACAAGCAGTAATACCAATTTTGAATTTATGTGGCAATTCTCGGCCTTGGTAGCGGTCAGCAATTTTTTGGGCTAGAGGCTGTGTATCAATGCAACCGGCAGGGCAAACCTCGCTGCCTTGGCAAGCAGTTACTGTGCGTACTTGCGGGCCACAAAAACCGGTATATACTCCTTTTGATTCAAGTTCGGATTTAACTGCTTCTATATCTTCCGATTTTATAAAAGGAACCTCTACACCTTGACGAGCAGTAAGATGAACATATCCTTTACCATATTTTTTACTGATTTCTGCAATAGCAGTTAATTGGTCGGCTGTCAAGTTTCCGCCAACTACTTTTAAACGCATGGAAAAGTAGTCTTTTTGTACTTGACGCATAAATCCGCCTTTTTTTAATGAAGAATAATCTATAGCCAAATTAGTCACACCTCTATTCAGAAACTGTGTTTTATTTCAACAGCTTTTCTTTAAGTGTTGTCAATTCTGTTGCAGCGGTTGAAGAGTCAAAATTTTCGATAAGCTCGGCTAATTTTTCGCATCCCGGCAAAGCTTTTAATCGATCAACGTAGACTAAATATTCAGCATTTCCGGTTTGCAGTAAAGGCTCAAGTTCTTCAGCTATATTCTGAAACTCTTCTTTATTAAAAATTGCATCAGTTAAAGATGGTACTTCTTTATCTGTCATAAGGTACGACAATTCTTCTAAAACTATGTCTAACTCTAGCTTTATAGCATCTATAAGATGCTCAGGTTTTTGATTGTCTTTAAGTGCTTTTTCTAAATCTGCGGCAATTTTTTGCAAGGCTGATTTTTGAATATGGCCTGCGTTGCTTTTGAGATTATGTGCAATGCGATGAGCAAGAACCATATCTTCTAATGCCAAAGCTTCTTTTAACTCTGTATAGGTGTTTTGGTTGTTTTTAACAAAAAAAGATAACATTTTTTGGTGGAAATAATCATCAACTTCATCTTCAGTCTTATTAGTTAGAGATTGCACAGTATTGATTTTTATCAATATATCTTTATCAGGCAAGCTCAAATTGGGTAAGTCGGTTAAGTCATTCACATTATTTAATTCGGTCAAGTTATTTAATTCATTTAAACCGCTTAAATTTAAATCACTTAGATTATCCGTATCCGTTGTACATTCGTCAGTTGGTTTAAAATACTTTAACAGCAAAGTCCACAAATCTTGAACAGTGTAAGGTTTGCTTATGCAAGCCTCCATACCGCATTTTTCGTAAGATTCTTCTGCTATAGTCATTACATTTGCTGTCATGGCTACTATAGGTGTACCTGTGTTCCATTTAGAGATGATAGAAGAGGCTTCTAATCCATCCATTATTGGCATGTGGATATCCATTAAGACTAAATCGAAGGGTGCTTCATTATCTTGTATCCGCTGTCTTATAAGCTCTACGGCTTCTAATCCGTTATGCATTACTACAGCGGCCAAGCCAACTCTTTTTAGATGTTCGCAAATCACACCTTGGCTCATCTCATTATCTTCAACTACCAAAACTTCACCGTTGCCAAAGTATGGCCTTGGAATAGTTATAACAGCAGATGATGGCTCAATAAGTTCTTCAATTTCAGTACGTATGGTTGGGAAGGTTAAAGTAAAGCTAAATTTACTGCCTATTCCCAACGCACTTTCTACTTGTAATTCTCCACCCATAGCTTCCACTAAACGTTTAGCAATTGCCAAACCAAGGCCGGTTCCACCTTGTTTACGTGTACTTCCTGTATCTCCTTGTGAAAATGGCTCAAATATTTGTGAAATTTGCTCCGGATCCATGCCTATACCACTATCTCTTATTTCAAATAGCAAACTGCATTTATCGTCAGTGCTGTCAATTACTTCAGCAGAAAATTTAACTATGCCGTATTCTGTAAATTTAACAGCATTAGATAAAATATTTGAGCATACCTGGCTAAGTTTGGAAGGATCTCCTATCAAACGCTTACCTATAAATGGATCTGTATAAAAAAATAATTCTATATCTTTAGCAATAGCAAGAGGGGTTATTGATGACTGGCAGTAGCTTAGCACTTCGTTTACATCAAAAGGAACGGCTTCTATGCTCATATCGTTTGCCTCTATCTTGGAGATATCCAAAATATCATTAATGATAACAAGCAGCCATTTTGCACTTCTAACAATTTTTCTAAAATACTCTCTTGTAGTGCCGGTATTAGGGTTTGGGTCATCTAAAGCCAGTTCTGAATACCCTAGTATGCTATTTAATGGTGTACGTATCTCGTGGCTGGTATTTGCAATAAAAGTAGATTTTGCAGCAGAAGCTGCCTCTGCCACTTTAGCAATGGCTTCTAATTGTTCCTCATAAGCTTCTTGTTGATCAATATGATTTTTTAGCTCTGTAGCATCATTACGATAATGAAGGTTAACCAATCTTCCATCCGGCCAATGCACTTCAACTACTCGGCATGTATACCATTTTTTCATGTGGCTATCCCATACAAAGTCTAAATGAGGAGTAGTATCTGTAACACAAAATCCACATGGCTCGCCTCTGTTAGATGTTGCACTGCAAAATTTGCCTTCATAGTTATTTATATCAATACCAAAAGCATCTGCAAAACTTTTGTTTATATATATTAGTTTCTTTTCAGAGTCTGTAACGCATATTAGTGTATCTAAATAATCAGCAACTGTTGCGGCTTTGTTGGTTATGGATATAGAATCTACCATATCAGCAATATCGTGGGATAACGAACCCAGCTCGTCATTATGGTTAGTACGTATAGGATATTTGAAATTTCCCTTTGTTATTTCTCCCAAAGCAGATTTAAGCTCTTTAATAGGCACTTGAATTGCTCTGGTTAGCCACATTATTAAAAACACACCAAAAGGAATGATGCTTGCAGTTGCAATCCACACCATACGCATCATATAACTAGCATGATTTGTAACATTATTTGCCCTGTAGCGGGCAAATGCAAAAGTCTCGTTATGCAATTCTTTTACAAGGCTTGAAAGTTCACTTCCTATGGGTATGGTCGTTAGTATGGCGTGAAGTCTACCTTCAGCATCATTATTTGTAATTGCATTACTAATGTTTTCAGCCGCAGGCAAATAATAAATGTTTAATATATGCTCTATTTCATTAACCTTATTTAACATTATTGCTTTGCCTTCATCAGATAAAATTTGGCAATCCATAACATTGTTACGATAATTGTTTAAATACTCCTTTAATTCGTTCACATATGTTTCTATTTGCATTGTGTTTATAGTTTCATATAGTTCCGGATGCTCTATGAGATATCCGCTAAGCGCATTATACAAACGCATACGGGTCATAGAAGTTTCAATATAATCAACATATATTTGCCTACTAACAACAGAGTCAATAAATTCATCATATTGTCGTATCACTATATTTAAATGGCTTGTGATTATAATAGAAAAGGCTAAAAGAATAAGTATCATACAACCAAAAGATAAAAACAGCCTGTTACGTATGCTGAGTTTATGTAATCGATTCATAAGAAACCTCCTGCTGAAAAGATCCATATATATTTTCCTGCATTATATCACAGAAGGATGTAATGACAAAAATAAAATCCGTAGGAATTGTTTCCTACGGAAGCGGACAGACCTCTACATTGCTTTCAAAAAACTCACCCTTTTGGAGTAAGTACTTTTTTATTGAAAATATAACCAAAGACAGCACCGCAAACTCCACCAATAATATGGGTAAGATGTGAAATATTAGTTTGCGTAGTTGCACCTGTTACAAGCTCTTGACCTATAAATATGATAAAAACCAGAACTAAAGTTAGAGGTATGCGGCCTTTTTGCAAATTGGTAAAAGAGCTTAAAAGAATAAACATAAATACTAATCCACTGCCACCCAGCAAAGCACGCTCCGGCCCGGTAACAGCCAGGAACAATAAACCGGTTATAATTGCTGTAACAAGCATCATTATTACAATACACTTGCTGCCATATTTTTCTTCAAGCATAGGGCCTACCAGCAAGATAAGTACCATATTGCTAAAATAATGAGCTAAATTTGCATGTCCTAACACATGGCCAAACAGCCTAAAATATAGAAGCGGGTCTGTTAAAGCACTACGATGTATGCTAAAAAGCAAGGAATTGGAAGCTCCTAATGTCATGTGGTTAAGCCCTAATACCAGTAAAGATAACAAGGCGTACGATAATACTATAGGGGAATTATATTGCACTCGCTTATAAAAAGGCATACTATCATCCTTACCTGTCTCAAATTTGAGATTTTAACTACTCGTACCGCAGGGCTTCAATTGGGTCTAATTTTGCGGCCTTGCGAGCCGGATATACGCCAAAGATTATTCCAATCAAGCTTGAAGCTATTACCGTACCAATAACGGTGGGGACATCTATAGCGGGAACCAGATCTATCAGGCCACCTAATGCAAAACCTCCATAGTATCCCAATATAATACCGATAACGCCTCCTGTAGCTGTCAAAATCATAGCCTCTATCAAAAATTGAAATTGAATGTTTCCATCTGTGGCACCCAATGATTTTCTGATCCCTATTTCTCGTGTACGTTCTGTTACTGTCACCAGCATGATGTTCATAACACCAATACCGCCTACCACCAGCGATATAAATGCTACCAGACCTACAAAACCTGTGATCATTCCTATCATACTATTTATCTGGTCAATTTGACTCATTAATGTAGTTACCCGGTACCTATCTTCATTTCTATGAAAAATAGATAATAGCCTTGCGATCTCTGATGCTGTTTGATCCAGTCGTTCTAAATCGTGAGCGTTTACAAAGATTTGCTGAACCTGATTGTCGGCATTAAGTAATCTTTGCAAAAGGGTAATGGGGATATAAGCAGTGGTAGGCATTTCAAACATACCACTCATTATGTCATCTGACCTGTATACACCTACTACCAGCAAATCTATGGTGCCAAACCAAAAAGTTGCTCTAATGGTTTCGCCAACAACATCTGTTCTACCAAATACTTGACGGGCTAAGCTGCTGTCAATAACTGCTACCGGGGCGGCTCTATCTACATCTATCTCTGCTAAAAAACGTCCAAAACGAACATCCACATTTTGTACTTCTCTAAAGGTTTCGTTAGTGCCAATAACATTTACTCGGGTATTCTCCGTTGGGTTACGCAACTGCACCCGTGCATTAGATCCCGAGATAGGCGTTACGCTTACTACATCAGGGTGTGAAGAAAGAAACTCTACACTTTCAAGCGTAAGCATATCGCTGCGTGCCGCCGGCTCAGGTCTGTCGTGGCGCACAGCTACTTCCAAGGTTCCGGCACCAAACTCTGCAAACATCTCATTAAAGCTATTTTGGAAACCTTGGCCAATAGAAGTAATCATGATAACAGCGGCTATGCCTATTATTATACCCAACATTGTCAAAATGGAACGCATTCTATTTGCAAAGACAGAATAGGCCGCTGAGGTTATACTTTCAAATATGTTCAACTTTCTACGCCTCTTTCTATCCTACCTGTATGGGGTTTAGTACAAGCTCATCTGTAACAATTCTTCCGTCTTTAAAAGCCACAATGCGTTTAGTATGTTCTGCTATGTCCGGCTCGTGAGTTACCATCACGATGGTAACTCCTTCACGGTTAAGACGCTGGAAGATGCCCATTATCTCTTCACCTGACCGACTGTCTAAATTTCCGGTGGGTTCATCTGCCAATAGAATAGCAGGTTCGTTAACCAAGGCACGGGCAATAGCAACACGCTGCTTTTGTCCACCGGATAATTCGCTTGGTTTATGATGAACCCTTTCTGTAAGGCCAACCCTATCCAAAGCTTCTAATGCAGCGTTGCGGCGTTTTTTAGCAGAAGCTCCTGCATAAATCATTGGCAATTCTACATTTTGCAAAGCATTAAGCCTCGGAAGCAGGTTGTAAGCTTGAAAAACAAAGCCTATTTTACGATTGCGGATAATTGACAGCTTTTTGCCTTTAATTTTAGATACGTCCTCACCGTCTAAGTGATATTTACCTGCGGACAAGGTATCTAAACATCCTAAAATGTTCATCAAAGTTGATTTGCCGGAGCCGGACTGCCCCATTATAGAAACAAACTCGCTTACTGCTACACTGAAGCTGACATCACGCAATGCAGTAACTTCCAATGAGCCATTACGATACACTTTAAACAAATTATCAATCTGAATAATCACAATAGTCGTCCTCCTAATATTATCGTTAATCGAAATTAAGAGTCTGACTCTTGATCTGTTGGCTCATCTTGACTTGCTTGTTCAACTTGCACTATTTGCCCGGCTCCTACCTGGTTAGATTGAATTGGTCTGACAGACATACCCGGATACATTTGAGGAGTTGGGTTTATAATGACCATTTCTTCATCACCTAAACCATCAACTTCTACATACATATCGCTAAAATCGCCTATAATGATATCTCTGCGAGCAAGAGTAGTATCATCTTCTATTACAAAAACAAAGTTTACACCGCCGCCTGCACTTAAAGTGGACATCAAAGGCACTACCAAAGAATGTTCACTGATTCTTGTAACAATGTCTGCGTCAACAGTATATCCGGCTCTTAACCTTTCAGATCCTTCTACTGCAATTTCTACAGTTAAAACAGTCTCCAGATTACCGCCAATTTGTCTGGGGGCAGCTATTGGATGGATCATTTGGATATATCCGTCATAGATGTGACCGCCAAGGGCACCGCCTGATATTCCTACATTTTGGCCTACTACAATGTTAGCTGCATCATTTTCCGGTACATGAACCACTATAACTAAGTTATCGCTTGAGACATCAGCAATTTCCATTAGCGGACGCCCGGCGGCACTAAATTCGCCTTCTGTTACATGAATTGCTAAAACTGTACCTGCTACAGTGGCACGTTCTTCACGTTCAAAGTCTGCAATGTCCCGTTCAATTTGAGAAATGCGCAGTGTTGCTTGATCTATTGATACTTGTTGCATTTGGGCTTGATTTACAGCCGCAGGTTGAGCATTACGGGTACGGATTGCATCAAGCTGAGCCGCGGCTAACCGCTCAGATTCTTGTGCTAAAGGTAATCCCAATGCCGCAGTATCCCTTTGAGATTGGGTTAAAGCAAGTTGATCTTCCAGTCTGGAGACTGCATCAATAGCATTGTCAAGTTCGAGTCTGGTAGCTACCCCACTATTAAAAAGAGATTCGATATTTGCCATAGAATTTTGAGCTGTCAAGATATTATCCTGCATTTGGCGTATTTGCAGATCAACTTGATCCACTTGGGCTTCTATATTAGCAATATTGGTACGTGCTTGCTCAATTTGATTTTCTGCCGCCAAAATTTCTGTATTGGAAGGAGCTATGCGAGTGGCTTGTAATCCCAATTCTGCTTGACGCAACATTAGCCTTGCTTCTGCCAAATGGTCACGGAGAGTGTCTAAAACACTGTCATCGTAAGTAATAAGCAAATCGCCTACTGCTACTACATCACCTACGCTAACATGCACGGACACAATTTGAGCCTGAGTTTCCGGGAAAACTATTGTACGCTCCCTAAGTTCTACGTTTCCTCTGGCACTTACCCGGCTTACTATAGTTTGTCTTGAAGGATAGATCCAGTGAACGGGCAACGCGCTTCTGTCTACACCTCCGGCCGCCTCCAGACGATTAGCATTAATTACATTAAAGCCTATAAATCCGCCGGCTAAAATTACTATGATCAGGATAATAATAATTTTTTTTGAATTTTTTTTCATTCCGTTAGTTTTCATTACGCTAAACACCTCTTATATCAAAAACTAAATTTTCCTACATAGCTGCTAAAGCAATATCTAACATGATAAAGGTGAACATATACGTACCTATATGGAAAGCTACAGCTACCAAAAAGACTATGGCTGTAAGAATCCCGGCTCTTATATTTCCAAATTGGTTAAGGATTTTTATTCCAATAAAAGTGAGTATTGCATCCCAAACAGTAAATATTGTAATGGCTGACAATGCATTAAACGAAACCATAGAGATATTGCCATGTGGCATAAGAACAGCAGCTAAAGATGTCAAGTCTAAAAAATTGCCTGTCATTACAATAAGCGCACTAGCAATTAAAGCACCTATGGCATAAATAATATATATATGCATACACATAGAGAAAAGTTGACCAAGTGTTGCATCACCTCCGGCTATTTTAGAAAGAATTAATATCCCCAAAGCTGAGAAAAAGCATATTAATAATGGTAGAACAATAGCTCCTATAACGCCGCTTACTAATGTTATAGTATCCGGTGCATTATTTTGAGTATCTCCATAGATATCTGCTTGTGCAGCCAAGTTTGTTAAATCTATTCCATACCTTTCAATACTTATGTTAGAAATTTCATGGTTCATTATTTCAGTTATCTGTGGAGTAAAAACCATAGATATTAGACCTATTACTATTACAACAGCAAATGGCACAAGTACAACAGGATACATTTTTATATTATGCATAAGCTCTGATGGTGAGATAAAAAGGCTTACAATCCTTTGGACAGCACCCATTTTTTTGATTTCGGGTTCTACCACCCTGGTTAATTCTTCGTGATTTTGTTGGTTTTGATCATTAAATGGCTCGTTCATATTTCCTCCTCTATTAGTCCCGGTTGTTTAGTTTCTGCTGGTGTTTCTGCAATTTTAATGCCCATATGCTCGTAACCAAGTTTAGTAACAACCCTTCCTCTGGGTGTTCTGCTTATAAAGCCTAACTGCAAAAGATATGGCTCAGATACATCTTCTAAGGTATCAGACTCTTCATCAATACTGGCGGCTAAAGTGTCCAGTCCTACAGGCCCGCCACCAAATTTTTGGATCATGGTGGTAAGTATCTTTATATCCACTGTATCAAGACCCATTGCATCTATATCCAGCCTATCCAGGGCAATTTTTGCTACCTCTTCGGTTATCATGCCGTCAAATTCTACCTGAGCAAAGTCTCTGACTCGTTTAAGAAGCCGATTGACAATACGAGGCGTCCCTCTTGCTCTGCGGCCAATTTCTTCTGCCCCGGTTTCGGTTATTTCTATTCCAAAAACCGCAGAGGATCGCTTGACTATTGTACATAAGTCCGGCAAAGAATATGGTTCCAAGTGATGAATCACACCAAATCTATCTCGCAAGGGTGCTGTTAGTAGTCCTATTCTTGTTGTAGCACCTATTAGTGTAAAAGGGGGTAAGTCTAAGCGGATGCTTTTAGCAGTAGGCCCTTTACCTATAACAATGTCCAGCGCAAAGTCCTCCATAGCAGGGTACAACATTTCTTCTACAGTGCGAGTTAAACGGTGTATTTCATCTATAAAGAGGAAATCCCCTTTGTTTAAGTCATTTAATATGGCAGCCATATCCCCGGCTTTTTCTATAGCCGGCCCGGCGGTTATACGAAGCTGCCCTTCCATTTCTGTAGCAATAATATGAGATAGAGTGGTTTTACCTAAGCCCGGTTGCCCGTATAAAAGAACATGATCCAAAGGCTCATTTCTGGCTTTAGCAGCCTTTATAAATACTCGCATATTCTCTTTTACTTTGTTTTGTCCTATGTATTGATCAAAATGGGCGGGTCTAAGCTTTAACTCTATTTCTTCATCCTTTTCTTTGTTAAATTCTCTGTCTGAGTCACTAGCAGACGTCTTTATTTTGCGTTGGGGAAGCATAACAACTCCTACATTAATTTTTTAAGAGCCAATCGTATAATTTGATCTGTGGCCATATCTTCTTCGGCAACAGCCAGTACAGCACGTACACTGTCGCTTTTTCCATACCCTAAAGATAACAGTGCATCAATGGCATCTTGCTTTTCTGAAGAAGTTGCTGATTGCGCCCCGGATATTTCTAATGAAGTATTTGTGCCCCAGTCCTGTGCCTTTATTTTATCCTGTAATTCTAAAGTAATACGTTGTGCCACTTTTTTACCAACCCCCGGGGTTTTACTAAATGCTTCGGGATCCTGACTTACAACAGCAGTTATTATTTGTTCCGGAGACAAGGTTCCCAAAATAGCTACAGCTATTTTAGAGCCAACCCCTGAAATTAATATCAGCAAGCGAAACATTTGCAGTTCTTCCCGGGTTAAAAAGCCAAACAGAGACATACCATCTGTGTTTACCTGATGGTAAGTATATAATTGGGTCATATCGCCTTTACGAGGCAAGCGGCTAAGGGTAGCAGAAGAAGCATTGATGATGTAGCCTATGCCCTGATTATCCAGTATTACAGATTGGTCTGTAACTTGCTCTATTGTCCCTTTAATGTAAGCTATCATATTGCAACACATCCTAAATAATGCTTTTTGTTCAATCGAATTCACGTTAAGGCAATGGAAGCAAGTAAAGTTTCATTGCCTTAATCTTGGAAAAATTCCATTGAATCGTTCCAATTATATCATATACGGAAAAATTGAAGTAAGGTCTGTAAAATTAAACCCCTTACAAAGCTGGGATTGCCCAGTTATGCAAGGGATCTATTTTATGCTGCAACGATACATTACTATATTTATTTTGCACCCGCAGCTTGGGCAAAGCTCAAGTCTACGAATTTGCTCATATCAATTTTACCGGAAATGGCCGGCATAGACACAGTGTCTATTAAATAATTTTGAGCCGCGTCTAACTCTTCCAGGGTTGGCATAAGGCGGTCAGCAGTAAAACGTTCGCTTGGATCTTCCAGTATAGCCCGTACAACTTCTTCAGGCTGCTTCATAAAAGATACGGCTGTTTTGATAGTGTTTTCTTTGTCGCTTTTTACCTCAAGACCTGATTTAACAAACGAGTTAATGAGGGCTTGCACAGTATCTCTATGCTCTGCAATAACTTCGTCTCTAACTACAACACCACAGCATGGATGGGCCGGAGTAACGTCTTTAGAAAGCTTCAAAATATCACCATGGCCACCATTAACAACAACAGTACCAAAAGGCTCTGCCACAATGTATCCTGCAATTGTACCTTCTTGGTCATATTCTATCATCATAGGGATTTGGCCCGGTGCTACAACTTCGGTTACAACATCTTTACCAATACCAAGGCTAAGTCCGGCTTCTTGAAGAAGCTTGTGGAAAATTACATGGTGCATAGAAGCTTGATAAGGGATAAGTACTGTTTTTCCTTTGAAGTCTTGCAGATTATTGATATTAGCCCGTTTGTTTGTGACAATAATACTTCCGTCGCGGTGGCTAAGCAAAAGGAGCTTGATATTTTGCTTGGTGTGATATAAATCCATTGCATAAGGGGCAAGCATAAATGCCATATCAATGCTGCCTTCCATTAATGCGTCTCCAACTTCGTTCCAGCCAAATTTTTCTACCAGCTCAATGTCAGGAGTGTCCTCTAAACCATTATCAATCTTATTTTTGGTGATTCCTAAAATTAGGTGATCAATGATAGGCAAGTAACCTACTTTTAATTTTTTTGCCATAGCTAATTTTATCCTCTCTTTGTATTATAGTGGTTTAAGTTTATTGTAAATGAAATTGTTAAATTTAACCACTATAATTTGCTTAAACTTTGTTGATAAATTTTTTTAAGTTTTACTTGGTTGAAACTGAAGCCATTTCAACCAATACCTTGTCTCTTAATGCGTTAAACTCTCGTGTATATTTGGTAATTGGTCTTGGATCATTTACCCTCACAATTGAATGGATTCTACCGGGTGAGGGTTGCATAACCAAAATGCGATCTGCCAGAAAAACAGCTTCGTCAACATCGTGCGTTACAAAAATTATGGTTTTGCCTGTATCGAATATATATCTTAACTTTAGTTGCATGGACTCTTTTGTGGCAGAATCCAGTGCACCAAAAGGTTCGTCCATAAAAATGATATCCGGCTTTGTGGCTAAAGCTCTTGCAATTGCAACCCTTTGCTTCATTCCGCCGGAAATTTCAGATGGATGGTAGTTTTCAAATCCGGCTAGCCCTACAGATTCTATCTGCTCATCCACAATTGCATCAATAGCAGTGCGAGTTAAGCCTTTTCCTTCAAGCCCAAGCTCAATATTTTTGCGTACAGTACGCCATGGAAGGAGTTTGTAATCTTGAAAGATAGTAATACGTTTAGAGCAAGGCCCGGATACCTCTTGTCCATCAATTAAAACCCTGCCGGTAGTAGGTTTGGTGAATCCTGCTAAAATATCAAGAAGCACTGTTTTGCCGCACCCACTTGGGCCTACTATACAAAGCAACTCATTTTTATTTACAGTAAAATTTATGTCTGAAAGTGCAGTAAAAGTTTTTCTGTTAATATCAAAAGTTTGTGTTATACCCTCAACTTGTATCACAAAAAATTACACCCCCCACTTTTGGCTTACATAGCGTTCAACGTAATCAAGTATTTTATCTAAAATATACCCCATTACACCAATTAACACAATGCCGGCCATAATAAGATCGCTGCGGAGGTTTTGCCGGGCATCGTTTATTAAAAAACCAAGCCCGCTGTGAGTGCCCATTAGTTCTCCTGCCACTAAAAATATCCATGCAGAGGTTAGTGCAGTATGCAATCCCTCAACCAATAGGGGGAAGGAAGCAGGTAAAATAATTTTAAACAAAGTTTGAAACTTTGTCAGTCCAAAATTGTCGGCTACCTTAATAAAAGATTCATTTATGCTGTTTATAGACTTTACAGTTGCAAGCAACATAGGAAAAAATGCTGCCAATGCAATAGTAAAAATAGCAGGAGCATCTCCAATACCAAACCATAGCATAATAAATGGCAACCAAGCAATAGGTGATATCGGCTTGATTAATAGCACTATAGGTTCTATCAATTTCCAAGTTAATTTAAACCAACCTAAAAAGGTACCTAAAACAGCAGCTAAAAGGCAAGCAGCAAAGTATCCTGCAAAAAACCGCCAAAGACTTATCAATACATGTTCAAATAGCCGCCCATCAGTAAACAATTCCTTTAAAGCTAAAGCTACCCGGGCAGGAGAAGGCATAAGGTGTTCCGGATGCTGTCCAACAACAACAACAATTTGCCAAAAAAGCAACAAAAGGACAATGCTGACCGAAAAATTAAGCCCTCGTTTTAATATGTTTGACATTAGTAAATACCATCCAAACTAATCTGTTGTGAAGACAAAATCACAAAAATCAGGAACCCTAGTCATTACTCCGTGGCGTAAAATGTCATAAGTTATGGCAAGATATTCCTCATAGCTAAGTTCAAGGTTATCAAAAGTGATATTGCTAAAGGCTTGTCGTATTACATCGTCACTTGTGGTGGAATGCTGTCTAAAAACCTCTAATATATATCCTTCTTCGCTTTGAGCCTTTTTAAGAGCATAGTTAAACTTATCAATTAACCATTCTCTCAGTTCCGGCTCATTATCCATATTTCTAAAAACCATAACACAGCATACAGAATTTGGGTTTATTTGGTTAGATGTTTCAAATATTCTTCCAACACCTGCAGCTTCTGAAATGGATCCAAAAGGCTCCGCCACTATGTAGGCAGCTATGGCACCACTAGCTAAGGTAAAGGGCATCTCCGCAGGGCTAATTTCTATGATGTTAAGAACACCGGGATCAATCCCTTCCCGTTCCAGCACCATTTGTAAGAGCGTATGCTGAGGGGAAAGGCGATGAGGAATAGCAACAGTACGTCCAATCAGATCCCGGTAACTTGTAATATAATTATCTACTACTAAAACATTACCATCACGATGAGATAGAGATATCATATCAAAGCTACTGTCTATTTCTGCAATCTGTAAACTGGCTTGCATAGCTACCTCAAACAGGATACTGGCTCCATCTACTCTGCCAACGCGCAAAGCATCTACTACATCAGGCCAGGTTGTAAAGCGTACAAGCTCAATAGTATAAGGTGCATCGTCATCAATAACCTGTCCCATAAGCATTACTGCCGCAGAATGAGTAATGGGCAGGTAAGCGATTCTTATAGTCCTTGAATCCTCTTCTTGCCGAGAGCAGGCTGTGAAGGATAAAAAAACCAAAAGCACCACTAATTTTATCCTCATGTAAGCCTCCGTTCTTTACCTGTTCAGTATAAGATTTAATACTGGCAAATGTCAAGAAGGGATCTACGAAATCCTTCAGAGTAAAATTGGTTTTATCAAACAATCCTATAATTTAAAAAATGCAACCAGCTGCCGTAACATTTTGGCTTGGGTATTTAGTTCCTCAGAGGCCGCTGCTGTTTCTTCAGAAACTGCTGAATTAGTTTGTGTCACTTTTGCTATTTGTGCAATCCCATCACTGATGTTTGCAATGGCTTCCGCTTGTTCTTTTGAGGCGGCAGAAATGCCATCTATAATCTCCGAAACTTCATTTGAGCTTACGACAATGGCATCCAATGATTTTAATGTGGATTCTGCAATGCTTGAGCCGGATTCTACATGGTCAATAGAATCTTGTATGAGTGTAGTTGTCTCGTTGGCGGCATTTTGGCTGCGTCCTGCAAGAGTGCGTACTTCATCAGCCACAACAGAGAATCCCTTTCCGTGTTCACCTGCTCTTGCCGATTCAACAGAGGCGTTAAGCGCAAGAAGATTTGTTTGAAACGCTATGTCTTGAATGGTCTTGATGATTTTTGATATGTTATCAGACGATTCTTTTATTTGTGTCATTGCTTCCATTGTCTGTTTCATAGCACTATTACCTTTTTGTGCATTGGTTGTAGATTTTGAGGAGAGTTCAGTGGCAGTCAGTGCATCATCCGCATTGCGTTGCGTTTGTAAGTTAATTATGTCTACTGTGGCATTAAGTTCTTGGATAGAGCTTGCTTGCTCTTGTGCGCCATTTGATAACTCGGTTGCACTTTTGGAAATTAGGCTTGCTTTGGATAAAACTTGGTCGGATGCGCTTGAAATTTCCAACATAGTTTTATAAAGAACGCTGTTGATATTGTTTATTGAATTTTTAATGGATGCAAAATCTCCTACATATTCCCGATTGATTTTATTGCGCAGGTCGCCGCTTGCTGTTTGAGCCAAAACTTTTTCAATCTCGTTGATGTAGGAAAATATATAGTCAAGTGTGTCATTTATCGAAACTATGATAGCCTTAAATACTCCCCTGTAGTTTTCCACATTAACATCTAAGCCCCTTGCAATAAGGTCTGCGTCAATCTCATTTAAGCCAAAACGCCCTTTTCTCATCTCTTCTAAAGTTTGCAATATTATTTCAATGGGTTTGTTTACAGCTTTGGTTATGTTGTTAAGCCCAATCATGATTTCGCGCCAATCACCTTTGTACTTGGTTTCGTCAGTTCTAAAACTTAAATCGCCTTTGACTGCCGCCGCTTCAACCATTGTGCCAATTTCGGTACTAACAGCTTTTAGATTGGTTGTAAGTCTATTGAGAGATTTGGACATAAAAACCCATTCTCCAACCCAAACTTCATCACTGACATTTTGAGAAAAATCTCCTTCAGATATATTATTTAGTGTATCGCTAATTTCTATTATATCTCTTGTCATGCTTATCATAAGGTTATTGACCAGATCAATCATTTTCTTAAAAGAATTTTGATATTTATTAGTGTCAATGCTAAAGGTGATATTTCCCACTTTAATATATTCATGATACATTTGGGATACATCATCTACCATTGTTTTTATAATACCTGCAAGATTGTATACATCAAGCGTCAAATCGCCAATTTCATCTTGGGCGACATTTTCTTTATCTATGTTGATATTGCCGTTGGAAACATCTGTCACTAAATTTTGCAATCGTTTGAGCGGTTTTATCAAATTTTGAGTAATCATAAACAGCGCAAACAGAGTGATTGTCATTCCCGCCAATGCAACTAATGTTATTTGCAATGTCAAAGCATTTCTTTCTGCAATAACATACCTATTGTTTAAGCCTATGAAAAGTTGTCCAAACATTTCGCCATGTGAGCCTATCAATGGCAGATAAAATGCACTAAATGTTTCGCCACGGATATCAATGGTGGTAAACATTTCTTGTTGCCTACCTACTACTATTTCAGCAATATGTGCCGGCATTTCAGTTCCGATAATGCGTGAGCCGTCTGCCGCCTTAAATGTGGATGCAACACTTATCCCATCTACAAAAGTGGTAACTTCTGCACCAAATGCTTCTGCTATTCTGTCAACAAAACTATCTGTGTCTAATGATACAGCAGAAATTATTCCACCAATAATTTCCCCTTCGTACAGGATTGGCATACTTGTTCGTACTGCGGCTGCATGTGGGCCTTGCGGGCCATATGCAGCATGAATTATCCCTTGTGTAGCTTCACGCAAGGTGACTGTTCCAATAAGGTCTCCATAATTTTGTGGTTGGTGTGTTCTGGCCAAAGCTACTGCATCCCTATTCATGATAGAAATGTATGCGAAATTATGTTGGTCTACCAACATCTGCCCAACCCTAAGTAATTCCGGCGTATCTTCGGCCAGTATCCCCGCAATTATCCGTGGGTCGCTACCGATTTGAAAGCCCACATCAATAGTTAGCATTCGGTGTTCTTCAATAACATTTCTTAAACCACCGGCAGCAGCTTCAATCCGTGCCTGCATAAGGTTTTCTGCGAAATTATTAAAACGCACGATTGAAAAAGCTATGACGATTGAAAGTAGCAAGGTAAACAATATCGCAGTTGGTAGTATGATTTTACCTTTGAATTTTAATCCCCTTATTTTGTTCATTTTGAGCTGCTCCTTAAATATAATTTGTCTTGATATTGTTGACCGCGTGCTGCTTCATGAAAAAACATGAAAAGCGATTGTCTCCTGCATTAATATGAAATGCAAAAGACAATCGCTATATATTTTTTAAAGGATGTCTAATCTTGCGAAACCATTAAATGTGCTTGCTTAATAAAAATTGTTGCACAGTTTAGCAATTTTGTCAACACCTTCACAAGTTTTTTTCCTTCACTTTTTAGATAACCTCTCAAAGTATTTTATCATAATCAATCGGGTAAATTCAAGACTGAATATAAACAAATTTATGTAAATTTATTTGCTTTTAAAATCTGAAATTTAAAAAGCTAATGCCAAAAACAAGCATAAACTCAACATTTTTAAATATGAAACTGCATCCAACCGGTAACAAAATGAGATCGGTTGAATCAATTGTTTGGCATGGTGAAAAATCGTCTGCGCAATTCCGATAAAAAAGATTTTAAAACAGGTTCTTAGATTTTCTTGCTAGATAAATCTGCTTAGAGTATAATTAATTCAAATTAATCGAATTTTAACACTGGGAGGTACTACAGTTGCTTAAAGATATGCTTGCACAACTTATAACAACTTGTAATAAAACTGGAAATTCACCAAAAGCAGGGGATAAATCTGTCAAGGAAGCCGGTACCATAATAAATAACATTGAAACCTTGGCTCTTAATGAACCCGCTCAAGTTTGGGATGTACTGCGGAATGGAAGCGATGCCGAAGTTTGCGCGCTTATGCCTATAGTTCAGCTTTTAGGCAACAAATTCTTATCTGCGGGAAACAATGAAGGTTCTGCTAGTGACCTTCAAAAAATTGCACAAGACCGTGGAATGGCTAATGTATTAGGAGTGGCTATGAGTGCTTTGGGTGGATCAAACAACACTTCAGGAGGCTCAAATGCTTTGGGTGCAATTGGTGCCATAGCCGGTTTGTTTGGTGGTGGCAAAGGAGGCGGCAACTCTATATTAGATAAAGTGCGGTTGGTTAAACAGGTGTTGCAATTTATCAAGAATTAAGAGCCTGTTTAAAATCACTTTCGCAAAGAACTCGGCTCATTGCCCACTGCTTTTTAAATTGAAAAAGACCTCTTCAGAAATTGGACAATACCCGATTTCTAAAGAGGTCTTTTTTATGTCTTAATTACGGTAATATTTATGGTAACATACGTGTTTTTTTATAATCTTTCTTCATTTTTTGCATTACAGAACCGGCCTCAGATAATAATGCTTCTATGTCTTTGCAGTCCTCCGGGCCAATCTCTAAAACGCCATAGCTTATGGAATAGTAAGTTCTGGGTTGGTTGCTGCCATTTACTGCATCCAGCATTTTTGTTACTTCTTGTAATATAGCAGTTGCTACAGATACTGTGCATTTTGGGAAAATAACCAAAAATTCATCACTGCCCATACGGGCAAAAATATCTGTTTTACGAATAGATTTCTTAATTAAATCTACTACTGTTAAAATATATTGATCTCCTGCGGTATGTCCATACCGCTCATTAACAAATTTCAGGTCATCCAAATCTAAAAAGCACATAGCAAAAGAAGGCATTGCACCTTCCAGCTCATTAATAAGTTTTGTTAACCGTTCAAGTCCAATGTTTCGGTTAAAAATGCCTGTCAAATCGTCAGTGAATGCAGGTACAGACAAAATCTCTTCATTTGAAATATATTGAGAATGATCCATACCCACAATTGTAATGCAATTTTTACCATCAGGCCATTCGCCGGATGATTTTTCCATTTTAAACCAACGTCCTTTGCCGTCATTACCATCTTTATCACGAAATATAAAATTGTTTGACCGCAACACATCTTTAACAAATGTAGCCTTTTCCTCTTCCGGTTTGTCGTTAAAACAAGTTTGTGCCAGTTTGTTAAAATAGATAGGCTCCTCGGTATCGGCATTTGCAACACACAAGAAAATAGGCATTTCGTCCAGAAAAGAATAAATGAATTTATCCATGATAATTTAAAGCCCCCAAATTATTATAATTAATTTATATGTCCATATTAGGATAGGCATTTAAGTTGTAGCTATCTACACGCCCCCCAATATAATGATAATATCCGCCACTTGCAACCATGGCAGCATTGTCTGTGCAATAAACTATAGATGGTAAGTTTAACGACAAACCCTTATTCGCACAAGCTAAGTACATGCTCTCCCTTAATCCGCCGTTAGCTGCTACGCCTCCGGCTAGGGCAACTTTTGTTATTCCTTTTTGTTCACATGCTTTTAATGTATTAGAAACCAATACATCAATAACAGACTGCTGAAAAGAAGCAGCCACATTTGAAACATCTATATCTTGACCTTTATTTTTATGCAAATATTGTAACACCGCAGATTTTAGCCCACTAAAACTAAAGTCCAAACTATCTTTAAAAACAGTCTTTGGGAAGGAAATAGCAAGAGAATCACCGATTTTTGACAATTTATCTATTTCCGGGCCACCGGGATAAGGCAATCCCAAGGTACGCCCTACTTTATCAAAGGCTTCGCCTGCTGCATCGTCTCTTGTACGGCCTAAAATATTGCAATTGTGATAATCTTGTACATCCAGCAAATGAGTATGCCCTCCGGACACAACTAAACATATAAAAGGAGGCTCCCAAAAATTTTCTTCATTTAAATAATTGGCACAAATATGGCTATAAATGTGGTGTACTCCTAAAAGTGGAATACGACGGGCAAAAGCTAAAGATTTAGCATAAGACAATCCCACCAGTAAAGCACCAACCAATCCCGGCCCATTAGAGACAGCAATTCCATTAATATCTGATAAAGTTAAGTTGGCCTGTTTTAATGCCTCTTCAACTATAAACGAAATGTTTTCCAGGTGCTTTCTGGCGGCTATTTCCGGAACAACACCACCAAATTGGCGGTGCGTTTCCACTTGAGAAGCAATTACATTAGATAAAACCTTACGGCCATTTACTACTACAGCGGCAGCGGTTTCGTCGCAAGAAGTTTCTATGCCCAATATGACTGTTTCTGTAGTCATACCTTGGTCTTTTCCTTGCCATAAATACCAATCGCAAGCAACCATAAGGCAAAAGCAATTATCAAAATATAATTGGTAAAGTCTCCTGCCATATTTGACATATAAAGTACAGCCGTTTGCCCTGCTTGTGCCAGGCTAATAAAAAAAGCATCAATCCATTCAGTTGTTGCTAATGGAGAGTATGATAATTGAACTAATTCTGTATTGTATAATACACCCCAACCTGTTGCTAATATTAAAGCATATAAGCATCCAAGCAAACGTAGCCAATTTATTTTGGTTTTTTCTTCTTTTACTACAGGTTTGTGGGAAGGCATGGCATATATTTTTGCCATAACCTCTTCTTCAAAGCATTCAGGTACTTCAAAATCTTCCTCTATTTCAAAATCCATTTCAGATGCTGCATCCATAGCCAAAAACATTTCACGGCAATTTTCACATGTATAAATGTGTCGGTGCAAAGCCAAAGCTTTAAGCGGGCTTACACGTTTTTCTACATATAACATGATACTGTCTTGTGCTTTATCACATGTCATACCCTTCACCTTCCTTCTTCTACATAGCGAGCCTTGAGTATTTTGCGCCCGCGAAAGATTCGGTTTTTCACCTTAGACAGCGGCTCGTTAATTTCGTCTGCTATCTCTTGATAACTCATACCCTGTTGATGATATAGTACAATTGGGATTTTGTACATTGCCGGCAGATCGTCTACTATTCCTTGGATGCGTGCGCGTTCCTCGTTACGCAAAACAACTGCCTCCGGTGCATCTTCAATATCTGCTGCAATTACTGCTGAAACATCTTCTAAAGGCACAGTCTCTTGCTTTTTCTTTCTGTGAAAATCTATTACATGGTTAGTGGTAATGCGCATTGTCCAAGTACTAAATTTGAATTCCGGAGAATAAGAAGCCAGATTTTTATACATCTTTAAAAATACATCTTGAGCTAAGTCGTTAGCCTCTTCTTTATCTTTTGTCATACGCAAAATAATGGAATATACTAAATTTTTGTACCGAGAAATAAGTTCTGCAAAGGCTTCTTGCTGTCCGACAAGGCATTCTTCTATCAACTGAATATCAGTCCGATTATCCGTCATTAGGCACCTCCTCAAAGATTAGTGTTTTTGTCATGCGATCCCGCCCTACTATTGTATTAGAAAATATTTTTGTTGCCTCATGAATATAATTATGAGGGTCCGGCATAGCCGGGCTAAAGTGAGTCAGCCAAAGTTCCTTTACCTTAGCTTCTTTAGCAATAGTTGCTGCTTCCCGGAAAGACATATGCTTGTGGGCTGTTGCCTTTTCTTGTTTGCTTTCATCACCATAGAGACCTTCGCATATCAATAAATCTGCACCAAACATAAATTGTGGCAAATGTTGCACCGGGCGAGTATCTGTGCAATAGCCTATCATCAAACCTTTACGAGAAGAGCCTAAAACCATATCACCGGTATAGCGTACCCCTTCGTATATAATTTCATCTTGCTTTTGCAAAGGCGACCATACAGCCATAGGAATATTGCTCTGTTTTGCTCGCTCCAAATCAAATCGACCCCTGCGATGCATTGTTAAGCTATAACCAAAACAGGGAATCCAGTGATGAAGTTGAACCGACTTTAGCTCTACATCCGGCATAAAAAAGCAACTTGTATTTTCATTAGACCATTCAGTAAAGTGAATATCAAAAGGTAGTTCCGGCACAATCACCCGCAAGCTTTTTACTACCCTTGCAAGCCCGGGTGGTCCAAACATTTTAAGAGGTTCTGTGCGTTCTGCATTTCCTATGGCAAGAAGTAAACCGGGAAGCCCCGATATATGATCTGCATGGAAGTGTGTAATGGCGATCCCATCGATATTTTTAAATCCCCAACCCAGCTTCTTTAAAGTTACTTGAGTGCCTTCACCACAGTCTACAAGCAACATGCTTCCATTAATGCGACATAACATAGACGTTAAAAATCGTCCCGGCAGGGGCATCATGCCACCGGTTCCCAACAATGCTACATCTATCATATACGGTCAATCACCTTTCAGCATTTAGATTGGGAATCTGCCAATCAATTATATCTAATCCTTTTTCTTTCAAAAAGTCATTAGCCTTAGAAAAATGCTTACACCCAAAAAATTTGCCCCCTGCTAATGGGCTTGGGTGAGTAGCCGTTAAAACCAAATGATTGGGATTACTAATCAACAATTGTTTCTTTTGTGCATCCTTGCCCCACAACATAAATACTACAGGATTTTCTTTATTATCAATTATTTCCAAAACCTTATCAGTAAATTGTTCCCAGCCTTTGCGTGCATGGGACTTACTTGCACCACGCTGTACTGTCAACACAGTGTTAAGAAGCAATACCCCTTGCTTGGCCCAATGCACCAAACATCCATTGTCCGGCATATAACATTGTATATCCGTTTCAAGTTCTTTAAAGACATTTACCAGAGAAGGCGGGGTTTTGGCTCCCGGTTGCACAGAAAAAGCTAAACCATGGGCTTCTCCCGGGTTAATATAAGGATCTTGTCCCACTATCACTACTTTTACCTCGCTATAAGACGTCAATTTTAATGAATTATAAATATCGTACATAGAGGGATAAATAATTTGGCTTTTATAAGCCTGTTTTAGAAAGGCACGTAATTGTAGGTAATAATCCTTTTTAAATTCGTCCTGCAACAACTCATCCCAATCATTTTGCAAATTTACCATAGTTAAATATTCCCCCTGTACTAGACTTTTCTGCATTAGTCGAAAAAATGTGCGATTTTGTAGTGATAACATACACCGGTATCTTATTATATCTCAGTATAGCCCAAGCTTTAATTAAATGCAATTGTCAAAGGAGTGAGTCTTATGATTTTTTCCATACAAACAATACAAACAAGTGTTGCGCCCTTATATGAACATCCTTGCACACAATCTCAAAGGGTAGATGAAGTGCTTTATGGCATGGCAGTATCAGTAAAAGCTAAAGAAAACGACTGGCTGTTTGTTTCTACTCCCTATCGTTATGAGGGATGGATTCATTATAGCAACTTAATTGATGCTAAATTGATAACCCGGCCCTCAAGCCAAGTATATTATGTCAATATTGTAGCTGCGGATGTGCTTGTTGCTCCAAAAGTTCAAGCTCCTCTGTTAGTTTGCTTGACACTTGGCTGTATTGTGCGCACTGTAGATGAAATTGCAGACGAAGTTGATCTCTCACAAGAAAAATCCGGTTGGACTAAAATATATTTAGTTGACGGCCGCATAGGATACATACGTTCAACCTTTATATCCCAATTTCCAAAATCAGTAAGCCGAGAATCTCTTTGCGAAACTGCTAAGCTGTATCTTGGTACGCAATACCGCTGGGGAGGTAAAACTCCTTTGGGGATAGACTGCTCCGGTTTGTGCTCAATGGCTTATTGGCTGAACGGTGTTGTAATTTATCGAGATGCCCGTATAAAGCCGGGATTTCCAATAAAAAAAATATCCCCCGCATATGCCCAAAAAGGAGATCTTCTCTTCTTTCCCGGCCATGTGGGGATGATGTTAGATAAAACTACCATGATACATGCATCAGAAGCAAATAAGGTAGTTAAAATTGAATCACTTACAAAAGAATGGATTGAACGCCTAACAGAAGTGGGAAGTCTTTGGTCAATCGGTGACAAAATGGAACCGATCGACCATCAATATTGAGGTAAGGAATCTGTCAATTTCAGCTTTTTAATAATACAGTACATCATTATATCTAGTTTGTTACGATAATCTGCCATGCGAAAAATAGTGTAGCCTTCCAAATGAAGCAGATCATTTTCTTCAAGGTATCGTTCAAGTTGAAATACGTTTGACCGGTGCGCATCAGTAAACTTTAATTCTAGTGCCATATCCGTTAACTTAGATGACTTTCCATAAACCGGATGATCTAAAATAACAATGCGTTCTAATAAATAAGTAAGGACATTTGTATCCAAATTGTCATAAGAACAGTATACTTTGTAGAATTTCCCGTGTGATTCTCCACGAGTATCATCTTTTAGCAAATTAGATATAGTTTCAGTTAAGGTTTGCCTATGACTCAGGGTAATAATTGTCAAGTTTTTCATATAAAGCATCCACCTCACCATATCCTATGCGAATACAAGCCCGGAATTATCATGTCTTTTCAAGTCCTTAAAAATTTAATGGATTGATGGTAAATTTACCATCAAAATTTGAGTCCAATCGGTTCCGTTTTGTCGTCGGTTGGACAATAAAAATGCCACTTCAAAGCTTATTTGAGGTGGCAAAACATCATATTTTATTTCTTACAATCATGTTTATGTTTATGTAACATCATGAATATTTCAGTTGCTAATTCCAAATCTTTTTCCGGCAAGGATCTGCTTATGGCTAACATTTTGTTAGGCTTAGTCCCCATTTTTAACGAAGGCTTTGTTTCGTAATCATTAACAAGGGTGTCTAGTGAAATTCCAAATATTTTAGTAAGCTTTAGCAATGTGCTGATTGATGTTCCTCTTGTTCCGTTTTCAATTAAACGTAAAGCAGAACAAGAATACCCCAGCAAGTTTGCCAGTTCACCAATATTTAGGTCACAAGCTATACGATATTTTTTAACATTGTTCCCTATTAATTGGTTTAGTTCAAGATTAGTTGTTTTTTTCATAGTTTAACCTCTAAACATATTTAATATAATCAAAGTTTGAGAACTGTCAGTGAATTATCTTGCAACAAGCGTTAATAAGCTGCTGCAAGTCCTTTTGTTCAAGTTGTTTTTTGACAGTTCAGTTGACGAAAAGGAGAAGTACTATATAAAATGCAGATGACAATGGCCGTCCACCATGCTATTATCGCCCACACGCTCAAGTGTGGCTTCTCATCTTTGTTTTAGAGCCTGTTTAAAATCTCCTTTTTACCATTTTTGCGGTCGATATTTCTGCCCATCTTCGCAATCTCCTCCTAATTTACCTTTGGGTAAACGTCGTCGCTTCCTTAATGAATGGCGAAAAATCGCCTGCGAACTCCGGTAAGAAAAGATTTTAAACAGGCTCTTACAGTCATACTCCGGTAACTGACACAATTTAAGTTAAAAATTTA
>WQVX01000020.1 GCA_009785615.1 Defluviitaleaceae bacterium | reverse complement strand
GAAGAAGATCAAGCGCAACTATGGCGGTTTTTGCATTCCAAGGAAGCGACAACAACATTTACCAAAAGGTAAAGCACCTCCACTTCGCACTAACGTGCTTCGTGTCGGTGAAGGGGGCGCAATTTCCGCTTGCATCAACACGTAAACGTGTTAATGTCAATCGGAATTGCTATAAAACAAAAAACGAGAGGTTTACGTCAACTCTCGTTTTTTGTTGGATTTAAGAGCCTGTGTTCAGCTCTTGAGATTATAGCTTTTTATATGTTTCCATCCTATAAATAGGGCCATGAGGTGAAAATTTTTCTTCATACTCTGTCATAATATTATCTTCCATACCGCTATTATGCAGATCTAATGAGATATTTTTCATGATCCAGCCTCTTTCAGAAAACTGGTTAATGGAAAACTCAAAAAGAATCCGATTATCAGTTTTAAAAAAAATCTCCGGAATTTCCAATTTTTCGTACATTTCAAGAAAATCTACATGAGTTAAGCGACGCTTAGCCCATTTTTTTTTGCGTGGCCAAGGATCGCAAAAATTTATATAAAGCCGTTTAATTTGTCCGGGTAGAAAATATTCCGGCAATTCTGTAGCATCCAAAATTAATAAGCCCAAAGAGGCTTCTATTCCGCGTGAAAGACGGGCGGTTACTGCCATAGCTGTAGCATCCCGCTCTATGGCAAGATGGTTAATTTCGGGGTATCTTGCGGCTGTTTTAGTTATAAACCTGCCTTTGCCACAGCCTAGTTCTAAATGAATAGGCTGATTATTGTTAAAATACTCCGGCATTTTATAAGCATAAGCTGATGGGTCGTGTAAAATATTTGGATTATCGGCTAGTTCATTGGCGGCCCATGGCTTTTTACGCATACGCATGTGCATCTTCCTGTTCAAAAATATTAGAAGCTGTATTCAACTCTTATACAGCTTCTTAATTAAAATGTCAACATCTTTAAGAAATTCAAAGCAATCCCGGATAGTTCAAGCTTGCAATTCATTTACACTTTGTTTTCTGCCTAAATCCGTCAGTACTCTAACTGCGCGATTTTTTTTCTAAAACCATGCTATTCTCCTCCAATACACGATTTAACTCTTCATCACTTACAAAATGTGCTATTTAGTAAAAGCAAGTGATTGTAGCTTGCCACGTTTTTCTTTATCGTCTTTTGTTACCTCTGATGTAAGTAAAATTATACTGCTACCGGCTAATGACAGCAATAGGAACTGTATATCAGATGATGGTGTATTTTTTTATTTTGCCTATTGACAACTATGGTTATAATCAATATAATATATTCAATGGATATATTCACGGAGGTGAAACAATGCTTGATTACATTGTTATGGGCATGGTTCTTGAAAAGGAATTAACCGGATACGACATAAAAAAGGAGGTTGAAAGTAGCATAGGAGTTTTCTACAAAGCAAATTATGGTAGATTATATCCTGCACTAAACAAGCTCACAGAAAAAGGCTATTTAACCATGAGTGAACAAATGCAAGGAAAGAGGCTAAAAAAATATTATAAAACAACCGAGTTGGGCAAAGAAGTATTCTTGGAATGGCTCTCATTACCAATTGACTTAAATATGAGTGGTGAAGCACAATTGGCTCAAATATTTTTTTACGGAGAATTGCCAAAAGAAATACGAAATAAACGGTTACAAGAGTATGAAATTTTCATTGAACAAGGGATGATACAATTACAAAACATAGCAAAAATGCTTCCCGAAATTATGGACGAAAAAGAGTATTTTGGAATATCCACGCTATATTATGGACTTCAAAATGCCCACAATACGCTTAGATGGCTTAAACACATTAGAGAACAAAAACCATTTTCACAATTTTTGCGCAAGCATGATGAATAACAAATCTAAATATGTATAAAAATCCCGGGAGGAAATTCTATGAATACATCAAATTTCACCAAAATTCAAGTAGTATCCACAATAGTTAGTTTATTGCCTATGGTAATATATTTAATTGCGTGGGGCAAACTACCGGAGCAAATGCAAGTAAATGTAATGCCAAACCCATCGCATCTTCCAAGGGTAGCGGTTGCTTTCATACTTCCAATTATACTTGCAATCGTTCACTTAATTATCACATTTGTTATACGCAACCGTGCAACAAATGAAAACAAGCCAAATCTTATGTGGCTGTGCTTTCTGTCTCCAATAATATCCATTATAGCTAATATACCAATTTTGCATATGAATATTTAAAATTAAAAAGATACCCAACCGGTCTCATCTTGTTACCGGTTGGGTATCTTTAACTTTTTTCAAAAAATTTGGCATGTATGTGTTAATCACTTTCATTTATTGAATCAAGTTTTATTCTTAAACGCTCAATGCGATTTTTTTCAACCTCTTCCACAATAAAAGCGATTTTACCGTCAAACAAAGACATTCCCGACTTGGGTACCGCGCCTGCAAGACCCATTACATATCCACCTAAAGATTCATATTCTTCAGAAGTAAGGTTTGAATTTGCAAGCTCGTTAAAATCATCAATTTTCATGGATCCGTTAACTACATATTCATGCTCACCTACAAATTCTACCTCCTTGCGCACGTCGTCATGCTCGTCAAATATTTCGCCCACTATCTCTTCAATAATATCTTCCATAGATAGTAGACCTGCTGTTCCACCATATTCATCTAAAATAATTGCAAGCGAAGAGTTAGCACGACGCATTTCTGTAAATAATTCTCTTGTCCGTTTCAACTCAAGGGTAAAAAAAGGCTCTCGCATATATTCTTGCACTTTAAACATATCGCCTTTTCCATCTGCCAAAATAAAATCCTTAATATGCAAAACACCCACTATATTATCTATATTTTCTTGATAAACGGGAAGGCGGGAAAGCTGTTCCGTACTAAACACATTCAAAACTTCGTTATATGTAAAGTTTATGGAGATTACAACCATTTCTGTTCTTGGAGTCATAACATCTTTTGCTAAGACATCATCAAATTCCATAACATTTCCCATCATTTTATGTTCGTCGTGTTCTATAACCCCTTCCTCATAACCTACCTCTATCATTGTTTTAAGCTCAGATTCTGTAATGCTGTTATCCTGTTTTTTGTTTGAATAACCAAAAGGTTTAAAAATTAACGATATAAAAAAATTGAGTATTATTGATATAGGAGTTAATATCACCACAAGCATCCGTAAAGGTCTGACAATCAAAAGAGCCATTTTTTCCGGATGCTCCATAGCAACAGTTTTAGGAACTATTTCACAAAATATTAAAACAATTAAAGTAGCAACCCCTGTTGCTATAGCAATGCTTGCAGCGTTATTTCCTGCAACTGTAAGTGCAAAGGCTGTTACTATAGAGCTTAGTGCGATATTTGAAAAATTACTGCCAATTAAAATTGAGCTAAGCAACCTATCTTTATTTTCTGTAGCTTTTTCAATTTGAGTTGCACCCTTTTTCTTCTCTTCTATCATGGCACGTATTTTAAACTTGCTAAGGGATGTAAGCGCAGTTTCGGATAAAGAAAAAAACGCCGAAAAAAATATTAACGCCAACGCTAAAATTAACTCCCCTATACTTGGTTCCAAAAAACCCACACTCCTTCTCGGTATTTAACAGCAGTCATATTAAAATAAATTTGAACATGAATTATAGTATAATTGCCGAGAGTTGTAAATGCTATAGCAAAAACATACATGGAAACTATTTATCTCTATAATTTTAATGCTGTAATCCTTGTAATCAAAGCCTCTGCCAGTTGATCTTCTGAAACCTTTTCTACAATCTGTCCTTTTTGAAAAATTACACCATACACTTTACCATCGCTTAAAGAGACATCTCCGCAAGCTAATCCCAAATCAGCTTCTCTTGCCTCTCCCGGCCCATTAACTACACAACCCATTACTGCCACAGTGATAGGAGTGTTTAAAGCATCACAAAAAGACTCCACTTTTTGAGCTATAGCAGCCAAATCTACTTTACATCTACCACAAGTAGGGCAGGAAATAATTTTAGGGCCAAAAGAGCGCAATCCAAAAGCCTGTAAAATTTCTTTGGCCACCCTTACTTCTTCTATTGGATCACCGGTTAGTGACACCCGCACTGTATCGCCTATACCCATTGCAAGTAAAGCACCTATGCCAACGGCAGATTTTATAGTGCCGCGATAAGGCGTTCCGGCCTCTGTTATACCTATATGTAGCGGATAGTTCAATTTTTCGCATAAAAGTCGATGAGCGGCTAAAGTAAGAGGGACATTCGAGGTTTTTATAGCAAGAGCTATGTTATAAAATGAATTGCTTTCCAACATTTTTACATGCCTTAGAATACTTTCGCACAATGCCTCTGCTGTAACCCCACCATATTTATTAAGCAATTCTTTTTCAAGTGAACCACCATTAACACCTACCCGTATTGGAATTCCTGCTGATTTTGCCGCTTCTGCTACCATTCGGACGTTATTTTCTCCCCCTATATTTCCGGGATTTATACGAAGCTTGTCTGCACCATTTTTTATAGCAGCAAGTGCTAAACGATAATCAAAATGGATATCTGCAACTACAGGTATAGGAGAAAGTTTTTTTATTTCCTTAAATGCCTCAGCAGACTCGTTATCCGGAACAGCAACTCTAACAATTTCGCAGCCTGCATCTGCAAGAGCCTGTATTTGCGTTCTTGTTGCCGATATATTTCGGGTGTCTGTGTTAGTCATTGATTGGATGGTGACAGGGTTGCCACCTCCTATCGGTATACCTCCAACATATATTGTTTTAGTTTGATCTCGTGTATACATCAGCTACCCTAATACCTTTCCAACATCAATAGCTCGTCCTCTTAAATAATCTGCTGTGCTCATACGCTTACCACCTTGGCCTTGCACCATAGTTATTGATAAAATTCCATCCCCGGTTTTAACCGCCAAATGAGAGCCATTTTCAATTACTTCTCCCGGTTGGGCATCAGATGCAATTTTTTCGTAAAAAGCACAATCCCAAACTTTTAACATCTGGCCATCATAATAAGTATACGTGCCGGGCCAAGGGTCTAATGCCCTTACCTGATTAATAATTTGAGAAGTGGATTTTTTCCAATTTATTAGTCCATCCTCTTTTGTGAGCATAGGTGCATAGGTGGCCTCTTCATTATTTTGAGGTACTCTTACAGCCGTGCCTGCCGCAATTTGATCTAGGGCTTCTATTATGCATTCACATGAAAGAGTGGACATCTTATCATGAATATTTGCAAATCTATCACTATCTTCGATATCTAAATTCTTTTTTAGGATCATATCACCTGTATCCATACCCTTATCCATGTACATAATGGTGATTCCTGTAACCTTATCTCCATTAAGAATTGCCCTTTGCATAGGGGCGGCTCCGCGATATTTGGGAAGCAAAGATGCATGGATATTAATACAGCCCAAGGGGGGGATCTGTAAAATGTAGGATGGTAAAATTTGACCATAAGCTACTACCACAAAGATATCCGCCCCCAAGGCTGTTATTTTTTCAACAAAAGCATCGTCTTTGACCTTTTCGGGCTGTAAAACGGGCA
This sequence comes from Defluviitaleaceae bacterium, assembly GCA_009785615.1. Taxonomy (GTDB): domain Bacteria; phylum Bacillota; class Clostridia; order Lachnospirales; family WQUN01; genus WQVX01. Next base: position 26,237 of record WQVX01000020.1, on the reverse strand, counting down.
GAGACAAAGACAAGGCATATTCTTTTACCGGAGAAAATGCCATGCCTTTACCCCGTCCCTTTGGTCGGTCGGGTTGGGTAGCTACTGCCACTATTTGATGCTTTTTTGACAATGTATCTAATATAGGCACAGCAAAATCCGGTGTCCCCATAAATAATATTTTCATTTTCTACCTCTTACATTTGATTTTCTCTTATCTGAAGCCTGCCTACCATCTTTTTTGTTTCTTCTTTCAGTTATTTCTTCATCTAGCGGCCTGTCCTGTATCTTTAAAGCTTTATCTAAAAATAAAATTCCATCTAAGTGGTCAATTTCATGACATAAGGCTGTTACAAGCATTTCTTCATCAGATTCTATTATAAATGGATTGCCATACCTATCTAATGCCTTTATTTTTATATAGGCAGGGCGTTCTACATCACCTTGTTTATTTGGAACTGACAAACATGCTTCTATCCTCACTTCACTGCCGGAGGTCTCTAATACTTCCGGGTTTACTATCTCGTAAGTTGCCTCTTCCATTTCAACAATAACTACACGGCGCAACAATCCTACTTGTGGTGCTGCAAGCCCTAAACCATCATGTTCTCTTAAAGTATCCCACATGTCTTCTAACAATCCATGCAGTGTACTGTCAAATGTTACAACCGGCTTTGCTTTTTTTTGCAATATCTCATCGCCATATTGGCGTATCTGTCTTAGTGCCATATTTCAATTCACCTATTCCATTGCTAAAGGGTTCAGCGTTAGATGTATGCCTATTCCCGTTAGCGGATCATTTTCTTTTAGCTTACCTAAGCAATATAAAACAAATCGCTTTAAAGTTTCCTCCTGTGTACATTTAACTAACAGCTTCCAACGAAATTGCTTCTTGATTTTAGATACAAATGCCGGTGCAGGGCCTAGCATTTCAAACAGCCCTTTCTTATTGCAGTATCGCATGACTGCTAATAATTTATTCAATGCCATAATTATGGCACGTTCGTCCGGCCCAACAAATAAAACCATAAACACATGTGAAAAAGGAGGATATCCCATAGTACTCCTTATGGATAGTTCTTGTGTATAAAATGTATTGTAATCTGCGTCCTTGGCCAAAGAAATACTATAATGTTCCGGGTTGTATGTTTGGATAAATACTCTTCCGCTTTTTTCTGCCCGGCCTGCCCGGCCTGAAACTTGTGTTAGCAATTGGAAGGTATGCTCTGCCGCTCTAAAATCTCCGGAAAACAATGACAAATCCGCAGCTACTACCCCAACTAATGTTACATTAGGAAAATCTAAACCTTTAGCAATCATCTGGGTTCCAATCAATATTTGAGCTTCTCCCTTACGAAAGGCAGATAAAATTTTAGTATGACCCTGTTTGCTGCGGGTAGTATCCATATCCATACGCAGTGCTTTTGCGCCGGGAAACAACTTTGCAACTTCTTCTTCTACTTTTTGGGTGCCTACGCCAAAATAGCGAATAAATGGCGATTCACAAGCTATACATATTTTGGGAACTTGAGAAGTTCTGCCACAGTAATGGCATATTAACAGGCCGGAGCTGTATTCATTTGCATGGTATGTAAGATTAACACGGCAATTATCACACCCCATCACATGGCCACATCGGCGGCAAGATACAAAAGAAGAATGCCCTCGCCGGTTTATAAATAAAATTACTTGCCGTTCAGCCGCTAAATTTTCTGCAATAGCTTCTTGAAAAGCACGACCAAAAATAGAGGTGTTACCTGTTGCCAGTTCACGTCGTAAATCTACCACATGTACTTCCGGAAACATCCCATTAACGCGCTGTGCCATAGTAAGTAGTCTAAAACCATCTTCTACCTTTGTACTCGAACTTGATTGATAATATGTTTCAAGACTTGGTGTAGCAGAACCCATCACTACCAAAGCTCCGGCCAGCTCGCTCATTTTTACAGCTACTTCACGAGTATCAAACTTGGGCGCACTTTCTGACCTATAAGTAGTTTCGTGCTCTTCATCTATTATAATAATGCCCGGCTTATCAAAAGGTGTAAATATTGCTGAGCGTGGGCCTATCATTACAGACACTTTGCCCAAACGAGCCTTTTGCCATTGTATCAGGCGTTCTTTAGCAGTTAATCGACTATGAGTAACTGCCGCCGCATCGCCAAAACGCTTTTTAAATGCTGAAACAGTTTGAGGAGTTAAGGAAATTTCAGGTACAAGCATAATTGCTTGTTTACCCATTTCCATAACTTTAGCTATTGCATGTAAATATACTTCTGTTTTACCACTGCCCGTAACCCCATGTAACAAAATTGGTTGCGGATCTCCTGTCTCTAATCTATCTAAAATCTCATTTACAACCTCTAATTGTTCCTGTGTCAAATTAATATGCAGACGTTCTTTTGTTTCTACTGATGAAACGTCAGCTTCCACTAGCCCGGATAATCCGGTTTTATTTAAATTACCTACTTTACCGGACAATCCGGGCGGCAAAATGCAATTTAAACAGTTGGCTAAGGTAGTATAATATTTTTCTTGCATCCATTGGGCTAAGGATAGCATGTTAGCAGAAAAAACAGGATAGGATTCATACAGACCGTTGATAGATTTTATTTTGCTATGTGGTATATCTGTTTCATCAGAAAAACCTACTACATATCCGCAAATAGGCTTACTACGGCTTCCAAAAGGGACACTTACCCGCATCCCTGCTGTAATAACATGTTGGATAACTTCAGGGATGGTGTAGTGAAAAAGACGATCTAAGCTCTCGTTAGTGATTTCCACACATACCAAGGCATAGATTTTATTCATTATTCATCATCATATTTGCCAAAGTCATCGTTTTGGTCAATATCGTCACTTTCATCGTACAAGTAGGACTCTTCTACTACTTCCAGTCCAACTCCATAGCTTTCAACATCTATGTCATCATCATCTTTAGCATAAACTATTGGCTCATAATTATCTTTTAAGTCCTCGCGCAAATCATCTGTAGTTGCGGCAGTAATATTTTTGTATCTGTTTTGAGAAGCAAGCATTCTTTCATAAGTTCCGTCAATCATATCTTCTTCCACATTAATTTTAATTTTACCTTCGCCCATCTCTTTGACAGCAATAGAAACGGCTCTATCTGTGGGTGCATACGTTAAAGGATCTGCACCATCAATAATTTGCCGCGCTCTTTTAGCCACTGCAAGTACAATGGTATAGCGGCTGGTAATCTTACTGTCTACTAGATTATCTGTGTTTATTTTTTCCATTAATTCTGAATACGATGGGGTTAACAAATCAGATACGCTCCTTTTTTATGCCTTATATTAGCCCAAATTTTTGGGCCTATCTTTCTAATGTAAACCTTTCAATCCTCATCTTGCTACGGTGTGGCTTTAAAAATTCGGCAGTTACAATTGTTTCAATTTCAGTCATTGCAACATCCAGTTCGTCATTTATAACCAGATAGTCATATCTGTCAATCAACTGAACTTCCAGCAATGCACGCTGCATCCTATCCTCCACTTCAAGAGAGTCTTCTGTATTACGAAATGCCAAGCGTCGGGCTAGTTCATGGATAGTAGGAGGCACCAGAAATATAAGCACTGCTTCCGGAAATTTTTCTTTCACCTGCAATGCACCATTAACTTCAATTTCAAGCACAACTACTTTGCCTTGGTCAATTTGATCTTCAACATACTTACGCGGGGTACCATAGTATTGACCAACATAGGCAGCATGTTCCAATAGCTCATTATTTTCACGCATGTAAACAAATTCCTCTTCAGTACAAAAGAAATAGTCCACACCATGTTGCTCTGTAGGACGCTTTTTTCTGGTTGTAACAGAAATAGATAGTGAATAATTTAAATTTTTAACTACCGTACCTTTGCCGGATCCGGAAGGGCCGGATATAATTACCAACATACCCTTCATAGCTTATCACCCGGTGGAAGAGTAGGTTCTCCCATGCGGCCTGCTATAGTTTCCGGCTGTATGGCTGATAATACTATATGCCCGCTATCCATAACCATGACAGATCTTGTACGACGTCCTTGTGTAGCATCTATCAAGTTGCCCTTTTCTCTGGCATCTTGTATCAGACGCTTTACCGGCGCAGAATCATTACCCACCATAGCAACTATACGTCCCGAAGGCACCATATTGCCAAATCCAATATTGATGGGCTTATTCCACATTTTGCACCTGCTCACGTATCTTTTCTATTTCGCTTTTCATGTCAATCACAAGCTTTGATGTTGTTATATCTCCTGTTTTAGAACCTATGGTATTAACCTCGCGGTGTAGCTCTTGTACTAAAAAATCCAGTTTGCGCCCTACTGCATCATCTTCTGTCATAATATGATAAAACTGTTCCAAATGGCTGTCCAGCCGCGTAAGCTCTTCATCAATATTAACCTTATCTGCGTAGATAGCTAATTCCATCAGCAATCGGCTTTCGTCAAGCTCTACCTTTGGCATTTGGGTAAAAACTTCATTAATTCGGTCTGTTAAACGTTTTTTGTAATCTTGAGCAGATATAGGTACCCGTGTTTTTATCTCTGTTAACAATTCCTTGATATGGCTGCATTTCTCCATGATATCTTCATACATTGAATAACCTTCATTCATGCGCATGTCATTAAATTGAGAGATAGCAGCAGCTACAGCTTTTTCCATTACTTGCCATACTTGTTTTTTTGTTTCATCTGTTACGGTATTATCTGTCATAAAAACATCAGGGTTAGACGTAAGCATTGATAAAGTTACTTGATCCGGAACAATATAACGTTCCAGCACTTTGTTTAGGGCTTTAAAATATGCATCTACTAAAGCAAAATTTACATCCATTTTTATCGGATGCTGACCAAGAGAGTCCAAACGGATATAAACATCCACTTTTCCACGGCGAATGTCCTTTGCAAGCATTTTACGTACACGATCTTCATAAGGGTTCATCATATGTGGTATGCGAATTGTGATATCACAATACCTATGGTTAACCGCCTTAATCTCTACTGTACACTTCCAATCCCAAAGTATACACTCGCCCCGCCCATATCCTGTCATGCTCTTAATCATATTGTCTCCTGCTTACGGCTCATATAATGTCCGTCATTATCCATTTTGCCCCGGTTTTTAAATTCATAGTCATATATCATTTTAAGTGTCCCTCTACCTTCTACTATACCAAGAACGCCTACTGCGACGACGCTCATTTACAGCGAAAAATATTCCTGCAATCCCAATCAGTACACCGGCAACGCCAAGCCAATATGGTAATGCTTGTAAAGAGAATACATTATTTATTACCAAGGCTATGTAGAAGTCCATGTCAGAGTCCAAAGATCGTTCTTGTATTGCTTGAGCAGCTATAATTGCACCTTCAAAAATTACCTGATCATCTAAAATGTATATCACGCTTCCTAATCGCTCTTCATACATAATAGGAGCAAGAAGCTTTAGTTCGTAGTAGTCATAACTGTAATAATCGTTAGTTTCTTCAACAAAACGATCTTCAAATATTACATGTCTCTCTAAGCGTGACACTTGGGATGCACTTAACAAGTAAGTAAAGTTATCTGCTGACAATACATCTAAAATATTATCTCCTCCCAACATAGCGTTAGGAATGGATGCTGTTTTTATATTTTGGCCAACCTCTAAAAGTTCGTGATATTCATATGTAGAAAAACCATATTCAAATAATGCACGAGCATCATGCCAACGTTCCGGGTCTGTAGCACCCAAAACTACAGCAATTAAATTAACCCCTCGCCGTGAAGCAGATGCCGCTACACAATCTCCGGCTTGCGAAGTTGTACCGGAACGTATACCGGTAGCATATGAATAGTGGAAAGCTCCTCCTGATATAAGCTGATTGGAATCTTCCCAATTGTGGTTTATTGTATGTGCCCCTTCTATAACCAAATCTCCTAAACTGTTACCAATAAATTCTGCTTCTCCTGCAATTTCTCTTAATAATGGATGTTCCATAAAAGCTTGAGAAATTAGGGCCAGATCATAAGCAGTTGTATAGTGATTATCATTATGCAGACCGGTTGGATTAACAAAATGGGTGTTAACAGCTCCCAACTCTTCAGCACGTTCGTTCATCATTCCACTAAATATTTCCATACCGGGAACAAATGGGACATTATGGTTGTTTCGCTGAATGCGTACTGTATTTAATGCCAGCACAACAGCAGAATCGTTGCCGTTACGAGTCATCAGTCCTCGCAACAGATTATGGACAGTAATATGTTCCCCTGCCTGATGTCCGGATAAAATAGAGGTTCTGGGCACATTATAAATTTCTGTACCAACCACTATAATGTCATCAGGGTCCATATAATCCAGCACTACAAGGGCGGTAAGCATTTTAGTAAGACCCGCCGGATACATGCGGGCGTGTTCATTATAGGAATACAGCACCCTGCCTGTAGCCCGGTCAATTAAAATTGCTGAGGGTGCAGTTAAAGTGACTGTACCATGCACAGCCATAGGAGTGATATAAAACGACATCAAAAATATAAGTAATGCGCATAATTTTCGCATATATGTATGTACCTCGTCATAAAAATTCACAGGAAAAGTCCTTAGAAAATTTCCTGTGACAAGAAGTATATCAAAAGATGTTAGGTGTCGCAAGGGTAGTTCGTATTGAAAAACAGATATTAAAAGCACTATAATTTCAGCTTTTAAAGTTTCAATTTTTTTACAAATGTATCGACATTTTCACCAATTTGAAGTTTTTGAAACACAGTAATTTGAGCATCTTGACAAAAAAATGATGAACCTGTATAGTTAAGCAGTGAAAATTCGGGGGTGATCATCATAGAATTAGATATTTTTAATAATAGCATACCAAGCATTGAATACTTTATTTATCGTAATAATACATCCGATTGGAAAATAGAACCATCTCAAATGGATTTTATTGACATAACTTATGTAGTAGGAGGGCGTGCAAATTACATAATTAACGACCAAGAAATTTTAGTTAAAGATGGGGATCTTTTATGTATTCCTAAAAACTCTTTCCGCTCTGCCGAAAGTCCGTCAGCCGGCTTATTTGAATGCTTTGCCACAAATTTTTGTATGTATATAATAATGGATGGTAAAGAAGTGAATCCTCCACTGCCTTTAATATCAAATATTGGAATTCATTATGATATCATAGACCAGTATAAAAAATTAAATGAAGATTGGTTGCGCCGTAGCCCCGGATACATAATGAGGATGCGCGCACGTTTTATGCTTATTTTGCAACACTTTTTTGAGATGCTGATATACGACGTTGATACACACCGGTTTGATTCACGTATCAAAATTGCAATACGATATATGACTGATCGTTATGCAGAACCTATCACTCTTAGCAGTGTAGCTGAAGTAGTAAAGTTATCTCCTGTTTATTTTGGGGTACTTTTTAAAAAAGAAACAGGTTTAGTTTTTAGTGATTACCTTACTAAAATTAGGTTAAACCAAGCAGAATACATGATAAAAACCGGAAAAGGTAATGTGACAGAAGTTGCACAAAAATGTGGATTTAAAGATGTTTTCTACTTTAGTCGGCTGTTTAAAAAGCATAAAGGTACTAACCCTTCTACTATGAAAATTTAGAACCTGTGGTCAATAACTTGCTCCCTCCGGCTTAGCCGAGGGATTTTTAAATTGATAAAAAATAAACACGACAGGCAGTTGTCGCGTTATGATGATATAATAGAATTAATGCTCATGGTTAGGAGATGAAAATTACGAGAAATTGGGAGATTTTAATACTGGGCGGAGCATCAGGAACAGGCAAGACGAGCATAGGCCGTCAAATTACCCACCATTATAATATTGATCTTGTGAGAGTAGACGACTTTCAAATGCTGCTTGAAGCAACTACCACACCTGAAACCTTGCCGGAATTGCACTATTGGAATACACATCCGGGTTGGCAGGATGAAGGAATAAACAACGCAGTTAAAAGATTAGTTGATGTTGGAAGAGTGTTAACGCCCGGTCTTATCGCAGTAATAAAAGATCATATTGACGAAGGTATCCCTATGGTTCTGGAAGGGGATTTTATCCTTCCGGAACTTGTATATTCTTTCGATATCCCCAAAGTTAAATCAATTTTTATACACGAACCATCAAGAGAGCAGATTTTGCAAAATTATATTGCTCGCGAGGGGCAATTACAGCAATTTAGGGCAGATGCAAGTCATGCTTATGGCAATTGGCTTTTGGAAAGTTGTGCGAAATTTGACATCCCAATTATTGAATCTCGCCCGTGGAACAATCTTATGGACAGAATATTTGAAATCTTAAAATGAGGGAAAATGAATGGAAAATATAATTAACAAGCCTTCATTCGGATTTACAAGCGATTTAGTAGAGTCACAATGAAGCTTGATCGTATGCTTGGTATACTTACCATTTTACTTCAAAATGACCGCGTAACTGCCCCTTATCTGGCTGAAAAATTTGAAGTCAACCGCCGTACCATTGGCAGGGATATTGATGCTCTTTGTCAAGCCGGTATCCCCATTGTCACCTATCAAGGTACAGGTGGCGGCATTTCTATTGCAGAGGGTTTCAAGCTGGACAAAAGCATTTTGACCGCCGGGGAGTTGTCAGACATAATCGCTGCCTTGAAAGGCATCGGTAGTGTTTCAGAGCAATCCCAAATTGAGCGAACCTTGGACAAATTAGGTGCAAATGCTGATGCTGTTGTTTCTATGCATGAGCCAATAGTCATTGACCTTGCTTCTCATTATAAAGGGTATTTAACCGAAAAAATCGAAACCATCAAATGTGCTATTCTTGCAGGGCGGCTAATTGAGTTTGACTATTATTACGGCAAAGGTGAGAGTCATCGATGCATAGAGCCATATTTGGTAATATTCCAATGGACGTCATGGTATGTGTTCGGATTTTGCACCAAACGCCAAGACTGGCGAATGTTTAAGCTAAATCGCTTGTGGAATCTATCCCAAAGTGCTGAACAATATGCCATGCGCGATATCCCACCGGATAAACGCGACTTTAATAGCCATTTTAAGGATGATATTAAACTGACTGCCTTGTTTGACAGATCTGTGAAGCATCACTTAATCGAAGCCTATGGGCCGGATTGTTACTACGAAACAACCGAGGGACTTTATTTCGATATAGGCTTCACAAATCGGAGCTATATGATAAGCTGGCTTCTTAGCTTTGGCGATAAAGTTAAAATACTGGATCCACCTGACATGATCTCTGAAATCCAAACTATCGCAAAAAATATTTTGTCTATTTATTCATGTTAGAGCCTGTTTAAAGGACAATAAAATGCATCTTCCACCTTGAAAATATCAGATGGCAGATGCATTTTTGTAAGTTTCATAATTGATTTCTATTGCTTTACTACTATATTTACAATTTTGCCAGGTACATATATTTCTTTGACAATCTGCATACCATCCAACCATTTAGCTAATTCTGTTTTAGCCTGAGAAAGCACATCTTCTTTTGAAGCGTTGGCATCGACTGTAAGTTGGCCACGCAGACGCCCGTTTACTTGTATTGCCAAATTTAATGTGTCTGACTTAATTTGGCTTTCATCATATTTTGGCCATTCATTGGCAAATACAGTATCTTTATTGCCTCGCATTTGCCAAAGTTCTTCGGCTAAGTGAGGGGCAAAAGGAGCAAGCATAATTGTCAAAGCATCCATAGTTTCTGCATCAATACCGCCGGCTTTTTTTGCCAAATCTGTTAATGTAGAGGTATGCTCCATAAATCCACTGACCACAGTATTCATGGTGAGGTTATCTAAACGTTGAGAAATGTCTTTTATAAATAAATGCCGTAGACGGGTCATTTCCGGCGTGGCTTCAATCGTATTGTCCTTGTATTGGTTAAAAAGCTTCCGGGTACGGGTTAGGTATCGGAATACTCCTTCTATACCGCTGTCATCCCAGTCGCTATCCATAGCCGGAGGGCCTACAAATAGTTCATACAGCCTTAATGCATCACAGCCATATTGACTAATAATGTCGTCCGGAGATATACCATTGCCTATAGATTTACTCATCTTACGGCCATGACGGGTTATCATCCCTTGATTAAACAGCTTTACAAAAGGCTCTTCAAATTCTACTGCACCAATATCGTACAGGAATTTAGTATAGAAACGTGCGTATAGAAGGTGCAGTACTGCATGTTCAACTCCACCTACATAATAATCTACCGGCAACCATTTTTTTAAGGCTTCCGAACCGGCAAGTTGCTCATCATTATGAGGGTCGGCATAACGTAAAAAATACCAAGAAGATCCTGCCCAAGTAGGCATGGTGTTTGTTTCTCTTTTGGCGGCAATGCCACAAGTTGGACATGTAGTATTAACCCACTCTGTAACTGCTGCTAATGGCGATTCTCCCGTATCTGTAGGCAGGTAAGATTCTACATCCGGAAGCAGTACCGGCAACTGATCTTCCGGGACAGGGACAATTCCGCAGGTTGGGCAGTGAATTATCGGAATAGGCTCTCCCCAGTATCTCTGGCGTGAAAAAACCCAGTCTCGCAGTTTAAAATTGGTGGTTTGCTTGCCTATGCCCATTTTTTCTGCTTCTTGTGATATTTCTTCCAAAGCTTGGCGATTGTTCATCCCATTAAATCTACCGGAATTAATCATTAAACCATCGTTAGTATAAACTTCTTCTAAAGGTTTATTTGCATCTTCGCCTTCGGCTATGATAACTTGACGGATATACAAATCAAATTTTTTGGCAAATTCGAAATCTCGTTCATCATGGGCCGGTACACACATAATAGCTCCTGTGCCATAATCCGCCAGTACATAATCAGAAATCCAAATGGGCATTTTCATATCTCTGTCAAGGGGATTAATTGCATAACATCCCAAAAATACGCCGGTTTTTTCTTTGTCAGACATACGATCCACTGATGAGCGGGAAGCTGCCCGCTGTACATAATCTTTAACCGCTTCGGCTTGTTCAGCAGAAACTAATCTTGCTACCAGTGGATGCTCCGGTGCCATTACCATAAAAGTAGCACCATACAAGGTATCCGGGCGTGTAGTGAATACTCTGATTTTTTGATCACTGTTTTCTACTTCAAAGTCTAGCTCTGCGCCATAACTTTTACCAATCCAGTCTGCTTGCATTTTTTTGACTTTTTCCGGCCAATCTAAATTTTCTAAATCTGCTAAAAGTCTATCAGCATAGGCTGTGATTTTAAGCATCCATTGTCGTAACATTTTTTTAGTAACGCCGGATTTGCAACGCTCACATTCTCCACCTAAAGCCTCTTCATTAGCTAAAACAGTTTTGCACTTTGGACACCAATTAAGCGGCATATCCTTTTCATAGGCCAACCCTTTTTTAAACATTTGAACAAAAATCCATTGAGTCCATTTATAGTAAGCCGGGTCAGTTGTATTTATCTCACGATCCCAGTCGTAAACTGCACCAATTTCTTTAAGCTGGCGTTTAATGGTTCTGATATTTTCCGCAGTATTAACAGCAGGGTGTATACCATGTTCAATAGCATGATTTTCTGCCGGGAGGCCAAAAGCATCCCAACCCATAGGATGAAGCACATGATAACCTTGTAAAATTTTATAACGGCTTAGAACATCGCTCAAAACATACCCTCGCCAATGCCCTACATGAAGCCCCTCGCCGGAGGGGTAAGGGAACATATCCAAACAATAATGGGTAGGTTTATCAGAATTTTCGTCTTGGATGGGGTTAGCTTGCCAATGATCTCGCCATTTTTTCTCGATAGAACTAAAGTCGTATCTTGACATATTTTCTCCTTTTAAAAAAGTTCGGTGAACGATTTTTTTACATACAACGCTCTTTCAGAATTTTTGTCATAGTTGATAATTTTTCATCAGCTTTTTGGTTTGCCTCTTCAACATCAGACCATTCTTTTACTAATGTGCCAAAATACAACTTGATTTTTGGTTCAGTTCCCGATGGGCGTATGCATACCCAAGAGCCATCTTCCAACACATAATACATTACATCCGATTTAGGAAGAGTAGCAACTGTAGCATTTCCGGTAATGCAATCTACTATCTGCCCTTCCTGATAATCTCGTCTTTCTATAATAGCAACGCCACCGATATCTTTAGGAGGATTTTCGCGGAATCCTGTCATAATACGGCGTATATCTGCTAATCCTTCTACCCCTTTGAGGGTAATGGACTCAATGGATTCTTTATAAAATCCATATTTTTTATAGGTATCTACCATTACATCCCATAAAGTTTTGTTTTCTTTTGCATAAAAAGCCGCTGCTTCACATAAAAGTAACACAGCCTCTACTGCGTCTTTATCTCTTGCATGGTCTCCGGCTAAGCAACCATAACTTTCTTCAAATCCAAATACATATTTGTAGTTTCCACTTTGTTCAAATTCTTTAATTTTTTCTCCAAAATATTTAAAGCCGGTAAGTACTTCCATATATGTTACACCATATGCTTCTGAAATTGTCCGAGTCATATCTGTAGAAACTATTGTTGAAATAACTACATCATTTTCAGATAGTTTTTCGGAAGCTTTGTCTTGCGAGAGAATATATTCTGTTAAAAGCGCACCTGTCATATTGCCATTAAAAGGGATGTATTTGCCTTTTGCTACACGAACGGCTACACCCATTCTGTCTGCATCCGGGTCTGTGCATAACATAATGTCTGCATCTGTTTCAAGTGCTAATTCTTCCGATAAAGCAAAGGCTTTATAATCTTCAGGATTTGGCGAAGAAATTGTTGGGAAATTTCCGTCAGGCTGAGCTTGCTTTTCTACTATGTGTACATTTTCGTACCCCGCTTCTGCTAATACTCGCTGTACAGGGACGTAACCCGTACCATGAAGTGGCGTAAAGACGATTTTCAAAGGTGCTCCGGCTAATTCCGGATGCCTCCGCTCTTTTAAGACAGCTTGAATATATGCAGTGTCCACGTCCGGCCCCGCTATACGGAATAGGTTGGCTTTTTCTGCTTCAACTCTATCCATAACTTTAATTTGAGAAAAATCTGTAACTTTATTCACTTCTTCTATAATTGCATAGTCCCTTGGATAAGGCACTTGACCGCCATCATCCCAATATACTTTATATCCATTATATTCTGATGGATTATGGCTTGCAGTGATAACAATACCGGCCGTGCAGTTTAAATGGCGCACTGCAAAAGATAGCTCCGGGGTAGGGCGCAAACTGTCAAAAACATATGTGTGTATACCATTACCATTAAGAACTAACGCTGCTTCTTCACAAAATTCCGGTGACATGCGACGGCAGTCATACGCTATAACTACCCCTTTTTTTTCTGTACCCTGAGCCAGGATATAGTTTGCCAACCCTTGAGTAGCTTTACGTACAGTATAAATATTCATACGGTTTGCACCTGCGCCTATTACGCCACGCATTCCGGCAGTACCAAAAGCTAGATAGGTGTAAAAACGATCTTCTGTTTCTTTGTCGTTTGTAGCTATACTTTGCAACTCTTGGCGGGTAGCCTCATCAATTGCAGGATCTTGTAGCCAGCGTTCATATTCTTTTTTATAATCCATTATAAAAACCTCCTATCAGTTAACTGTTAATGGTGCATTAGATGTTTCTAAAGCCAGCCTGACTTTTTTGCTTTTAGAGTCAAAAGAAGCAGTGCGAGCTTCTATCTGACTAGGGTCGTTAATTAAAAATTCCAGACCTGTTAAACCTATTCTAATATTTCCTAAAGTTGCATGGGAGCGTATGTGATATCCCAAATTAGGCAAAGTAGGGACATTAAGAGTAAGTTTGGCATTACTGGTATCTAAGCTCCATAAGTATTCATCATAATGATCAAAAGCAGAATTGCTCATGGATATAGCTCCGTTAAAATTGGTAAGGGACAGCTTTTGCGCATCAATTTCTCCGGCATCTACGGAACCGTTAAAATGCTCAATTACTGCTGTAGCGGCGGTTATACCCCTTACTGCCATACGGCCGTTTCCGCTTTCGCTTTTTATGTTTTCCGCGGACAGGTCTGATAATGTTAGCTGGCCATTAGTATTAGAAATTTGAAGTTGACCACAATTAAGACCTGATATCTCCATATTCCCATTAAGACTGCTGATATTGATAACGTTAAACATATGTGATGGCACATAAGCATCTATGGAAACAGATTTAAACTCATCTTCTTCATAGCTAAGATAGTATTTACCTCCCAATTTAATAAGGTCAATGACTCCACCATGGCGTATAGCTTTGTAATGAATTTTAGCAGATATCTTGTCTCCATTGTACCCTTTAATTAAAACATCTCCGTTAAGACCTGCCAAGTTAAGTTCGTTGTATCCGTCTAATACTGTTAGCTCAATATGACGCTCTGTTCCAACAGCCGGACTTGCCGCCATACTTGAAGGCATTCTGGGTGGTGCCGGTGTAGTAGCAGTTTCCAAAGATTTAGAGAGTTTATCTGCTATGGTGACAGTTTTTTCTGCTACAGTTTCCGTTACTTTTTGAAATTTAGGTTCTAAATCTTTTGCAAAGGCAGCAAATTTTCGTCCAAGCTCGTCAAAATCTATACCGGAGGAACTACCGGAAGAAGTAGGCTTTGCCCCTCCGAGGCGGTTGCTGTTAGAGACAGGATCAGAATCTACTCTTTTTGCATCGGGGCGTCCCGGGCCGGGTTTTACAGTTGGGCCGGATTTTCCTACATTCGGATCCTCTACAGAGGATAGTAGTTTAGCAGCTTCATCTGCTGTTATTTTTCCTTCTTGCAACATATTAAGTATCATCATTTTTTCACTTGCCATATTTATACTCATTCCTTTCATATACTTAATCATACAAATATTTTCAATAAAAAACAATTGAAAAAAGCTTGCCATATTGTTCTAATTAAAAATATTTTTTATGAAAAAAATTTACAGACTTAAATTTTCATTACCAGCAATAATATAAAAAGAGGTGAAGTTATGAAAAACGTGAAAAAGCGTCTAATTTATCCCTTCATTGTTATGATGTTATGTTGTTTTGGAGCGCAACCGGTGTTTGCTGAAAAGGCTGAAGAATCAAAGACTGAAGAATCTTCTGCAACTCCGGCATTTTTTAAGCAAGAAACAGTGGAAGTTCCCATCATCATGTACCATTTAGTGACTAAAAACAGCCGCTATATAGGCAAGCATGGCATTACACCGGAAGAACTTGAAAGCGACCTAAAGTATCTTAAAGAAAAGGGATACCAAACAGTTGTTATGGAGGATTTAATAGCTTTTGTAAATAATGGAATAAAACTTCCGGATAAGTCCATAGTTCTTACTTTTGACGATGGTAACAGTAGTGATTACCGCTATCTATATCCGCTACTTCAAAAGTACGATATGAAAGCAGTTGTGTCTGTATTGGGAAGACCTACAGATGAATGTACCGTGTTAGCATCTAACCATGAGAGTACAAAGATTTTCCCTACCTTAACATGGAACCAAATAAAGGAAATGAACGATAGCAAATATGTTGAAATTCAAAATCATAGTTATGATCTGCACAAAGATGAAGGTAGCGGTCAAAAACATGGAGAATCAGTAGAAAATTATCAAAAAAGACTACGAGAAGATTTAACAAAAATGCAAATGCGCATTAAAGAGGTATTGGGCTTTGAACCAAATACCTTTACCTATCCTTTTGGAATAGTCTCCGATAATGCAAAGCCGGTGCTAAAAGAATTAGGTCTTATTGCAACACTATCTTGCCACGATGGAATGAACTATCTTAAAGAAAATGATTTAGATTGTTTATATCGTTTAAAAAGGGATAACCGACCAAGCGGTGTTCCTGTATCAGAACTTTTGGAAAAAATGAACAGACCACAGTCATGAATAAGACTCCCCTTGTGTATACATTTATAGTATAACGTAGACAAGGGGTGTTTTTTTGCGTACAAACAATGGTTTTAGCAATGGTTTTAAATTGGCGGCAATGTATACTTGCGTCATCTTAGGAGCAGGTTTTGCCTCCGGACAAGAATTGCTTCAATATTTTGTAGCATATGGGCCTTCCGGAATATGGGGGTTAATAACAGCAGGAGTATTATTTGCAGTTACCGGTTGGGCAACGCTTGACATATGTCATCGAAAAGGCTTTACCGACTATAGAGAATTGATGATTTACTTAGCAGGAAAAAGGCTGGGGCTTGTGCTTGAGGCACTGGCAGCACTATTTCTTTTTGTTTTATTTGTTGCAATGTTATCTGCGGGAGGTGCCATGCTGGAACAATCAAGTAATTTTTCTTTCACTGTAGGAGTATTACTCATTGCAGTTATAGTTTTGGTGGCATTATGGTTTGGTTTAGAAGGAATAGCATTGATTAATGGGATATTGGCACCTGTAATGGTAGTAGGTGGGATATTTATGGGGCTATATGCCTTTTTTAACCGTACTTCCCCCACTTTTTTACAAGATTCACTAGCTCCAAAGTGGATATTATCAGCAATTGTATATGCCTCTTATAATATTGTATCCGGAATGTCAGTGTTGGCTTCTTCCAGCCGTTTAGCTAAAAGTCATAAAGATTGCATGATGGGGGGGCTTATGGGAGGCTTTGCCCTTACGTTTCTTGGAATTTGTATGGCTTTGCCTTTATACCTTAATTATGCAGAAGTGATTAGTGTAGAAATTCCTTTTTTAGTAGTTGCAGAAGGATTTGGCCAAATCTTTACATTTCTTTATCTGGCTTTGATGATGTGTGCTATCTTTACTACTGCTATCAGCAATTCTTTTGCATTAACGGAAGTTGTCCAAGGATATATTAAAAGGTATTCCAAAAATGATATTACAAGTAAGAGTGGTGCTGCAAACCATAAAGAAAACCGCCGTATGTTATGTATGATACTTGTAGCACTTGGGATACCGGCGGCATACATAGGATTTTCTAATATCGTGGGATATGTTTATCCATTGTTTGGATTTTTAGGTGTATTTCAAATAGTAATAGTGATATTATCTTGGCGAAAATTATGCCAATCGCAAAGTTAACGGACAGGCAACCGATAACAAAATGAGACCGATTAGGTCTGTAAGAATAGGAGAATAGAGCCATTAAGAAGCTGTGAATACAGCTTCTTTTTACATAGCTCCCACAACTTCCAGTGTTCCTGCTGAAGCATTTAAGCGGATTATCAAGCCAAAAGGAATAGAAGTTGTTGGCAAAATGTGCCCGCAAGGGAAGTTATATATGGTAGGTACTTTTAGGTTAAGGTTATACAATATCTCAGGGATACTAAGGCTAAATGCAGGATCAATGGGTTCGCAATTTGTAAAATCTCCAAAAATAACTCCTGTGCAATCATCAAATTTTCCAGCCAACCTCAAACCGTTTAAAATCCTGTCAACTCTTGGTGCATTTGTACCTACTTCTTCTATAAACAAAATTTTACCTTTTGTGTTTATTTCATAAGGTGTCCCCATGAGTGCGGCCATACTCGAAAGGTTGCCACCACAAACTCTCCCTTCTGCTATACCTTTTACCAAAGTTTTAACCTGATGACCGGAAGGCATTGGTATAAGTCCCAATATTAACGGATCAAATATATATTTTTCAAATTCGCTAAGCGTATATTCGTCAGCATCAACAAAATTGGCTTCTGATGCCATAGGGGTATGATAAGTTGCAAGCCCTACGTTGTTTAGAGCAATGTGCAAAGCTGTAATATCACTGTAGCCACAGAAAAATTTAGGATTATTGCGTACTGCTTCAAAATCGACTTTATCTAATACCTTTGCTGCTCCATTGCCACCACGTATACAAAAAATTCCACTAATTTGCTTATCTTTAAAAGCCCGGTTAATATCAATTGCGCGCAGCTCGTCCTTCCCAGCCAAATGGCCATAATGGCTATGGCAACTTTCGCCAACCAGAGGACTAAGTCCAAGGTTTTTTAGATAAGATACAGCAAAGTCTAATCGTTCGCTACTGAGTATAGGGCTGGACGGAGCTATTAAAGCAACTTTATCATCACGTTTTAAGGGGGTAGGAAATATCAATTTTTATGCCTCCAAATTATTAGTTTTTACTAATGTCATTTTTTTATAGCTAGCCAAAACTCTACTAACCAATTTTTTGCTACCATTAAACCACAAAGTATTAAAAATGCTCCAATTGCTGAAAATATAGTTAGCTGTTCGCCAAGAACAATTCTTGCAACAATAATTGTAAGTACAGGAATCAGAAATATGTACAGCCCTGCACTTAAAGCACCTATATGTCCTAATGCTTTATTCCAAACAATAAACCCTAAAGCACTTGCTCCCAGTCCCAGATAAACCAATTGTAATACCACTGAAGGTTGCAAAACAAGTTCAGTTTCAAAGCGGAAGCCTGATATAAACATTACCGGAAACAACATCAATATCCCATAAAAAAATATACGTTGCATCCGCACAATTATATCATTGGGATAATTTTCACGTCCTAAACGTTCTCCCAATATATTAAAAATTGCAGCAGCAATTGCAGCACCAATTGCCAAAAAATCGCCCAGCGGATTAAATTCTAATGCAAAATTACCACCCGATACTACAAAAAACACCCCACCAAGGCAAATTAGTGAACCCACCACAAAACTTTTAGTGATGCGTTCATTTTTTAATATAAATCTACTAATTAAAACAATAAAAAGTGGTGACGTTGAAATTAAAAGGGAAGTGTTAGTGGCTGTAGAATGAACTAACGCTGTATTATCCAGCATAAAGTAAATAGGCAACATGAAAAGTCCATAAAGTATCAGTAATTTTTCTTCTTTTAATGAAGCCCATGATGTTGGTAAACGAAAACCACTTGGCCTAAGTACCAGTAACACTAACCAAGCTAAAAAAGATCTATAAAAAATAATTTCAACCGGACGCAAACCAGCATTAATCAAATTTCTGGAGGCTACAAATGTAGTGCTCCAAATTAGAGTGGCTAAAGCAGCAAATAAATGTCCTGCAAAATGTCCGGAAGGTAGTTGTTTGAGCATAAATGGCTCCTTTATTAGACCTGTCCGCTAATATCTTTTAATGTAGCAAATAAAGTGTTTCTCGCATTAGGTTAGTAGACATATCTAATGCAAATTTATATTTAATAAATTATAACATCATAGCTAAAAAAATCAATTCTATTACAAAAGTAAAAGACCTGTTCATGTGGAAACGCTATGTAGCAGTTTCCCAGCAGATAAAAAAGTAAAAAGGCTTCCCTTCCCTCAAAAACAAGAAGGTGAAGCCCTTTTACTTTTTCATTTTTGGTAGATAAGGCTTTTGGTACGATCGAAATACTCACTCTAAAACAAATACGGTTATATTTCGTCTTCCAAAACGTCTTGCATCCTGTATATCTTCCATAAATAGGTCTATCATATATCCCCTAATACCTGAACCCGTATCAGCAGCAATGGCAAAGCCATATCCTTCCACATATAGTCGGGTGCCTAATGGTATAACTCTAGGATCTACCGCAACAATACCATGTTCTACTTCTCGTCCGCTTGCAGTAATACGGTATGCCGGATGCCCGGGTCGTTTACCCGTGCAGCTAAACCCAGCAGTATATGCAGAGGCATTCATAGTTAATTGCCTTACATATTGAAAATGAGGGCTACCGGTATCTGTTAACGCTCCCAAAGCAAACAACTCCAGGGTAGTTTCAATAATAACAGCCGTACTTTTTGTACCCCTATATATTAACTGTGTTGTAGGATATATAGTGTACTCGCTTAAACGTTCTCTTGTTTGTTCTACATTAGCTACAAATATAACTTCGTACTTGAAGCGATGCTCGCCAACCATCCCTTTTTGTCTTATATATTCAGTGCCTTCATAAAGGCTTGGATTATCTATATATTCAGTAGCATATGAGATTTCTTTTGTAATATGCTCTATCTCGCTACGCCAAGTAGAAAATTCCAAGATTATCTCTTCATTAAGAACCTTTCCTTTGTCTCCATCAAACAAAAGGGCAAGTTCTGTACTGGTTTGCATAGATTCAAGCATTTCCCCTGCCGTTTTTCCCGGTACTGTTATTATTTGATTTCTTACGCCATCTACAAGTACATTTGTATAAAAAGCTCTGTTTATTTCAATAATTCTGCGATCCTCTAAGCGGTTGCGTATATGAGGAATTACTGCATCATAAGGCCCTATCTCTATCTCTTGTTCTGTTAAAAAAGCTGCTACAGTATGTGCTGTTGTTCGATGCCTGGTACTAACTCCATTATATATAAGAGTCACCACATAAACATTAGGTTCAGAATCTAACGTGCTTGCACCTACATATGGGCGAGTGATTGCTGTAACCAATAATACTACTAAAACAAAAGCACTCACTCGCAAAAGCTTAACCATTTATCATGCCTCCTATTGACATAACTTATTCATAATTGTTGGATAAGTTTAACACGTATTTAATAATTTTGCAACATTTTATTAAATTCAAATTAATACTTACGTTCATCCTATTCCACAAAATTCGATATTCCATCGTATTTTGATAAAACAAGCCTCTAAGTTACATCATAATCATCTTGAAGTCTTTCAAAAACAAATGCAACATAAGCAGTTTATTTCTATTTATTAATCCATTTATTAATTCATTTTGAATTTCATACACTCTTAAATTTTTATTTGTATAAATTCACCATTGACATATCAAACAACTTGGCTATATTATACAGTTAGCAGGTAATTGTACATATTAGCTTGTATATGCCCAGAAATATGGTCGGGTGTTTCTACAGACTACCGTAAATAGTTGTCTACAAGCTACTGCACATGACGTCTTATGCGCCTATGATGCAGTAGCTTTTTATATTGACAAATATTTTGTGAGGCGGACAAATATATGAATTTTGTTCTTAAAGGTAACATCTGTTACAGCAAAACTCTTCAAGAACTTGAGATAAAAGAAAATTCATACTTGATATGTGAAGGTGGTATATCAAAAGGCGTATTTTCAAAAATACCTGATAAATACATTGGCTTGCCTGTAACAGATTACAGTGATAACATTATCATTCCGGGACTTTGCGACCTTCATATTCACGCACCCCAGTATACTTTCAGAGGACTTGGAATGAATCTTCAGCTTCTTGACTGGCTTAATACCCATACATTTGTTGAAGAATCTCGATATGATGATCTTGATTATGCAGACAAAGCCTACAGTGCTTTTGTAGAAGATTTAAAATTAAGTGCGGTTACAAGAGCCAGCATTTTTGCTACTTTACACACATCTGCTACAATACTTCTTATGGAAAAATTAGAGAAAACAGGTCTTATAACCATGGTAGGCAAAGTCAACATGGATAGAAACAGTTCAGACATTTTATGCGAAGAAAGTCCACAAAAATCCTATGAAAACACAAAAAAATGGATTGAAGAAGTAATAGGAAAATTTAAAAATACCACCCCTATTATTACTCCGCGTTTTATCCCTACATGCACAGATGAATTATTAACTAAGCTTAAAGAGCTACAAAAAACATACAAACTTCCTGTGCAATCTCATCTGTCAGAAAGCAAAAAAGAAATTGAATGGGTTAAGGAATTATACCCTGATTCTGAGTCATATGGAGATGCATACAACCAATTTGGCCTTTTTGGAGGAAAAGATACTCCTACCATTATGGCTCACTGCGTATGGTCTAAAGACAGCGAAGAAGATTTACTAAAAAATCAAGATGTGTATGTAGCGCACTGCCCTCAATCTAATACCAATTTATCATCCGGCATCGCGCCCATTCGCAGATTTTTAAAAAGAGGAATCCATATTGGCTTAGGAAGCGATGTAGCTGCCGGTTGCCACACTTCTATTTTTCGTGCCATGAGTGATGCTATACAAGTTTCTAAGCTTTATTGGCGGTTAGTTGATCAAGAAGATGAACCACTTACAGAAAATGAAGCCTTTTACCTTGGTACATTAGGTGGCGGAAGTTTCTTTGGCAAAGTAGGAAGCTTTGATGAAGGGTATGAGTTTGATGCAATTGTTATTGATGACAGCAGCCTTGCAACACCTTACAAATCTCCTCAAAAACTCACGATTGAGGATCGTCTTGCAAAGATCATATATTTTCATAACGACAACTCTATCAGAGGAAAATATGTACGAGGCAATAAAATTATTTGAGGAGTGATATTGCAATGAAGCCCATAAGTAAATCAATCCCCAAAAGAGACCATTTAACTAAGGCAAATGGTAGCGCAATGTATGTATGTGACTATCCAACAGAAGATGTACTTTTTGGTAAATTACTTCGTTCCGGTGTTCCAAAGGCTAATATATTAAATGTAAAACTTCCCGGTTTGCCGGAAGGGTACCATTATATAGATAAAAATGACGTGCCCGGTACCAATCAAGTAGCTATCGTGCTTAAAGATACACCTGTTTTTGCTGAATCAACTGTAGAGCATATAGGCGACCCTATCGGAATGATTGTTGGCCCTAACGAACACGAAGTAAATAGGCTTTTGAACGAAACGAAAATTGAGTACAAAGAGCTTGAGCCTGTATTTGATGTGAAAAAATCTGATGTTGTATTTTTTGATTACAATTACGAAAAAGGTGACATTGAAAAAGCATTTATTGAAGCAGATAAAATTTTTGAAGAGGAATTTGAGACAGGACTTCAAGAGCATATGTATTTAGAAACCAACGGATTAATTGCTGATTACAGTAATGGAAAAATTCATATCCATGGTTCTATACAATGCCCCTATTTTGTACATGATGCAGTTGTACATGCAATGGGTATAAAACATGAGGATGTTAGCGTAGCCCAGGATACAATGGGTGGAGGCTTTGGGGGCAAAGAAGATCATCCATCTGTTATGGCGTGTCAGGCGGCTGTTGCGGCCTATAAATTGAAAAAGTCTGTACGCATAATTTATGATCGAAAAGAGGATGTTGAGGCAACTAGTAAGCGTCATCCGTCTTTTTGCCATTACAAAGTGGCTGTTAAAGATAATCATATCACAGGTATGCAAATTAATGTGCTATACGATGCCGGGGCATATACTACCCTTAGCCCTGTTGTTCTCCAGCGCGGAATTATTGGAGCATGTGGAATATACAATGTTCCAAACCTAAAAGTACATGGTCAGGCTCGTAAAACCAATACAGTACCGAGTGGTGCTTTTAGAGGCTTTGGTGCCCCGCAAACATTCTTTGCAGTGGAAATGATGATGACCCACATTGCTAAAGATTTGGGAATAGATCCGGTGGAATTTAAACTAAAACATGTTTCTAAACAAGGAGAGTTGACTTCTACAAGTGGTAAATTTCATGAACCTGTTCCAATTCCTTCAATGATAGACCGGGTTATAAAGGCAAGTGATTATTACAAGAAAAAAGAAAAATATGAAAAATCTACTCGATTGAAATCTACCCATACAAAACGATATCGCAGAGGTATTGGTTTGTCGGCAGTATATCATGGCGGAGGATTTACAGGTAATGGAGAGCGCGATCTTATTAAGGCAGTTGTTAAGCTAAAAAAAGACCCCATTGGAAATGTTGAAATTTTAACTGCTATAACAGACATGGGTCAGGGAATAAATACTGTTTTTGCAAAAATCGTATCTCAAGAACTAAATTTACCTATAGACCGAATTATAATTAACTACCCTGATACATCTAAAGTTCCAAATTCCGGCCCTACAGTAGCTTCCCGCTCTGTAATGATTGTTGGGGAGCTTTTGCGCAAAGCTGCTGCTAAGCTGAAAGAAGATTGGATTGATGGCCGGGAACAGATTATTGAAGAACATTATAAACATCCGGAATTTTTGATCCCCTTTGATTTGTCTACATTTTATGGGGATGCATATCCCTCTTATTCGTGGGCGGTAAATGCGGTTGAAGTTGAGATTGACACTTATACCGGCTGCATTGATGTAATTGGCGCGTGGGGTTCCTTTGATGTGGGTACACCCATAGATGAAAATATTGTTATAGGGCAAATGGAAGGCGGTTTTCTACAAAGTATCGGATATGGCATGATGGAGAAAATGACTGCTGTAAATGGTCGTATCCGAAACAATACATTCAGCGATTATATTATTCCTACGGCTGTTGATGTTCCCAATATGCATGTTATGCTTCATGTTGAGGATTATTCTCATGGGCCTTATGGTGCAAAAGGTGCCGGAGAATTGCCTCATGTAGGCGGTGCGCCGGCTGTTATTGATGCTATACAAAATGCTTTGGGTGTAACCCTTAATAAGACTCCATTTTTAGCAGAAGATGTAATGGATGTTTTAAGGAGGCAGAAAAGTAATGGCTAATGAAATCAAATTTATCCTTAATGGTCAAGAGCAAGTTTATGACGGAAACCTCGCAGCTAGGTTACTTGATGTACTGCGTGAAAAATTTAACCTAACAGGTACAAAAAGCGGATGCAAAGAAGGCGAATGTGGAGCTTGTTCTGTCATAATAGATGGAAAGCTAATGAATTCTTGTCTTATTGCTATGGGTCGTGTTGATGGATCAACAATTTTAACCATTGAAGGATACAGTGAAACAGAGCGGTTTTTAGCCCTCAGTGATGCATATGAATCTGTATCCGCAGTACAGTGCGGTTTTTGTACACCGGGTATGATATTGGCTTCTGAAAGCATATTATCTTCTAACCCACATCCATCAGAAGAAGAAGTACGTATAGGCATTTCAGGAAATTTATGCCGCTGTACCGGATACAACTCTATTGTTAAGGCCATTGGTATTGCTGCTGAGAAAGGAAGTGGGTTATGGTAAATTGTGTTACAGCCCATTCTCTGGAAGAAGCATTGGTTCTTCGTAAAAATCATGAACTTATCCCATACGTTGGTGGAACAGATTTAATGATACACGCAGATGAAAAATCAAAATATCTTTTTTTGCATAAGGTGCCGGAGATGAAGCAAATTGTAGAAGATGATGATTATATCCGTTTTGGTGCCTCATGCACTTTTACTGAAATTATAGAACACTCATTGTCCCCTAAAATTTTAAAAGATGCCTGCTCTCAGATAGGTGCACCTACTATTCGTAATGTCGGAAGTATTGGAGGCAACATAGGCAACGGTTCTCCAAAGGCTGATAGTGCCCTTATTTGTATGGTCACAGATTCTAAGCTTCGTCTTGCAAATTCTGCCGGGGAAAGGATTATACCCATAAAAGATTTTTATCTAGGGCACAAAAAGCTTGACCTGCTTCCTGATGAGCTTATCGTAGAAATTTTAATGCCCAAAAATGGGCTTGATAATTATTATCATAAAAAAGTAGGCGCAAGAAATGCTCTTGCGATATCAAGAGTGTCATTTGCCGGCATTATGGATATTAAGGAAAACAAGGTTAAAAATTGTGCCACTGCATATGGCGCAGTAAGCGACGTGATTATTCGAGTGAATTCCATTGACAATATGTTAATTGGTAAAACCATCGAAGAAGCCAAAGAGTTAAAGGATGCATATCTTAAAGCTTTTGATCAAGCCATTGTCCCTATAAAAGGCAGAGTTGGTATCGAATATCGTAAAGATGTATGCATGAACTTGCTTAGAGATTTTTTAGAGATTAATGGGATTTAATAATTTAGTAAAAGGAAAAATTTGATTTCCGTGGTGACCAATGGACGCCCAAGAAAAACTGTGCTATAATAAGGTAAAAATTCCAAATGATATGCTCTTTGCTTTTGAATAAAGCTTTATTATTAGAAATGTAGGTAAATACTTATGAAGGAATTTAGAGATTTTGTAGGTTATAGTTTTAAATATTTTATAATTGTTATAAGTATTACCATACTCCTTTTTGCTTTGGAGGCACCTGTAGGTTCTATAATTGGCATTGTTCTCGTTATGCTTTTGTTTCTGTACACCACTTATTTAATGAATGGAAGAAACGCAAGGAAACAAAAAGGACGTATTCTGAGACGTGTTTTGATTATGGCTCGAATAGGAATAGATCGAATAGTTCAGGGTATTCTGACTATTCTGACTCTGGTGGTGGAGATTGTGGCGGTGGGGATGGTGGTTGTGACTGATTTACACTGCAACTACTGAAGATATGTTTAATCTTTTCCCAAGACATTCCACAGGTTAAGAAAGTCGTCTAACAATTAGCTTTTTGATTATGGTGAAACTTCACTTTGCGAGGAGTAGAGCGGTCCGGCTTAATTGAAACAACGTGCCGTTGGATTTCTTTGAGAATCAAATCAATCATAATCCACTGTTCATCGGGTGAATCCTGTGCAATTGCAAAAACAAACCTG
>WQVX01000019.1 GCA_009785615.1 Defluviitaleaceae bacterium | reverse complement strand
GTAAAGATAAAGCTAAAATCGGGCAAAATTTTGAATGTGGAAATTCAAGTAGACCCTATGCCTTTTATGGAATCCAGAATTGTATTTTATGTTTCAAAGCTAATAACGGAGCAAATTGGCGAAAGTGACAAGTATGGCAAAATCAAGCGTGTAATCAGTATTGTCATTACAGACCATACACTTATTAAGCAAAGCGATAAATTTCATCATAAATTCGGGCTGTACGATATTGAAAATAAAGTTTTGCTAACAGACATTTTGGAAATTCATACTCTGGAAATTCCAAAAGCCCGTAAGCTGTTTAATGATACCGAAACACCAAACCCACAACTACTTGACTGGATGAAGTTTCTTGATGTCAAGACGGAGGAGGAATTAAGTGTGTTAGCCAAAAAAAGCCCTGTTATGAAAAAAGCAACTTTGCGTTTATTGGAACTATCTGCCGATGAAAAGGCTAGACAGCTTTATGAAGCGCGACTAAAGGAACAACGGGATAATGCTACGAGAGAACACGGGGCAGTTACTCAAATGCAATCGGATATAGCCAAAAACCTTCTAAGCATGAAGATGTCTGTTGCTGATGTTTCCACTGCTACTGGCTTGCCCCATGACGAAGTAGAAGCCCTCTGTAAAGCTATCTAAACTTATCAATATTGTTTTTGGATATTGCAAAGGGCGTAGTGTCTGATTTTATAATCAAACGCTACGCCCTTTGTCATAACCAAAAGCTGTTTAATCTTGGTTTTAAATGAACGCTGTATAAGGTTAGTTTCAACCACATATACCATTGCGTCCTCATCAGAAATATCCTCAAACACTAAAGCAGGTACTTCCGTGAGTTCTGTCAGTTTGGCGGCTTCTACTCGGTTATGCCCGGACAATATTTCTAAAATGCTACCCACCTTGCGAACGATAATCGGCACAAGTACGCCATTTGCCTTAATGCTTGCAACCATATCATCTAAGCGTTCTCCAGCGTATAAGTGGAATGGATGGTCTTTGAACGGGGTTAGCTGTTCAACAGCAACAGAAGTTACGGCACGTTTATTTGCGGGCTGGGTCTGCATTATCGGCATAGTCTGTTCCAATGGGTTTACGCCATCATTAAGCTGAAATAAATCGTCAAGATTTTGTAGCCGTGGTTTGGCTATGTTCTTGTTATTTGGCATGACTGCTTACCTCCAGTGCAAAGTTTTTGTAGGCAAGTGCCGCCTTACTGTCTGCCGAATATTCCAAAATGCTACGGCTTGCGTAGTTTGCTTCCCCGACTTTTACCGTATTGGGGATGCGAGCTTTGAACATCTTGATTCTATCACCACAAAAATCATCCAGAAGTTTCTTTGCTTCACGGAACAACCTTGTACGCTCGTCACATATGGTTAGCACAATCCCCGCAATCGTTATCCGTGAATTAATTTTGCGTTTAACCTTGAAAATAGTTTGTAGCAAATCCGTTAAGCCCGTAGCTGACCATAATTGTGGGCTTACAGGTATAATGACTTCATCACAAGCAGCCAAAGCATTGATAGTGAGTAACCCAAGGTATGGATTGGTGTCTACGATTATAAAATGGTAGTCACTCCGCAATGGTTCAAGTAGTTCTGATAGCGTATGCTCCCCGCCTAATTCGTCACGTAAATTTATTTCCGTGACGGAAAGGTTTATGTTGCAGGGGATAATATCCACCTTTGAGCCGTGCATGATATAGTAAGCCTTCTCTGGTAGAGTTTCACCGTCCATTACCATCGCCAGTAGATTGTGCATGGATAGCGTTAATTCGTTGGGACGTTCAATCCCAAAGCTCATAGACAAGTTAGATTGTGGGTCAAAATCCACAAGAAGCACCTTGTAGCCTTGTTCTGCCAAGGCATAGCCCAGGTTACAGGCGGTGGTTGTCTTACCTGTGCCGCCTTTTTGATTGGCAACGGTTATGATTTTGCATTTGTCCATATCTCAAAACCCCCTAATATTTTTTTGAATTGCTCTGAGTTTGTCCGATAATTGATAAACCGTGGCGTTATGACAAATTCTAATAGGTATGGTTTGGGTATGAGATACTTCGGGTTGGTCGTTATTGACTTGATAGCCCCGGCTTTCAGCAATTTCAATACCGTGCTTTTTTCAAGCCCTGTCATTTCAACGACATCAACGGTAGTCAGCAAATCATCATACTCCGCATAAATGAAGTTAAAATACTCAGCAATATCCGATTCATGCCCTGGTAGTACCATTTGTGCGAAGCATTTACGGGTACTCATTTTGCGAGTAGGATTCTTGCGGGAAGATACTACCCCGCGAGGGTATCATACTGCCAACTTGTTCACGGCGGCGAAGATAAATAATGACATCATCAAGGGCGATTTTATACCGCCATGTCTGCCTGCCCGTGTCTTGGGCGGGAATAATTCCATGTTCAACGAGATATTTCGCACTCCGTTTTGCTATCCCGCATATTCTGTGTAGCTGGTCAAGGCTGATGTGCGGCGGGTACTGTTCTCGTAACGATTCATACTTTCCTTGCTTTACTTGATTCATAGCGTCCTCCATGTTTGGAATATTTGTCAATAGTAGGTAGACGCTAATCTGTACGAATTTGAAAACTATAAAAATGTTTGCCCGATTTCCGAGAAGCCGAAAATCCAAATGCCGTTGTGCCGCACAATAAATGTGTTTGATTGAGTGGACAATGTTTGTCTGATGTTTGCCCAACGTGCAAAAATTTTTGCTAAATCGCCGTTTCCCGCAAACCCGCATGGTTACTGCTCAAACGCAAAAAAGACGGCGAAAAGTCAGTGTTTCCTTGACTTTTCGCCGTCTTTAACGTACTATATCTTCCAACTGATTCAGCTAACTTCCACTGAGGGAAGAAAACTTGAAAACCGTTTGACGGAAACGTCGCAAGGGTTCGAATCCCTTACCCTCCGTACTTACTGGAAAGCCAGTGAATCTAATGATTTGCTGGTTTTTTGTTTTTAAGTGTACTGTCTTTGGTCATGTGCTAAAAATGTGAAGCAAGAGTATCAATACAAAGTCCAAATTCTAAAATATTGATAACAAGACCAATGACAATATCGTGCATTGTAATTGTCTTGGAAGTTTCGACACTTGCTGGCGACCAATTGCAGAACGCTGCTAATAACAGCTTCGAGTTTACTACAGATGCGGCCGGTATGATTCGTCTTGCTAATCTCCCGGCTAATACATGGGTAATTACCGAAACCCGCCCATTGCCCGGTTATGAAGCCGCTGACCCTGTTGTGTTCGCTGTTGGCGTAGATAATGAGTACATTGTAACTGTACGGAATTACCGTTACCCGGATTATGCCATCCGAAAAATAGACGGTGTAACCCAAGAGCCTTTAGCTGGGGTACAGTTTGAAATCGCCCGCTATTTCATGGATGACAGAACAGGCGAAAGGCTGCGATATGCGGTTGGTGAACTATTCAATGTGCCAATGGGCTCAGCGGGTGGTGGTGATTTTTAACTAATTGTGGTATATTTCACCTATGATAACATTCGTTAGGAGTGAAAATATAAATGATTTATGACTTTATTATTGTAGGTGCCGGGCCGGCAGGTATTTTTGCCGCTTATGAGGCTATGAAGCTTGCGCCCGATGCCAAGGTTCTCCTTTTAGAACGCGGGCAAGATATTTATGCCCGAAAATGTCCAATTTTACAAGGTAAAATCAAATTTTGCCCTACATCCAAAGGAGACAAGCTACCCGCCGGATGCCTTCCCGCCTGCTCCATTACATCCGGTTTTGGTGGTGCCGGTGCTTATTCTGATGGCAAATTTAATATAACAACAGAATTTGGCGGATGGCTTGGTGAGTATATGCCGCATTCAAAGCTACTAAAACTTATAAATTATGTAGACTCTATTAACTTATCTCATGGTGCCCCGAACCAAATTACAGACCCTGATACTGAGGAAGTGCGCCTTATTGAACAAAAAGTATATGGTGCCGGAATGAAATTGCTGCGCGCCAAAGTCCGCCATTTAGGTACAGAAATAAACCTAAAAGTTATGCAGTCAATTTTTGATTTTTTGCAAGATAAAATAGAGATGCGCTTTGCCATAGAAGTAACCGATATTCTTACATCAAGCCAAGATTCTTCCGGTATACAAAAAGCGACAGGTGTTATTACTGCTGATGGCTACACTCTTGAAGCAAAAAATATTTTAATTGCTCCGGGTCGAGACGGCTCTGCTTGGCTTGCTGATATTCTTTCCAAGCGTAAAATTCCTATGGCTTGCAATCAAGTAGATATTGGCGTACGTGCAGAAGTATCTGATGTAGTGATGCAAGATATTAATCGTCATTTATATGAAGCCAAACTTATTTTCAATTCTTCTACAGGAATGGCAGTACGAACTTTTTGCGCTAATCCATCAGGGCATGTAGTTGTAGAAAATCATTCCGGTGTAATGGCAGCTAATGGACATGCCTTTTTTGATCCTCAATATGGTTCAAGAAATACAAATTTTGCATTGTTAGTTTCACATAAATTTACCAGTCCTTTTAACAAACCTAACGAGTATGCCAGGGAGATATGTAAACGTGCTAATGACCTCTCTAACGGAGGGGTTATCATTCAGAGATTTGGTGACCTTATTCGCGGACGCCGCTCTACAGAAAAACGCATCCGGGAAGGTTTTTTAGAACCAACCCTTAAAGAAGCTATGCCGGGCGATTTGGGTTTGGTGTTGCCATACAATACCCTAAAAAGCATTGTAGAGATGACATATGCTTTAGATGTAGTAACACCCGGCTTTGCATCAGATAGCACACTATTTTACGGTGTGGAAGCAAAATTTTATTCTGCAAGACCAAATTTAGATAGCAACCTTCAAACTGCCATAAGTGGTTTATATTGCGCAGGAGATGGTGCAGGAGTAACACGTGGATTGGCTCAAGCAGGAGCCGCCGGTGTTCATGTTGCAAGAAATATTTTTAGCAAGTGAAAATGAACAAATTTTAGACGGGGCTGCTCTAAAAGAACAAAACATTAGGTTTTGATTTTATAACAGCCTCGTCTATTTTTAATTTATTGTACTTCTAATTTCATTTTTAGATTGTATTATGGGTAAAGTTAACAATTTTGCTAACCGGTATTTCCGCTACAGAGCCAAGCCAGTTATAACCGCCCCAACCCCAACGATTTGATCCCCAGCCGCAACCACAACTGCTTCCACGCCAAGCAGGGTTCCATCCCCAGCCACGGCGTCCACAGCAATCCCCGCCTCTATTACCACCAAGCGGAGGACTGCCAATACCTCTTTCACAACGATCGCCCCAGCATCCATCGCAAGAACTTCCGATTGGACAAGCGGGTGGTGCACCCCCTTGCCTTATAATTTTGCCACCATAAATATCTTCTATATCATGGTGGTTGTATTTGAATTTAATATCGACCGAATCACGGGCGATATGTACATGGTCTATGACCATACTGATTAAAGCACTTTGCGTTTCGGTATTGGCTCGTGAAAATTCCTTTTTCCACGATACAACCAACTTTCTGAAAACAGTTAATTCGTCTAAGCGATTGATAGCTACTGCTGTCTTTTCTTTTTCGGTTTTGACCTCATGCTCCATTGCAGACAACTCGCTTACTTTATCGCTCATGGCTTCTGATAGTTGTTTTTGCGTAAATGCCGATTCACCAGCTAGGCATTTCAAAATTTCTTCTTCGAGTCTAGCTACTTCTTTTTTTAGAGTGGCTATTTTTTGTAGCATAGGCTTTATTGTTTCGGATTGCCCTTTTAGAAGTTTAGCCTTGCGGTTCATAATCGTGCGTGATATATCCATAGCCTTGATACTATCCAAGTATGCATATATTTCATCCAACAAGGCGGCTTCAATTCTCTTGATGCCGTGCTGTACATAACCATCGCAGTCACCTTGCCGTGCTTTCTTGGGGCAAAAATAGTATTTTGAACTGTAAACGGCTATTTCGCCTGTTCCTTTAAGTTGTCGCTTCGAGCGGCTGATTCTTGGGTGCATTTTTGCTTTGCAATAACTGCAATACGCAACGTTGGTCAATAAGAATCCGCTTTTATCATGTGGGGTTGCGCCCGCTCTTGTGTCACGTTGGCTTATATTCGCATTTACTTGTTCCCACAAGGCAACGTCTACGACCGTCAATTCCTTTACAAGCTCTCTTGAATGTACCCAAGTTTCTTTTTTGGATGTAACGGGCTTGCCACGTTTTCTTCTTACCTTTCCTGCAACATAGTCACCCTTGTATACAGGATTCCTTAACATTCGTAAGATTGTTTGTACAGTCCATTTTTTACCTCGTTGGGTAGTCAATCCTTCGTCATTTAGAATTTGCGCCACTCGATAACTGCCCATGTTTATGTCGGAGGATAATTCAAAAACTCTTCTAACAACCGTTGCTTCCAGCTCATGTATAACGAGTTTCTTACGCTCATAGCCTTTTCGGTTGTACTCGCCCGAATATTCTAACCTATAGCCATATGGCGCACATCCTCCACGAAATTTGCCGTCCACGACTAATTGATTATGTTTTTCGGCAACACGTATAGAGGTGTGTTCACTTTCACCACTTGATTGCCAGTAGTGTATATAGTTTATTAGCTTGTCGGTATGGTCATCAAAGGTTTGCTGTCCTTCGCTAACGCTCCATACTTCAATGCCTTGACTTACGAGCCACTCAACCACAAATGGGGTTTCGTCCTCACGCCTACCCAAACGGTCAAACATGAAAACAAGAAGAACATCAAACAACCCGGCAACGGCATCTTTTTGAAGCTGTACTAATACATCACGCTCTTTAGCTGATTTATGATAGCCCGACACGCCTTTTTCTGTGTACTCCTTTTCCAGTTTCCAAGTCCGTTGTTTTTTTATAAAGTCGGCACAGGCTTTTATCTGCATGGGAATATCATCATTGGTTAGCTGTGTTTTCGTGCTTACACGATATAGACAAACAACTCTCTTAGTTTTCACATGATGCACCCCATTCTATGCCGGGTCCAAGTCAAACAGATTAAATTTGAAATGAACATCTATGCTGTCGCTTGAAATAACCACAGAATCTATAAGTTTTGCTACCAACATTTTTTGTACATCTACTTCTGATGCTTCAAACTCTTGCCGCCAGTTTGGTATCATCGTCTGTAGTTCAACAAAAGCGTTTACTTCCTTTAGGCTAATAGAGAGTTCTTCGGATAGCTTTACCTCGCCTTGTTGTAGCTGTTCCAACTCGTCCTCTTTTTTGCTAATTATTTTGGAGAGTTGCTCGGCTGTGAAACTGCTCTCATTCGTTAGCGTTTTGATGATTTCATTGTTAAGCAGTTCCAGTTCCTTTTCGGATTTGGTGATTTGTTTCCTTATATCTTGCAAGTCGCTTTCTGTATTCTGCTTAATCTTACCTTGCATAGCATCTATTTTTGACGATAAATCCAGCGTTTGCAAGGTATTCAGATAAGCATACACTTCCTCCATAACAACAGGGTCAATTTTCTTTTGGCTAAAAGTCCGTTGTCCTGTGCATGGAGTGGTTGCTCTACGCCCAAAGCATATATATTTTGGTTGCAAAAATTTAATTTCTTGGTTGTCTTTTTTTCTCGTCCATTTTTTAACCGCATATCTCGAACCTAAATTTGCACCGCATACAGAACATTTCGCCAACCCAACAAAGAGTAATGGACCTTTTGTCTGTCTTGGATATTTGCCGGTTTTTACTTTTCTTGATTCCCTAATTTCTTCTGCGTTATTCCATATCTGTTCATCAACAATTATTAGGTGTGGAAGTCGTTCATTAGAGTAAACCCAATTATCAGAAGATACTCTTTTACTTTCTCCACGTGTGGACGGTCTTTTGCCCGACACATAATAACCTTTATAAATGGGGTTTTTAAGCAAGGACATAATGGTATCAGTTGTCCAGTAGTTACCTCTTTTTGTTTTGATTTCCCTTTCGTTTAGGTATTTGGCTACTCTATGCCCTCCATACCCATTTTCACATACAAGTTTGAATATAGTTTTAACAACCTCGCTTTCTTTTTCATCAATAGCGAGTTCTTTTAGCTTATAGCCCTTTTGGTTCTTGTTTTCGGATTCTACTAACTTATAACCATATGGTGGTGTACCGCCACGAAAAACCCCATCTTCAACCATTTGCTTGTGCTTTTCCTTAACACGTATGGAGGTTTTTTCACTCTCGCCGCCTGATTGCCAGAAACGAATGTAGTTTATCAGCTTATCAGCCCTGTTATCGAAGCGTTGCTGTCCCTCCTTGACACTCCATACTTCTATACCTTGTCCAACAAACCATTCAACAATAAAAGGGGTTTCATCTTCGCGCCGTCCTAAACGGTCAAACATGAAAACCAGTAGAACATCAAACAGCCCATTTTCAGCATCAGAACGAGCCTGCTGCAAAACATACCTTTGCTCTGCCGATACATGATACCCTGAAACGCCTTTTTCGTAATATTCCTTTGCCAAAACCCAGCTTGGCATAGATTCAATAAACGCAGTACAGGCGTTTTTTTGCATGGGTATGTCATTTTCCTCTACTTGCTTCTTAGTGGAAACACGGTATAGGCAACCAACCCTCGTTGTTTTCGTCACGTACAATCACCTCCATTCACACTACAATTATACTACCTTAATAAGTATAGCGCGCCAGATTAGAAAGCGCAACCTCTATTTTTAATTTTGCGAATTTTTTTTCGATTATTTTTAAGAAGGGGTAATAACCGCTTGGGCGTTCCGCTCTATATACTGGTTCGAGAGGATTTGTATAATTTCATCTTCAATTCTTTTACCCTCATCATGGTTGCCCTTTGGGAAGTGAAGATTTACCCACATCTTATGTTTTTCATTGTACCTTTGAAGGGTAATGTTATCTGCCGTTTGTTTCATCTTATACTTTATACCACCTATTTCAACCGCATCATTCATGTGCGCCCCCTCCTTCTAAACTCTATCCATAAAATATATGCCGATAAAAACGGCTTAGAAACTTGTCATTCTATGCAGATGCAAAATTGCACAAGGATATATCTCGCCCTTGTGCAATTTCAACATAAACAATGACTAGACGCTTAATTTTCAAAAACCTAAACAACAGGCTCAAAAAGTCAGCCTAGCCAATTTATTTAGAAACGCACCACCTTTTACGCCTTCGGTGTTAGGCGTTGTTACAATTACGGAGGGCTTTTTAGCAACAGCCCCACGGGAATCTCACCCCGGCACGGTTCTCGTGCTGCTGCCCCCATTACGTCTGCGTACTCGCCGCTAAGGTTGTGGCTGGACAGGAGTATCATTATGCTCGTACCCATGCTTCCTGGCCCGAAGGATTGCCAATCTCCTTTACGGTCTTGTGTTTATCGCCCATACTGTGTTTGTCAATATAAAAGTGCAGCAGTGATTGCCAATAAATGTAAACAATGGTGATTGGATAATACGGCGCAAGCCGTTCTTTTTTTATCAATCATCATATTGGTCTTTAGTGGTAGCAGGCGTTGTGGTAACTGTGGGAAACCGGAAACAGCCACTTAACGAATTAGATTTTCCATGGTTTCCACAATGCTATCCCGTGGCCTTGATGTTCAAGAGGGCATCATGCAACCGTCTGGATTCTCGCTCTGTATAATCCAACAGGTGAGAATGGTGGATTATCCTATCAAGCAGAGCGGCGGTAATCTTGGTATCGGTGAAAATGTCGTTCCGGCGAGCAAACTCAAGGTTTGTAGTGATTATTACAGACTTCCTTTCGTAGCACTCCGAAACAACTTGAAAGAGCAGTTTCGACCCGTCAGAGTCGATGGGGACGTAACCCCATTCGTCACATATAAGCAGGTCTAACTTCTCGAACTGCTTCATGAAACGAGAGAGAATACCTTGATTTTTCGCTTCTGTTAGGGCATTTACCGGCATGGGTGTTCCGCCAAAATTTGGTCTTGTATTAATTTCACCACAGTCACTTCCAATATTCTTGAGGTACACCATTGATTACAATGTGTTCTCACGATTTTTGGGGCGTCTCTCCTTTGTCAAGTGTTTTAGCTGTTTTTCTGCTATATTTTCAAAATTTTCTTAACCTGTGGACATTGGTATCATTGCCCCTTTTTGTTTGCAAATTTTAATTTGCTGGATAATAATCCTAGTTAGTGAAATGACTTATATTTTTGATTAAGCGTGGAATAATAATTACAAGTAGAAATGGAGGTGATTCCACATGGCTAAAAATAAGGATAATAAAAAACAAAAAAAGCAAACTACTAACGACAACACACCAAATGTAAGTTCTTAATGTAAATAGTTTATCACCTTAAAATTTTGCAGTAGGCTATCGCTAATGAAGAAAGGAAATATCAGGATAGTAAAAAAGCGGCGTAGCCGCTTTTTTACTATCCATAAATGATATATAGTACTTTCCATTGAGATTATATGGAGTAACCCAAGCATTATGTTTCAACTCATGAGAGCCTGTTTAATATCTTGAAAAATGCCAAATGCAGCCATATAATAGATGTGCCAATAACCTAAAACTGTCACTGTCAAGCAGAAATCCCCCGGTTTAGGCAAATAAAAATCCCCCAAAAAACATAACAATAAAGTAAATTAAAACCAAAAAAATAAAGCC
The DNA here is from genome assembly GCA_009785615.1 of Defluviitaleaceae bacterium. Classification (GTDB taxonomy): domain Bacteria; phylum Bacillota; class Clostridia; order Lachnospirales; family WQUN01; genus WQVX01. The sequence goes on along the minus strand of WQVX01000019.1, from coordinate 21,389 downwards.
GCAAAACCAAAATGTATATATTTGTAAAAGCCTTCAACGAAAAAGGCTCCGTTGCGGCTAAAATTTTGTCAAGGCGGTGAAAATGCCTTGACAAAATTTTTGGCGGGTGGTGGCTCGCAAGTAGGCGACGGGGGATGAGATGATGGGCAGAATTCACCATATCAACCCCCGTCTTTAAACGCAGTATACCACCCGCCACCGCTTCCACTACACGAGAGCAAGCGAAAAGTGAAGGCTCAGCAAGGGCTATATGAGTTTTACCTGTACCGGGCGAACCGATAAGAATAAGATTGAATAAAGAATCCGGCCATTCCGGCTTAGCCAAGGTTTTTATCTGCTTGAGATTAACCCCCCCTTTTGAAAAGAACAGTCAAAGTCATCAAAACTCTTAAAAGAAGGAAAGCAGGCATGTTTGAGGTGCTCCTTTGTTGTGCGTTCATCACGGAGGGCAGCCTCTTTCCTAAGGACATCAAGAATAAAATCCTCATGGCTTGCATCTTCATTAACTGAGATAATACCATCGTATAGGGAACTTAGACGGAATTGCTTTGCAAGGGAAATAATTTCGTGATTCATGATATATTCCCCCCCTTTTGTTGCCATCAAATGCTTGAATATAGGCATTGACCGGACGTGCCTGCGCCACGATTAATGAATATTTCGTAGGCAGACTTACCTTCCGTGGTTCTATCGGTGCTTCCGCTGCTCTGAAATATGCTAATGTATCGCGAAAATCATTTGCACTTATGAGTTCTCTCTCTAAGCAATAGTCTATTGCTTTTTGCAATTCAGCCATCTCATAACTTTTTTGGGTGTTTCGTATGATGATTAGCTGATCTCTCACATATCTTGGGTACTTTACTATGATTCGGTCAATATATTCTTTTGCACCATCAAGAGTTTCAAATGCTTTAAGTACGTCTTTTCTCAGATGATCTTCTGTAATGGCACTTGTTATCTCCGGATATTCATTTAAACGCCCCACTATGAAGTTTCTATATTCATCTAGCCCTCTTGTTCGCCTTTTCGACTCTATTACTACTCCTGCGTACTCTCCTTCCTCCATGTCCCAATATTTCCGGATTGTTTTCCTATCCACATTTAATTCTCTCGCACATACTCTTTTTGAATATCCCATTAATTTACGTTTTTTATTTCTGCATACATTTCTATTCCCACCATTTCTTTTTTTGGCCTCCTGTGTTTTTTCCATTATTCTACACAAGTGCCTTCTACTATGGGGAATTTTGTTTGCCGTAAGTGGGGGATTTTAGTTTACCGGTAACAGATTTACTAAATATGCAAAGCCTACTTTTCAAACGAGAAGTAGGCTTTTTTAGTACAATAGACAAGAGAAGTCTTAAATCAATTCTTGATTTTAAAGTATGCTAAGTAGATCACAAGAGAAATAGCCGATGAGCAGGTCGATGTTCTCAAATTAGTGGATTATATCTTGCATCTCGCTAACACAAAACAACAGGTATCAACGGGAATTAACATACTTTTACTTGTACTTCACTTGCAGGAAATGGCTTTAAAATAGCACTTTATCTACAGGCTTACATGATTCATATTGCTTGTCCTCCTTCTGATTTAATTTTTAGCGGCCGCCCGCCGCTTGGTTTGCCTGTATTTATTTACAGATTGTTTTATGAAAAAGCCTGAAAAACAGCATAGAAACAGGACTAAGCCACGAAGTCTTTGACTTCTAGCGGTGACTTAGCCTGTTTCTATGAAAAATTTATGAAAATACAAAACCAAATTTTGTTTGTTGCAATTTGTGGGTTGATGAATCTTGTGATAAAATGAAGCAATGTTAGTTAAGCTGTGCGTTGATTTTATGGTAGTTAAATTCACTGGTTTGCGCCAATATCAGTAATCAAACGAACACATCCGGAATGGACTCCGGCTAAAACGCCGGTAAAGCCATTACCGGACAAGCCACCACTAGTAGTAAAAACTGTAACAGTTTGACCTAAATATCGCATAAGATTTTCTACAATAAACAATTCACTCATGATTCCCCTCCTTTCAGGTTAAGGTGTGTCATGTGATTTTTTTTAAACCTCCAAGACTATCTATCTGAAAGAACACCGTTACCCTTGATACAGTGGGATCTAGGTTGTTCTAATTACATGTTATGTAGCTATGTCCAATTTTGTTACAAGCTATATCACCTTTGTTTTTCACACAGCTTCAATCCCGGCAGTTGTTTAATAGCTGTTTGTACTCTGCCCATGAAATATATTGCCCACCCATACTTTCCAAATGATCCGTATGAAATTGGCAGTCAATAAAGACAAAATTATCTTTTGCTAATTTTTCAGATAACTTTATTAATGCCAGTTTTGAGGCATTATCAATTGTTGAAAACATGCTTTCTCCAAAAAAGCATTTTCCTATAACTACACCATACAGGCCACCAACAAGGTCGCTATTTTCATAAATTCCTACACTTAAAGCATAGCCAAGGGCAAACAATTTATTGTATGCCCTTTCCATTTCATCAGTAATCCAAGTGAGATTTTCTCTTGCCATCCGGCAATTTCGCATAATGCAATCAAAGTCAGTATTTATTTTTACTTCTAAGGCTGTCTTATTTAATAATTTTTTCATGCTATTTGAGATGTGGATTTTATCAGGAAAAATAACAAAACGATCCTTAGGGCACCACCATTTTATCATTTCGTCCGGATTATACCATGGGAAAATTCCGTTGGAATATGCATTTAACAGTCTTTCAGGATTTAAATCACCGCCAACAGCTAATAGGCCATCATCACGGGCAAGTTCAGGTATTGGAAATTTATTTGAATCATTGGATAGCCTAAAAACAGGCATTTTAGTCACATCCTTATATCAAATTTTAAGTCGCAATCGGTTCCATTTTGTCACCGATTGGATGCATGAACACATTCATTTATATTATAACATATCCTATCCGTACCTTGAAATAAAAACCGTGGGCTTTGCCACGTCCTACCATTGTCTTTCCGTTCCAATCCGCCTATGTTATACTAAGAATCTGCGGTCAATAATGGAATATCCATTTATTTAGGTATTGCGATAAGCCATATGGTACATATGAGTTGACAACTTTAGGGAGGAATAAATAACGTGAAAAAATGCAAGGTTTACAATCATGCAAATAAAATCGAAGCCGAAGGGATAATAATCGACAAAAAGGTTTTATTTGCTGCGCCACATCAGGAAAATATAAAACCAACTTGCATTATTGACGGACAGTGTTATTACCCCCTTGCTCACACGAAGGCACTGCCATTAGCAAATATGTCCTGTGTTCCCTTTTCGACTGTATGCGAATGGGATGAGTTTATGGATTTTAGCGATGAAACGACATTACCGTATCCCGGTTGGGTTTGTGTATATGTAAATATCATCAGTGACTTAAATTATTACACACTGAAAGAATTAAATATTGCTGAGGAAAAGTGGGGTCATTGCGATGGATGGTCCGGAGAAATTACCATGCCACCGCAATGGGATTGGTGCGATGAGTTTTGTGATGACGGGTTCGCAATAGTAAAGGCAATTGGCTACTATGGAGTTGTTGATGAAAATTTCGACTTTTGGATTTACCCCGATTATTATTCGATATGTAATGTTGATATTAAAAGAGCAGAAACAGCAAACGGGATTTTCTTCGTAAAAAATTTAGTGAAACAAAAATGGGGTGCTTTTGATTTGCGATATGACCCGCCAAACCAAAAATCGCCGGATATCGGATATAAATGGGATGATATATGGTGGGATGGCTGGGGTGGTTATACCACAATGGAAAATACAAAAAATGGACACAAACTATATGGCATTGTAAATCGTGGAAATGAAATTATTGCACAAAATCTAACTAAAAAACCTGTTCGATATAATGTTCCTACCTGGGAAACTCGCCAAAATTCTTACAGAGATGGAGGGCAATATGTCAGTTTCCGAATTTTAGCAAATGGAGAAAAATACGGCCTTGTGGTTGATATCCATGATGATGTAGATGGTTCTAAATTACTGCTTGAGCCATCACACACCTATGAATCCGTATTGGAAGCTGCCGCCAAAGAAGATATGGAATGGGAAATTGCTCACTATGCATACTTAATTTGGAAAACACCTGCCCATATTACAACTGCTTGGGATAACGTGCCACAAGATATTGTAGAGGATGTACGCAAATATATGTATGCCCATGATTGGAAGCAAGGCGCATGGGATTAATAAAGTTTTGTGATAAACAGGAGGATGAGCCATGCTCTTAACCATAACGTACACAGGGGAAAACGCATCGGACTTGGGGTATCTTTTGTTCAAAAATCCAAATCGTCCACAGACTTTTGAACTAAACCATGGCAAAGCATATGTGTTTTACCCGGAAATTTCAGCCGAGCGCACCACAGCGGCATTGCTGTTGGATATTAACCCCATAGACCTTGCCCGTGGCAAAGAAGGTGCAACAAGCGGAGGTTTATTTGAGTATGTCAATGACCGTCCGTATGTTTCATCCTCTTTCATGAGTACAGCCATTTCAAGGGTATATGGCACAGCCATGACAGGGAGGGCAGATGCACACCAAGCCCTTTCCGATTCACCATTAGAGTTATCTGCCACAATAACCATGATGCCATGCCGTGGCGAGCAAGGCAAATTAAACAGTGTTTTCGAGCCGCTTGGGTACGATGTAAAATATGAAACCTTTGTATCTGATGAAAATTTCCCGCAATGGGGCGAAAGCAAATATGTGAACTTAACTATCAGCGGCAAGGTTCGCTTACGAGATTTGCTGAAGCACATCTATGTGCTGATTCCTGTATTTGATAGACACAAACATTATTGGGTTGGTGCGGACGAAGTGGATAAACTACTGCGAATAGGCGAAGATTGGCTTCCCAACCATCCGGAAAGAACATACATCACCGGAAGATATCTTAATCGCAGAAAATCACTTGTAAGCATTGCATTTGAACGACTAACAGAAACTGATACGACTTCCTCGGATATACTTTCCGAAACGGAAGAAAAAGAAGCAGTTAAAAATCTTAATACACAACGCCTCAACAGTGTTATTGCTACGCTGAAAAATTGTGGTGCGAAAAAAATAATTGACTTGGGTTGCGGCGAAGGACGATTAATTAAACAACTTGTAAAAGATAGGCAATTTACGCAAATTACAGGAGTAGATGTTTCTCATGTTGCCCTTAAACGTGCTAACGAGCGGTTAAAATTGGAACGGGCAAGTGAATCCATGTTGGAACGTGTAAATCTTTTTCAAGGTTCGCTTACCTATAAAGATGCCAGATTTAATGGGTTTGATGCCGCCTGTGTGATTGAGGTAATAGAACATTTGGATATTCCGCGCCTTGTTGCTTTTGAGAGAATGCTTTTTGAATTCGCAAAACCGCCTGTGGTTGTGCTAACGACTCCCAACCGCGAATATAACACCAACTATGCAAATTTGCATGAAGATGATGTGCGTCATAGCGACCATCGTTTTGAATGGACTCGTGCTGAATTTCAAAATTGGGCGAATAAAACAGCAGACAAATTTGGCTATAAAGTAAAATTTTCTGACATAGGCGAGGCATCTGAAATACATGGTGCGCCAACACAGATGGGAGTGTTTACATTATGCGTATAGAAATCCCCGAACTGGCTGTCGTGGCACTTGTAGGCGTTTCCGGGAGCGGGAAATCCACATTTGCAAACAAATACTTCAAGCCCACAGAAGTGCTTTCGTCAGATTATTTTCGCGCACTTGTGTCTGATGACGAAAATAATCAGCTTGTAACAGCACAGGCTTTTGATGCGCTTTATTATATTGCACAAAAACGCCTCGAACTTGGGAATTTGGCAGTTATTGATGCGACCAATGTCCAAAAAGAAGCACGCGCCAATCTATTAAAATTAGCCAAGCAACAGGACTGTCATGCTGTAGCCATTGTGCTAAATGTCCCGGAAAACATATGCAAAGAGCGTAATGAAGCACGTACCGACCGCAATTTTAGCGGCAAGGTAATCTATAGGCAGGGTGAACAACTCCGCCGCTCTATTAAGCGTTTGCAAAAAGAAGGCTTCCGTTATGTGTATGTTCTTAAAAGTGAAGATGACATCGCAAACGTGGAAATAATCCGCAAGCCCTTGTGGAACAACAAAAAAGACGTTACAGGCGCGTTTGATATAATCGGCGACATTCACGGTTGCTATGATGAACTTTGCGCCTTATTGGAAAAACTCGGCTATGTAAACGGCGTCCATCCTGATGGGCGCAGGGTTGTTTTTCTTGGCGATTTATGTGACCGCGGCACAAAAAATGTTGAGGTGCTTCGCCTTGTTATGGATATGGTGCAAGCCGGAAATGCATATTGTGTTGCCGGAAACCATGATGCCAAATTGTTTAAGAAATTAAAAGGCTCAAATGTTACATTAACGCATGGGCTGGATATTACTGTGGAACAAGTTTATAACCAAAGCGAGGAGTTTATAAACGAAACAAAAAAATTCTTGGATGGTTTAGTCAGCCATTATGTGTTTGATAGTGGTAAACTTGTGGTTTCTCACGCAGGGATTATTGAAAAATACCAAGGACGCGCAAGCGGTCGTGTGCGTGATTTTTGTTTATATGGCGATACCACAGGTGAAACAGACGAATATGGTCTGCCTGTACGCTTACCGTGGGCGAATGATTATAGAGGCAGGGCAACGGTTGTTTATGGGCATACACCATGCCCTGATGTGCAGATTGTGAACAACACATTTTGCATAGATACCGGATGCGTGTTTGGTGGCAAACTGACCGCCTTACGCTATCCCGAAAAAAACATTATGCAAGTAGATGCCCTCGCACAATATTGCGTTCCGGCAAAACCCATCGCACTGTCAATAAATGATGATATGCTAAATATTGACGATGTGCTTGGGCAGAAATATCTGAACACTGCTTTGCGTAAAAGCATAAAAATTAACTCAGAAAATTCTGCCGCCGCTTTAGAAATTATGAGCCGCTTTGCCGCAGACCCCCATTGGTTGATTTATTTGCCACCAACCATGTCACCATGTGAAACCGGCAAATTAGCACATTATTTGGAATATCCGAGCGAGGCTTTCGATTATTACAAAAACAAAGGCATCGCCAAAGTTATATGCCAGCAGAAGCACATGGGTTCGCGTGGCGTAATTGTGCTGTGCAAAGATAGAGAAACTGCGGAAAAGCGATTCAAAATAAATGATGGTAGCTTTGGCATTATTTACACACGAACAGGCAGACAATTTTTTGATGATGCTAAAAAAGAAACTGCACTCTTGGTTCACTTACAAAACTTGCTGTATGCATCAGGATTTTGGGATGCATTTAGCACGGATTGGCTGTGCCTTGACTGCGAAATCATGCCATGGTCTGCCAAGGCACAGAAGTTATTGGAAGAACAATATGCCCCTGTTGGATGTGCCGGAAAACATGGTATTTCTGCGGCGATAGATGCCATTAGCAAGTCAATGGAACAATTGGGTGAAAATGCCCTGCTGTCTGAATTGCAAGAACGATACCAAGGTAGGGCAGATGCCATAAGCCGCTATACTACTGCATATCGTGGCTATTGTTGGGATGTTAAGCATTTAGACGATTATAAAATTGCTCCGTTCCACATTATGGCAACAGAAGGCAATACATGGTTTGGAGAAAGCCATGCGTGGCACATGGAAACCATAGCAAAGTACATGACAGATTCCATTTTTATAGCTACATCCAATTTGATTGTGGATTTACATGATGCAAATAGCATCACCACCGGAATTAAATGGTGGGAAGAATTGACCACTTTCGGAAGTGAAGGCATGGTGGTGAAGCCTTATGATTTTATTGCCAAGAAGGGCATGGAGTTGCTTCAGCCCGCTATGAAATGCCGAGGCAAAGAATATTTGCGTATTATTTATGGTGCAGAATATGCCTATGGTGAAAATTTGGAGCGATTAAAAAAACGCTCTTTGACAAAGAAACGAAGCATGGCTTTAAGTGAATTTGCTCTTGGGGTAGAATCACTGGAACGATTTGTGCGTAACGAGCCACTTTATCGTGTTCACGAATGTGTGTTTGGAGTACTTGCAATGGAAAGCGAACCCGTTGACCCAAGATTATAATATTATTTGTAAATATCCAACAGGAGATGATAAAAACTATGGTCGAACTTCAAGGAAGATACAACACCGCAAAAATGTTCACAGATAATGCTGAACCAAGTGCCATCCAGCAAATTGAACATCTGCTGAACCAAGAATTTATTTCCGGCAGTAAAATCCGAATCATGCCGGACGTTCACGCCGGGATGGGTTGTACTATCGGCACAACGATGACGATTACTGACAAAGTTGTACCAAATCTTGTTGGTGTAGATATTGGATGCGGCATGGAAACCGCTATTCTCAAAAATAAACGTGTAGATTTGGGGCAACTGGACAAAGCCATTCACCAATATATCCCTGCCGGCTTTTCCATACGAAAAGAGCCGCACCATTTTAATGAGGAAATAGACTTGACTACTCTACGCTGTGCAAAACATATTGATGCCAAGCGAGGCGCATTATCCATCGGTACATTGGGTGGAGGCAATCACTTCATAGAATTAGGAAGTGATGAAGAAGGACAACTCTACCTTATTATACATTCCGGCAGTCGCAACCTTGGCAAGCAAGTGTGCGATTGGTATCAGAATGCTGCCGCAGACAATTTGGGTCGAAAGGGCAAAGGTGCAGATAGGGTACTGGCTTATTTGGAAGGCACGATGCTTGATGATTATCTCCACGACATGGCTATTATACAAGATTATGCTGATTTGAATCGCAAAGCTATCGTGAGAGAATTGGAAAAAAGAGTCAAATTGAAAATAACAGAGCAATTTGCCACCATACACAATTATATTGACCTTGAAACAGACATTCTACGCAAAGGTGCGGTGTCAGCACAGAAAGGCGAACGCCTGTTAATTCCCATGAATATGCGTGATGGAAGTTTAATTTGCATTGGCAAAGGTAACGAAGATTGGAATTATTCTGCCCCCCACGGTGCAGGGCGCATCATGAGCCGCTCCGAAGCCAAAGCAAGCATCACATTAAGCCAATATCAAAAAGCTATGAAGGGGATATATTCTTCAACAATAAATCAAAGCACACTTGACGAAGCACCTTTTGCATATCAGCCAATGGAGGCAATTATTGCTAATATTGGGGATACTGTGGAAATTGTGAAAACAATTAAACCATTATATAATTTCAAAGCGGCAGAGTAAAAAGCCGACCATGAACCCCAAAATAAAGGAACAAGTTATTTGCCTACAACGCGAAATTGTCGTGGATATGGAACTGCTAATGTGAGAAGCGTATGACCACCTCATCCACAAAATGATTGACGGAAGGGATACAAACAGGAGGGCTTAAAAATGAATTTGAACTATGACATGAAACTTGGCGATGCCTTTCCAAATCTCCAAGGCATTAAATTGGATGTTGAAGAGTTTGATTTGCCGGTGCGTTTATACAATACGCTCAAACGATGTGATATTCACTCACTACAGACATTGCTAACGTATAGTTGCAATGAAATTTTGGAGCATAAAAAAGCGAGTTTTCGCAAAGATGGGCTAATTGACCATATAGCCTATACATTGAATAAATTGCACTTGAAACATTCTACTACAATGAAAATCGCCGGGGAAACTTATAATGGAGATGTCAGTGAAAACGGCTTTTGTGCCCCGGGGCAAGAAAGCCCGTGGGGACGTGGAAATACGTGAATATTGGCAAACAGACAATATATAAATGGCTTGTGCAAAAAAGGACCGGACAGGTCTAAAATCCATTGCAATGACTAAAATTAGACTTATAGAAGGCGGGAATGCAACGTGCAATCAAAAGATATCAAAAAAAAAGCTTTGCAATTAGGCTATAGTGGCTGTGGTATTATCCCGGCCGCACCATTTGAAGAATATCGTCAAGCTTTAGACGAACGTGTTAAAGCTTTTCCTAAATCCAAAGACCTTTATGAACCTTTATATGGATTGGTCGAACCACCTAAACAAGCAAAATCTATCATCGTATGTATCCGTGGTTATACCCAATATAAAATTCCTGAATCATTAAATGGTCGTATTGGAAAGTATTATTTGTTTAGCCGCTACCCTTTTTATTCTCATGAACATCGTTCAAAGATGGAATTTGAAACTTTTTTGGCGGCCAACAGATGCTTTATTGTAAAGGCATCCATACCTGACAGAATAGCAGCATTTAAAGCCGGCTTAGGGCACTTTGGATGTAACAACTTTTTTTATACGAAAGCCCATGGCTCATATAATGGGATTGATGTCTGGGTAGTTGATACAATATTGGACTACGATACTGCATCAGAAAATACTTTAGTACCCGGATGTAGTGAGAATTGCCTGAAATGCGTACAGATATGTCCAACCAAAGCATTATCCGGCAGTTTATCAATGGATAGAGGCAGATGCATTCCACGGTTGCTATATAGCAAAGATGATCCAAATGAAGCTGATGAAAAAGCCATGGGTACAAGATTGTTTGGCTGCGATGCTTGTCAGGATATATGCCCTTTAAACAAAGGCAAGTTTACTGAAACAGAAGAGTATCCACTACTTTCACAGCTTGAGCCACTTCTTCAGCCCGAAGCTATATTAGATATGGACGAAAACACCTACCTTAAAGTTATCTATCCACAATTTCCATTTGCAGGAAAAGACGGATTGCCGACTTGGAAGCGAAATGCCTTACGTGCAATGAAACATAGATGCTGACTTTTTCTTGCTTGGAAATAGCGGGTGATGACATAAAAAATCAGCAAAAGAAAGCAAGGTAAGTTATAATAGGATAAAAAAACATAAGGATGAAAAAAATGGTACTAATATAACCAAGGTGATGTTTTGAAATCATTACATCACCTTGGTTAGTTTTTTATCAAATTTATAAAAAATTTTTAACTTGTATGGAAATAAGTCATTTTTTGCCGCAACTCATCAGTTAGTGTATTTTGTTCCTGGGCGGCAGATGCAGTTTCTTGACTGGTAGCTGAATTTTCTTGTACAACCTCACTGATATGAGATAAACCTATGTCTATACTACCAATAGCATCAGTTTGTTCTAATGATGACTGATAAATTTGATTAATAACTTCTGAAACTTCTTTGACGGTAGATACAATGCGTTCAAGACTGCCGGCAGTGTCGTTGGCCTTTTTTGTTCCTTCGTTTACATGATTAAGTGATTCTTCTATCATCCCACTGGTTTGCCTTGCGGCTTCACTGCTTCTGGTAGCAAGGTTTCTAACTTCTTCGGCTACAACGGCAAACCCTTTGCCATGTTCTCCGGCTCTTGCGGCTTCTACAGCAGCATTTAATGCCAGCAAATTTGTTTGAAATGCTATGCTTTCGATGGTCTTAATAATTGTAGTAATGTTACCGGAAGATAGGGAAATAGCATCCATAGCTTCCAATAACGCTACCATTTCGGTATCACCTGCTTCTGCTGCCTCTTTAGCAGTTTCCATCAATACAGCCCCATTTTGTGCATTTTGCGCATTTTTTTGTGACTGTGAATTTATGCTTGCAGTAACGGATACTAATTCTTCTACAGTTGCAGCTTGCGTTACTGCACCCTGTGCCAGCCTATTAGCATTTTGAGAAATTTGCTCTGCACCTATAGATACTTGATTTGTGGCAATTGTAATTTCTTTGATAGTTCCGTTTAATTTTTCAGATATAGCATTAATTGAGTCTTTGATAGAGGCAAACTGTCCTATATATGGACGATTTATAGTGTGGTTTAAATCTCCTTTTGCCAGATAAGAAAGCACATCGTTAATTTCATCAATATAGGATGAAATCTCTTTGCTTGTTGTGTTTATTGCCTCTTTAATAGATAAAAAAGCACCTTTAAATTGACCTTCTACACTTGCGCTAAAATCTCCTTGCTTAATAGCATCCAGCACTTGAGTAGTTTCTCTAAGCGGGTTCCCCATAGCAACAAGAATACCATTCAATTCTTCAATAAGGCTAACCCATTCTCCCTTATATCTGGTAGGATCTAAAGAATAATCAATGTTGCCATCTTGCGCATTTCTGGCTGCATTACTGACAGCATTAGCAATATTATAGATATTCTCTCGCAAGCCTTCTATGGAGTTATTGATATAAGCCTCGTCCCCCGGAAAATTTCGTATGTGAGCAGCAAAGTCTCCGCTTACTATGTTAGAAATGCAATCTAAAATTTCAATTTTAGATTCTGTATGTTGTTCTACCATTGCATTTACACCCAAAGCTATGGTTTGAAAGCCACCCTCATAAAACGCACTATCTATCCTTGATTTATAATTGCCGTTGGCATGTTCGTTGTTCATTGCAGAGATATCTCTTATTAAGTGAGCAACAATATCCAGGTTGCGGTTAAATTCCTCGTCCATTTCATTAAGACCAAATGAAGTATCTGTTTTAATATTGCGTGAAACACCTCCGGACGACAGTGCCAAAGAAGAGGCTCTAAAGTCATTTACTGAGGTTGTAATAGCTTTTTTAATGGTGATAGCCATATACACAATAACAAATATAATTACTAGACTTAGTAAAAATGAAGCAGATCCTAAAGCTGTTGCCAAAGTGGTAAAGACAGGGCCATTTACATTACTTATGGGAACAACAGAAACAAAAGTCCATGGTATCATTTGTAAAGTAGTGGGCATTAAGTACGAAGGTGTTCCGTTAGTATCTGTAAATTCAAATGTCTGTCCGCCTATATTATTTCCTCTCAATAATGTATAGGCCGGTATTTCAGATATGTTATGAATTCTTTCTCCGGCAGGTGCAAATGCCGAATTTGGATGGAATAAAATCTCACCACTCTCGCCAATCAAAAATACATAACCATCAGAACGGTTTTGAATTTGCCGCATTAAAACTGATACAGCACTACGAAGATCCTCTTCAGCGTGGTTTATTTCTATGTTGCTCCCCCTATCACTAAGCCAAACTTCAACTTCAAGAGCATAAATAGTACTTTGATTACGGATTACTCCTATGGCATTGGTATACACCATTTCACGTATAACTGTATTGACTACTATTACATACAGAGACAGACCCATGGCTGCTATTAATGCAATGCCTACAATAAGCTTTAAATAAAGCCGTTTTGTCTTTTTGATGCTAATGTCTTTCATCCCCTCAACAAAACCTGTCCGCTAGCTGTTAGAGAACAGGTTTAATATAAATTTATATAAAATTGAAATTTAACATCTAATTTTGTCGAAATTTCTGTTTTAATTATATTGAACTGGTACGAATTCAACATAAAAATTGACAACTAAAAATTAAATTATCAGCACTATCTACTATGATAAATCCAAAGCAGTATTATTGTCAATCTATTCCAACGTATAATAAAGATATATATTAGCAGTTGGTTTGCTTTCGTTTAACTTATGTTATATTAATGTACGCTTGCAAACGTCAATTGGTTTACTATTACTTGCGGGCAGTACATAAATGTGGTATCTTATTCATAGGAAAACTTCATCTGCACGGTTTGGAGGTATTTTGTTTTGGAAAAAAAAATTCTTTACAGTGGAATGCAGGCTACAGGCGTGCCTTCACTAGCTAACTACATTGGTGCTATTAAAAATTGGGTTAACCTGCAAAAGGATTATAACTGCCTATTTTGTGTGGTTGATTTGCACTCTATAACCGTGAGACAGGATCCTGACTTTTTTCGTACAAAGGCACGTGATCTTCTTACCTTGTTTATTGCTTTGGGAATTGATCCGAAAGAAAATGTTCTCTATTACCAGTCTCACGTCCCGGCTCATTCCGAACTTTCGTGGATATTAAACTGCTACACTCATATGGGTGAGCTTAACCGAATGACTCAGTTTAAGGATAAATCTCAAAAACATGAAGATAACATTAATGCAGGGTTATATACTTACCCTGTGTTGCAGGCAGCAGATATCTTATTGTTTCAAACTAATTTAGTACCTGTAGGACAAGATCAAAAACAACATCTTGAGCTATGCCGCGACATAGCAATGCGATTTAATAATATCTATGGTGAAATTTTTACAATACCGGAACCATATATTGCTCCTGTAGGCGCAAAAATCATGAGTTTGCATGACCCTACCAGAAAAATGTCTAAATCTGAGACGGTTAACGAAAATAATGTAATTTTTCTGTTAGATGACCCGGATACAATAATGAAGAAATTTAAACGAGCTATGACAGATTCTTTAAATCAGGTTCGATATGATCCGGAAGAGCAGCCCGGGCTAAGTAATCTAATAACCATTTACGCTTGTGCAACTAACCATACAATTGAAGAATGTACAAAGGAATTTGCTGACAGCCCCGGTTATGGTTACATTAAAACAAAAACCGGCGAAGCTGTTGTATCAATGCTTGAACCTTTCCGGAAACGTTTTAAGGAGCTACAAGCAGATCCTGCTTATATAGATGGGATTATCAAAAATAATGCAGAACGAGCCAACATAATGGCTCAAGGTACGCTTGCAGCAGTTAAAGATGCTATTGGTTTTCCAAAATAAGTATAGAAAGAAGGGGGTGGACAGTAAGTGAAAGTAATGAATTGTCCTAAGTGTGGCCGCTTATTTACAAAGATCGTTAGTCCGGTATGTCCAAAATGTGAAAGAGCAGATGAAGAACAGTTTCAAAAGCTACGTGATTATCTTGAAGAATATCCACTATCCAGTATAACAGAAGCATCTGATGCTACGGGCGTATCCCCCAAACGCATTTTGGAATATCTACGTGAAGGACGCCTCCAGATAACAAAAGGTTTGGAAGGCGAACTTAGGTGTGCTAGATGTGGTACAGCTATTGAAACTGGTAATTTTTGCGATACTTGTAACAGAAAATTTGCAAAAGAGCTTTCATATGATTCTCCATCACTTGGGCCAGGACCCTCTGCCAGTTCCAGCAAACGAAGTTCGGGTATGCATATTTATAAGACAAAAAAAGATTACGAAAGATAATAGTTATATAACCTGCGGTTAAGTAGTCATTGACTATGTCCGCAGGGTTTTTTTGTTGATTCAACCGGTAACAAAATGGAGGAGGGTCTTATTAATGATAACAATAAATTACGGGAAAAATTGGGTAAAAACCACCTATGATACTTTGGCAAAATCAGATATCAATTCTTATCTAAGCAAAGGGATGGTTGTATCCATTAAACCAAATTTAGTAATACCCAGCCCTCCTAACAATGGTGCAACTACACATCCCGAGGTGCTGGAGGGAATAATTCAATTTTTAAACGATTTTGGCATCCAAAAAATACAGATAATGGAAAGCTCAGCAGTGGGTTATAGCACTCAAAAAGCATATAAAGTATGTGGCTATGAATATTTGGAAAAAAAATATGGAGTTACTTTGATTGATCTAAAAAATTCTAATTTCAAGACTCTTAGGCCGGATGATCCTTTATATAATGGCCTGGAAATCCAGATAGCTGAAGAAGCTTTAAATGCTGAATTTCTAATAAATGTTCCTGTTTTAAAAGCCCATTGCCAAACACGTTTAACTTGTTGTATGAAAAATCTCAAAGGTTGCATACCGGAAAAAGAAATGAGGCGATTTCATACCCTGGGGCTACACAAGCCTATTGCAGCGTTAGCTTCATTACTGCCAATACATTACAATGTGATAGATGGAATTTGTGGAGACTTAACCTTTGAAGAAGGAGGTAGTCCCATAGAAGCTAATCGTATTATAGCCGGGCGTAACCCGGTGTTGTTGGATTCTTATTGTGCAGAATTAATTGGCTACAAGCCTGAAAGTATCGGCTATTTAGCTTATGCTCGTAATAGTGATATAGGAGAATTTTATTCGCCGGAAACTACAGTTATTGAGTTAAATTCTAATCAAAAACCTATACATCAGCAAAAAGCTAACCGCTTATCTAAGCAATATCATAATAAGAATATAAAAGAAAATGCTGCGTGTTCCGTATGTTATGCTTCTTTGATGTTTGCTTTGCATCAGGTTGGTGGTACAGCCGATACTATTAACAAAAAAATTTGTATTGGCCAAGGATTTAAGGGTAAAACTTCAAAATCAATTGATGTAATTGGGATAGGCAATTGTACTTGTGGTTATGATACCTATGTTGCGGGATGTCCGCCTAAAGCAGTAGATATTATAGAGGTGATACAATAATGATAAACATATAAATGATTGCTAAAAATGGTAAAAAATAGTATGATACTAAAAAAAAGTGAGGGATATGTATGAAGAAAAGTCTCTTTTTAGGTATCGAATTAGGTTCTACACGGATAAAATCCGTGTTAATAGACGAGAGCTTTAAGCCGGTGGCAGTAGGAAATCACAATTGGGAAAATAGGCTGGAAAATGGAGTATGGACATACCATTTATCCGAAATATGGTCAGGACTCCAGGCCGCTTATGCAGATTTGGCAGCTTCTTTCCAAAAAAAATATGGCGAGCCTCTTACAGCAATTTCAGGCATAGGATTATCAGCTATGATGCATGGTTATATCCCTATGGATAATAAAGACAATGTGCTTACAGAGTTTCGTACATGGCGCAATACAAGTACCGGCGAGGCAGCAACCATTTTAAGAGAGAGTTTTGGGCACAATATTCCTTTGCGCTGGAGTGTTGCACATTTATATCAGGCTATTTTAAATGGAGAAAATCATGCAAAAAATGTCGATTTTATAACTACTTTGTCGGGATATGTTCACTACAAACTTACCGGCAAAAAAGTTTTGGGGATAGGTGATGCCTCCGGGATGTTCCCCATAGACAGCGAAAAAGGGAGCTACAATGCCAGCATGGTTGGAATATTCGATTCCCTTGTCCTTGAAAAAGCTTTTGACTGGAAACTCATGGATATTATGCCAAAGGTTCTTGTAGCCGGAGAAAATGCCGGACAGCTTACAGAAGAAGGGGCAAAGTTACTTGACCCGAGTGGTGTACTTAAACCGGGGATTCCGTTTTGTCCGCCGGAAGGTGATGCCGGGACAGGTATGGTGGCCACTCACAGCGTAGCAGCACGAACCGGCAATGTATCATCGGGAACATCTATCTTTGCTATGGTAGTATTGGAAAAAGCACTCTCAAAAGTATATCCTGAGCTTGATATAGTTACGACCCCTGATGGCAAGCCGGTAGCGATGGTTCATTGCAACAATGGTACATCAGATTTGGATGGCTGGGTTCAAATGTTTAGTGAAATTTTGTCAGCACATACCGGTCAAAAAATAGAGCCGGGCAATTTATATGAAACATTGTACAAAGCCGCTTTAGAAGGTTCCCCTGATGGTGGTGGACTTATGGCCTGCAACTATCTTTCGGGAGAGCACAATACAGGATTTGATGAAGGCCGCCCACTATTTATGAGACTACCAAACAGCTCCTTTACAATGGCTAACTTTATGAGAACCATGCTGATGTCTGTAATGGCAACCCTTAAATTAGGCATGGATATTTTAGCAAAAGAAGGAGTAACACTCACACAATTAATGGGGCATGGTGGATTCTTTAAAACTGAAGGTGTGGGGCAAAGGCTTATGGCAGGCGCACTTAATGTTCCCGTTGCTGTAATGGACAATGCAGGAGAAGGTGGTGCTTGGGGTATAGCTTTGCTGGCTTCTTATTTGGATAATAATAAAGTTACACTTGATGCCTTTTTAAATGACCAAGTATTTGCTAACTTTCCCAGCACCGGCATAAAACCACGTTCGGAAGATGTGAAGGGATTTGCTGCATTTATGAAGCGGTACAAAGCTTGTTTAGCTGTAGAGCGTACGGCTGTGGATAATTTTAGTAAGTAAATAGCAGACTTTTGGACAAGCCTGCTACTCTAAATAGTTATTCGCCATCAAAGCAGTTTTAAAATCTACCGGATTAGCTAAATCATTATCTCCTCCATCCGGTAATGATGAATCATATACTAAATCGCCAAACATTTTATAGATTACAGACATATAAGGCATTAGTATATCTATAGGCAAGTTGAAAGCCCGAGTTAAGTATAATTTCTTGCCTTGGGCTTTAGCTATAGCCTCAGCCATTTCCCCGGTAGCAACAGGAGTAGGATCTCTTGGAAAAAATATACCTTCCTTTTTCTCTTTTATGATAGAATGAATAAAGAAACATAGATTTTGTATATAAACCATACTCCTGGAATTTTTATAATCCGGAAAAATCGGTGCTTTTTTGATAAGATTGTATAATCTTTGAAAGTTCCCCGGGCAGTTATAACCATACACTATGGGAGGGCGCAAAATTGCTACACGAAATGCATCGTCAGATAATGTTGTAATTAGCGATTCTGCCGCCAGCTTAGACCGACCATAGTTAGTTGTAGGGTTTGTTGGAGTATCTGCTGTAATTGTATTATCCGTAATATCAGTCAAGTTATATACATTCATGGTGGATAAAAAAACAAATTGTCCGACTTTGTCCGCCTTAGCTTTTTTAGCTAATTCAAAAGTTAAGTCTCGGTTAATAGCATAGTAATCATATTGATTGCGACGATTTTCTTTTTTATGGACAAGCCCCGCAGCATGAAGAATAGCGTCGTAACCCGCAAAAGATGTGTTGCGCCATTCATCATCTCGCAAACTAATCAGGCGGGTATTTTCTGTGTATGCAGCAAAATTTTTGGCAATATAGCCATTTGTTCCGGTAATTAATATACGCATAATGCGATTATTATACTATAAGAGGTGTAAAATGGAAATTAAAAATGCAATTTTGCATATTATCAAAAATGATGGTAGTCCCTCAGTATATTCAGAAAGTGAACTTGATATTGACAGCGAAGTTTGTGAAGCCTTTATAAGCAAGCATGTTAAAAAATTAATGAGAAATCCTGCCGCCAGAGAGGCTACTTTTAAGGCAGACTCTGCAATATATCAAGCAATCCAATCATATATAAACCAAGAGACAAATTTTAAAGACTTTGCTTATACTTGTGCATCTCGCCTTGAGGCTATTTTAAACAGCCACGGAGATATCCCCCAAGCAGATTTGCTTGTAGTTAGGTTTTACGAAAAACATGATCAATATGTAGCTATATTTAAATTAAATTACAATGAATGTTTTACGCATGAGACAGGAAAGTTAGGTAACAATTTGATTAAATGCCATACAGTATTGCCCTTTAACAGTGGTAAAGTAGAAGAAGCCTGTCTAATACCTTTTAGCCCCATGTTGATTACGTTAATAGAAAAGGCTCATAACATAGGAGGTGAAGCAGTTAACTATTTTTCAGAATTTTATTTGGAATGTGAATCATCACTTTCTCGCAAAGAGACAGCTCAAATTATCAGCGAAGTAACGGATGAATTTGTACAAGAGTTTTTTGATAGCGATATAAAAACTCGCGCTTTATTTAAAACCGCTATCACTGAAGAAGCTGAAGAGGCTGACGGAATTGTATCAATGGATAATGTAGCAGCAAGAGTATTTGAAGATGAAAATGTAAAACGGGATTTTGTACATACCATACGCGATGCCGGTATTGTAGAAGATATGCCCTTGGGTGCTAAATTTGTTAAACAGCAGTTTGGTACTCACCGTCTTAAAGCAGAAAATGGTATAGAAGTTAAATTTCCGGCAGAAATTGCCATGGATGATGATCAAATGAATATCGAAAATCATTCAGATGGCTCAGTAACGCTTACTCTTAAACGTTTGAGAATGCAGGTGTAAAACCCCGGTGAACTATTAAAAGAAAAGTGAGGCAATAATTATGTCTAAAAAATTTTTAAAAGTAGTAGCGATAATAGCATTACTATCTCTTTTAGTTATGACTGCTTTTGCAAACTACACTTACAACGATGTTACAGTAAATGATGATGACATTTCAACAAGTAGCGCAAATGATTACAACGATAATGATGTAAATGATTACAACGATAATGATGGTGTAAATGATTATAACAATAATGATTACAATGATAATGATGATATAGCAAATGATCATAACAATAATGATTACAATGATAATGATGATGTAGCAAATGATAATGACCCGCAAGCAATAAAAATAGGTGTTTCTGCTGCTCATTTTGATAATGTTGGGCAAATATTAAGACATTTTAGTGCAGGTATTGATATTTATGTATTATCACATGCAGATGCCGCAAATATTGAAAGGCTTAAAGAATTTTATGCAATTTTTATTAATTGTGGTAGTCATAGTCATTTTGATTATCATGTATTAAATGAATTTGTTTACCAAGGTGGTATTGTATATGCATCTGACCTTGCAGGAAGAGTACTTCAATCGGCATTTCCCGGAATTGCGGAATTTTCATCTAATCCATCTCAAATAGTTGAAGCAAATATTGTACATTCAACTCTGGCTTCTCATATGAGAATTGAAGATTTAGATGTAATCTTTGATTTAAGTGGGTGGTATTCAATAACAGATTTTGATGATAATGCCACAGTATATATTAAAGGTGATTTGTATACCTATGGATTAACGCCGCTTGCAATATCTTTTGATTATGGCGAAGGCACAGTTTTTTATACATCTTTTCACAACAGTGTCCAAGCAACTTCTCACATGATTAACTTTATAGAGTATCTTATTTTTAGAATTAAGAATATTGAAGTAGATAGAAATTTACAGTATTTAGCAGAGAGAGAAGGCTTTATTTATAGAGGTGCTGTATTTGATATGGCAGGAACAAGACGAATCCAATTAGAATCTTTTTCACCGGATGTTGCATTTGCTGCCCCGGGTGCGCCTGCTGCTCCTGTTCCGGGTGCTATGCCATGGGGAACTGCTTCTCCTTCCCCTGCATCTCCTGCCATGCCTCAGTTTGATGAAGAAGCCCCTGCTGATCATACGCCGGAAACATTTAACTATACATTTGAAGGCAATGGCTTTATGTTAATGTTTGGTGCAGGAAGCGAATTTTATTATGTAACCCTTACTGATCCATATGGTAATATCTTCATTATAGATAACTATGGCACAGTAACCGGCAATATTACTGACTTAAACGCAATGCAACCATCTATCACCTTAGAGGTTTCTGATGGATATAGAGTACGGGTAACTAACATTACCCCCGGCGAATGGAGTTTTTCTGCCGTACCCCGAAGCGGTAATTACTCATCGCTTATGATTGGGATAGCGGTTATGCAATAAAGCTACGCAAGGCTTTAAGTTCTGAAAAAATAGTATTCCAAAATCGTTTGAGCAACAAAAAAACCCCTCTCCAAAACGAGAGGGGTAAATTGATATCAAAGATATCAAGAGTGCAATCAATAAAATTATCCAAGCAATTGAAGTACGCTTTGTGGTGCTTGGTTTGCTTGTGC
>WQVX01000018.1 GCA_009785615.1 Defluviitaleaceae bacterium | reverse complement strand
CTCTGACATGAACTACCCTCCCTCCAGCGGTAACGTTAATGCAAAAGTACATTAAATGCACACAACCTATGATACACAAAACAAAGGATACCGTCAAGCGTACTTTAAACATGAGCCACGGTCGTTTCATAAACAGGCCAAAACTTGGCGAAGGTAATCATCATTCATGAGACATTTAATATTTATAAGCAAACCTTGCTAAAAGTTTGATAGTTGAGTAGAATATAAACAAACTAAATGAGTACAAAAAAACTCAAAAGCAGGAGATGAATAACAGTAAACAATGAATACAATAACCATAAGGAAAACGACCATGCCGGACTTGCCCATTGTAATGGACATCTACGCCCAAGCGAGAACATTCATGATTGAAAATGATAACCCGGAGCAATGGGGAACTGTCCATCCTCCTCAAACGCTAATAGAGGCAGATATACACGCCGGCAAAAGTTATGTATGTACACTAAAAGATAACAGCCAAGAAGAAAACGAAAAAATCTTGGCTGTGTTCTTTTTTAATGTTGAGCCGGATCCTACTTACGAAAAAATAGAAGGCGCATGGATAGATTCCAATACGCCTTATGGGGTAGTACATCGTATAGCCCGTACAACTGATAAACCGGAAGTTAAAGGTGTAGGCGAATTTTGTTTAAATTGGTGCTTTCAGCAAATCAATAACATTCGCATAGACACACATCCGGATAATGTCCCCATGCTAAAATTAATGGATAAACTAAACTTTGTGCGTTGCGGAATTATATGGATAGAAAATGGCAACGAGCGCATAGCGTTTCAAAAAATATAGGCTGAAACCATATTCCGGGAGGAAAAATTTTATGGAGCAATCTAAAAACCGTACTAAGAACAAAAAAATGGTTTTATTATTAGTTATTGTATTTTTTGGGGTTTTCGTTGGCTGTGGCAGACAAAACACACAAGAACCTACTGATGGTGGATTTACAGCAATTAATAATAGAGTCTCCGACACTAATTGGCCTACGCGCCCGGTGACTATTGTTGTTCCGTTTGCGCCGGGAGGTGATACAGATTTTTATGCCCGTGCCTACGCACCATTTTTGTCGGAATATTTTGGTGTGCCCTTTGAGGTGGTTAATATACCCGGTGACGCAGGTACATACGGCGCAAGTTATGTAAACAGTAGTACCCCCGATGGATACACCATGCTGTTTTACCATACCGGCAACATGTTTACTAATGTAATATCAGGCAACACAAGCCTAAATTGGAGAGATTTCGCTATATCGAACATTTCCAATTTCGATAACGCAACTGTTTTAGTAGCAGGAACCCAATTTGGCTTTACAGATGCTGCTGATTTTCTTGCAAGAGCAAGGGCTAATCCAGGCGGCTACAGAGTAGCTACAACTATGCCGGGTTTTTCGTTTTTTGTACTGCGGAAAATGGAACTTGCCGGAGGTTTTAGTTTAACCCCTGTAAGCATGGCAGGTGCCGGCCTTATGGCAGAAGCTATAATCAATGATGAAATTGAACTTGCTATAGGTGTTTATGCAGTGTTTCGTCCATTTATTGAAAGTGGAGATTTAGTACCTCTTCTTGTAAGTGCCGAGCGGCGCAACCCTAACTTCCGCTATGTTGCCACTGTTGAAGATATGGGGTTAGCCGGTGCAGCTATGGGTCGTGCATATTTTTTTGCATTTCCGCCGGGAACAGATGATGCGATTTTACACAGACTTTCGGATGTAGTAGCAGATATACAGTTTAACAATGAATATATCGCTACAATCCGAGATGCTTTTGACGCAAGACCGTTTTTCCTTCCAACTTTTGCTGTAGATGGTTTCCTTCAAGATATTTGGGATTCTATGTACCAAATGTCAGACTACATTGAATATTAGGAAGGGGGCGATTATGGGCATTGTTAGTATTTTGCAAGTAAATAATAGTTATACTTATGTGCTGGAATATCCAAACAACAGATATTCAACTATGCGTGATTTAGAGGTAGAATTGTTAGATTTACGGCGGATTGTTTTACAGGCTTCTTTTGTGACCGGCAATGTTGCTGCTGTTGACATATTGCAAAATGAATTTAACATTATGCACAATAATTTACAAAACACATTAGACGAATATAAACAAAGCCTTTGGCGTGATATTGAAATAGACCCAACGGAACGCAATGTACTACTGGCTGAAGCGGAATTTTTGAATAGTTTGATTACTGATTACTTGAGGCATGTTACAAATCCTACTTTTGTAGCAGCAAGAGCCGATAATTATGAACAAGTTTTGGCTTTGCTTCCGGCAAATAATATTATAGCCGATGCTATACGTATGCAATTTATGGTAATGTTTGAACTTACACAAACCCGTATGGATGCCATTGGTAATGAAATGTCAAATTTCGCCATAAACACTACTTTGGTAGTTGCAATACTGGCAGCAATAACTATGGTTGTGGGTATAGCTATTTCATTAGTAATAACACGCAACATTACCAGACCCATAGACGAAGTTGTGTCTGCTCTTTCCAGTGTAGCGGACGGCAATCTTAACATAAATATCAAAACAAGAAATAATGATGAAACAGGTATGCTTACTCGTCGCATTAGCGAGCTTATGAATGTCATAAAATCCATAGTGCAGGACTTGTCGAGTATAAAACATGAGTATAATACCCTTGGTAATATGGATTATAGAGTTGACGCAAACAAGTACCATAATTCTTTTAAAGAAATGGTAGAAAGCATTAATTATATAATGGACGATGAAATAGCAAATATTAGAGATGTGTGCAGAGTGCTTAGTAGCATTGGCGAGGGCGATTTTGATATAGAAATAAACGAAATGCCGGGCGGATTAATAATACAAGCACAGGCCATGCGTGCCGTTATTGCTAACTTGAAGGGTATTAGCACCGAGGTAAATGCCATGATTAATGCAATAGCAAATAAGGGGGATTTAAATTTCAAAATTGATTCAAGTAAATATAATGGCGATTGGAGAAAAATCATGGATGGGCTTAATGATATAGCCAAATCCGTTGCTACTCCTATCGCTGTTATAGAAATTTGTATAAACGAGATGCAAAAAGGAAACTTTAACCTTGATAAGCTTGACAGAATTATCACGGAAGAGGGCTTTAATCCTAATGCTACTGCTTACGAAGGAGTGTTTAATAACATTGTTTCCGCAGTAGATAATATGCTTACAGAAATACATGCTTATATTGACGAAATAACAAAGGACTCAGCAGCAATTGCACGGGGTGATTTAACAACCGAAATCACACGTCAGTTTGTGGGCGACTTTGCCCCTATTAAGGAGTCACTTAACAACATTTCCGTAACGCTTCACAAAACAATGTCTGATATTGCAACCGCATCCGAACAGGTATTATCGGGAGCTAAACAAATTTCTGCAAGTGCATCAGAATTGGCAAACGGTGCGCAAGAACAAGCAAGCTCTGTAGAAGAGCTTAATGTTACTATTGATGTAATCAACCATCAAACACGCAAAAATGCCGATAATGCAATGGAAGCAAGCGAAATTTCAAATAAATCTACAGTTAATGCCCAAGAAGGAAACGCTTCTATGAAGGATATGTTGACAGCAATGTCACAAATCAAGGAATCGTCAGGCGAAATCTCTAAGATTATCAAAGACATTCAAGGTATTGCGTTTCAAACAAATCTGCTTGCCCTTAATGCCGCAGTAGAAGCCGCAAGAGCGGGTGAACATGGCAAAGGCTTTAGTGTGGTTGCAGAAGAAGTGCGCAATCTTGCCGGACGCAGTCAAAAATCCGCAACCGAGACTACAGGGCTTATAGAAACTTCAAATAGCCGTGTAGAAGGTGGGGGAAAGGTTGCAGAAGCGACATCGCAATCATTAGACATGATTGTAAAAAACGCTGGCGAAGTATCGGCACTCATAGGCAGCATTTCCATATCTTCAAAAGAGCAGGCGGAAGCAATTGCACAAATAAGTGAGGGACTTGCACAAATATTCAAGATAGCGCAAAGTAATTCGTCTGCTTCCGAAGAAACGGCAGCGGCATCGCAAGAGCTAAACTCACAAGCCGAATTTCTAAAGCAGTTGGTGGCATATTTCAAACTATAATTGTAAAAATCCCTCAAAGTAAAGCACTTTGGGGGATTTTTGGTTGCTCAGCCTCTAAAGAGGTGTGCCTTCGTCAAACTCACGTTAAAAAACATGTACCAACAATCCGCTTCTTAGCTTAGGTTCAAACCATGTAGATTTTGGCGGCATAATTTGGTCTGCATCTGCTACAGCCATAAGTTCTTCCATAGAAGTAGGATACAAGGCAAAAGCTACAGCCATTTCACCACTATTTACGCGGCGTTCCAATTCCTCAGTTCCACGAATGCCGCCTACAAAATCTATACGGGCATCCGCTTTAGGATCTTGTATTCCAAGGATTGGCGAAAGAATTTTATTTTGTAGAATAGATACATCCAACTGACCTGTAATATCCGTGGTTTCGCCTTTATCAATTGCAAGCTGATACCATTGTCCCGACATGTACATTCCAACTTCGTTTTTGCAAGTTGGCTTTACAGGAGCGGGGCTTTTTTGTACCATAGCAATTTTTTTAACAGCAGATAAAAATTCAGATTTATCCAGCCCATTTAAATCCTTAACCACGCGATTATAATCCATAATAGCCAATTCATCATGAGGAAAGATTACAGCTAAATAAAACAGACTTTCAGGTGAATTTGCATTTGCGGCCTTGCGTGCCGCTTCATTGCGATGGTGTCCGTCAGCAATGTAGATACAAGGCACATCTTCAAAAGCTTTTATCAGCTTTTCTTGTACCATATCATCTTCTATAACCCAAAGAGCATGTTTTACCCCATCATCCGCAATAAAGTCATAGGTTGGCTTATTTGTTGCAATCCATTCTGACATTAAAGCTCGCGGCGAAGTTGAATCAGCAGAATCCCTATATGCCATAAAGATTGGCCCTGTATGTGCGCTACATGCTAACATATGGTTGATTCTGTCTTGCTCTTTGTCCGGCCTGGTGAATTCGTGACGTTTGATTACCCCTTGTTCATATTCTGCCACGCTAACGCAAGCACCCAGCCCGGTTTGAGTACATCCGTTAGCTGTTAACTGATAAATATAAAGCATGGGCTTTTCATCTTTAATAAGTACATTGTCAGCAAGCTTTTGCAGGTTTTCTTTAGCTTTGGTATAAACAACAGGGCTATACAAATCTGTGCCTTTCGGACAATCAATTTCTGCTTTATCTACATGCAAAAATGAGTAAGGTTTGTTTGCTGCCTCTGTTTTAGCTTCTTCTGTGTTCATTACATCGTAAGGCAATGCCGCTACATCCTTGGCCATTTCCGGCTTAGGTCGCAAAGCACAAAAAGGTTTAATGGTAACGCTCATTATATCACCCGTACTTTTAGTATATTATCTATTTTAAGGATTTCTTCTTCTATGCCTTCTACATTGGCAGCATCTACATCTAACATTGTGTAGGCATACTCATTTTTACTTTTGTTAAGCATGTTATCAATATTAATGGATCTATCTGCAAACAAAGTAGTAATAGGCCCTACTACCCTGGCTACATTTCTGTGAATTACGCACACTCGCTTTTTATTTACGAATGGAATTTCACAGTCAGGAAAGTTAACGGAATTTTTGATATTGCCATATAAAAGGTATTCGCGAAGCTGAGACGCCGCCATTGTAGCGCAGTTATCCTCAGATTCCGGGGTGGAGGCTCCAAGGTGCGGAATTGTAATAATTTTATCGTTGCCCAGCAATTCTTCTGTGGGGAAATCTGTTACATAACAAGATACAATACCATTATTAATTGCCTCATTAATAGCAGTGTTATCCACCAGCTCTGCCCGTGAAAAGTTAAGCACTCGTACCCCTTTTTTGCATTTTGCAAAGAGGTCACTGTTAAACATGCCCTTAGTTTCCGTGTTACTAGGTACATGTATAGAAATATAATCACATCCTGCAAGCATACTGTCCAAGTCTGAAGCCTTACGAACACCCCGAGATAAGCCCCAAGCTGCATCTACCGAGATATAAGGATCATACCCAAAAACGCTCATACCTAAATGACGGCAAGCATTGGCTACAAGTACGCCAATGGCTCCCAGGCCGATAATTCCCAGGTTTTTGCCGGCTACTTCCGGCCCTGCAAATTGAGATTTGCCCTTTTCCACTAACTTTGCTACCCCTGTCCGGTTAAGAAGCCCTTGTGTCCAGTTGATCCCGCCAATAACATCACGGCTGGAAAGAAACAATCCTGCCATTACAAGTTCTTTAACGGCGTTGGCATTAGCTCCGGGAGTATTAAATACAACGATTCCTTTTTCAGCACAGCTTTCCACAGGAATATTATTAACTCCGGCTCCTGCACGTGCTATGGCTTGAAGCCCGTCGTTTAAATTTTCTTGTGCTAAAACAGCACTACGCACAAGAATGCCATTTGGATTTTTTTCATCATCAGATATAGAAAATTGAGTATCGGGAAGTTCATCAAGTCCACAATTTGCGATTTTGTTTAATGTTAGAATTTTATACATTAGCCTTGCCCCTCACCGGTTTCAAAGTCTTTCATAAAATTAACAAGTTTCTCAACACCTGCCATCGGCATAGCATTGTATATGCTGGCTCTAAGTCCGCCAACTAATCTATGGCCGCTTAAATTTACAAGTCCAACTTCAGCAGCTTTTTTTATAAAATCCTTGTCTTTAGCATCGTCCCCGGTAGTAAAAGGGATATTCATTAGCGAGCGATATTTTTTATCAGCGATGCCACTAAATAAAGGGGAATTATCTAAAAAGTCGTACATTAACTTAGCTTTTGCCTCGTTCACTTTTTGAATGCCCGCTACTCCGCCTTGATTTTTTAGCCATTCCAAGCAGAGTTTTGCCATATAAATACTGTACGTTGGGGCAGTATTAAAAAGGGAATTTGCTTTGGCATGAACCTTATATTGGAAGATGGAGGGCAATTTAGAAGCATACTCATTTTCCGGTAAATCTTCTCTAATAATTACAATAGTGAGTCCTGCCGGGCCTATATTTTTTTGTGCTCCGGCATATATTAAGCCAAACTTGGAAACATCAAATACTTCAGACAATATACCCGAGGACATATCAGCTACTAAAGGGATGTTTCCGGTATCAGGTATTTTTAAAAATCGAGTACCGCAAATTGTATTATTAGTGGTGATATGAATATAGTCTGCATCAGGAGAAAATTCCTTAATATCAGGGATATAAGAAAAATTTTTATCCTCAGAAGTAGCAATAACTGTAGTTTTAAGTATCTTAGCAGCTTCTTTGCAAGCTTTATTAGCCCATTCACCGGTAAGTACATAGTCTGCTTTGCCATTTTTGTATAAATTCATAGGGATCATAGCAAATTGTTGGGATGCTCCGCCTTGTAAAAATAGCACCTTGTAGTTAGAGGGAATCTCCATCAGTTCTTTTAACAGAATTTCGGCTTCTTCATGTATTTCTTCGTACATTTTGGAACGGTGGCTCATTTCCATTACAGACATGCCACAATCTTTGTATTCCACCATTTCTTTAGCTGCTTGTTCCAAGACTTCCACAGGTAATGTGGCCGGCCCCGGCGAAAAATTATACACTCTCATGTTCAAATTCTCCTTCCTGTTTACAGCGTACCGATTACCGGTTACTAAGAGTTCATATTGCTATATCTATACTTTATGCAACAATGAGGGTACACTTTCCCACAATACATTACCCGGAAACTATATCATAAATTTTACATAAAAGTAAAGCAAACAGATCAACACAAATCTTGTAGTTCTAACATAATCTTGACATATAAGATTAACTATTGTAGCATGAAACAAGAATTGCCCGGTTATGCTATGCAAGAGATCTAATATTGTTGTAAAATTCTGGGAAGGAATGCGGGGATGGAACTTGTAGTTGGTAAATTAGTTAGATATGCAGAAGCAAACATGGAACTTAGCAAATATGATGCTGCTAAGCTACGGTACATGCTTGAAGTAATCTTTTTAAACACAATGGAATTTGTTCTTTTTGCTATATTTTTTGCGTACATAGGTAGGATGACAGAATTTCTTATTGTAATTGGTGTATTAATGAGTGTCCGTTTATTCTCCGGCGGTTTTCATTTTAAAAAATATAGATATTGTGTTATTCTTTCGTTTGCTATTTTTGCGGCAGTGATTCTTGTATTGCCGGATGTCAGTGTTATGCATGGCATGATGGAAGCTTTGCTCTTGTTATCAATACTACTTAACATTGCTTTAGCTCCGGTCAGCAAACGAAATTTTGCACATTCAAAAAAAAGTAATCTTGTTATGAAAGCTATTTCAACAGCTATTTTCCTTGTTTATGCTGTCCGGTTATTAAGTGCAAGAGACAATCCTTATGCTTCAATCATTACATGGATGCTTTTTATTCAGGCAGTGCAGCTAATAATCGGAAAGATTTTGATTTTGCGCGAAAAGCGTAAACAGTGAACCACTCTGTAGTAAACTTAATAAACAACTCACTGATTCGCAAAAACGATCACACATAAAGAACTATAAAATCAAAATCTTTATATTGATGAAAGTGAATTTTTATGATACATTTAAAGACAATGTAATGAGGCTATCAGATATGCCTATGAATACAGCTTCCGGTTATTAAAATCATTCTTTGGAGGGCTAATTATGAATTTGTTTAGAGATATAAATAGAAAAGTCAATAAAATTGAAAGAACAAGCAGAAGTGTTAATAATACAATTAGAAGTATAAACCGAACAGTAAACAGGAACACTCCCAATAATAGGGCTAGTTCAAATTCTAAATCTACAGATACATGGATTTGTGTCTGTGGAAATAATAATGCCGGAAATTTTTGCGCAGAATGCGGTAAAGGGCCTGTTACTTGCACAAAATGTTCATCTGCTTTTCAACGACCTGTAAAATTTTGCGAACATTGCGGAGAAAAAACAACTTTTGAGGAGTAAAAAACAACTCAAATTATGAGAGGATAAACAAATATGAAAAAATTTTTCAGCGTATTCACACTTGCCTTAGTTTTAGCTATTGGTACAATTACCGTCTTTGCAAATACCGGCACAGCAACATCGTATGACGAAGCTACTACAGAGGCTTTTTCAGGTTCTATTAGTTGGAATGGGGAAGCATGGGAATTAGAAATTTCAGTAAATGATATCTCTATGTTATTGACATTCGACAATCTAGTGTCAGCGTATGCAAATGAGTACCCTGTTGATTTGGAAATGCTTTTACAACTTATAGGTGATGGACTTCCAATCCAATTGATGCCTGTGACAACTCCAACACTTTCTGTTACGACCCCCGCAACCATTGATCCGCAACAACAAACAGATATCGTGTTTTGGGTGCGTAATGGAAGCGTATACCATTCAACGGAAAACTGTACTTCATTATCACGATCAACAAATATACAGTCAGGACTCAGAGTAGAATCGGGAATGCCCAGAGGTTGCCGCAATTGCACGTAGTGAACAGGTTTAACACTGTGCGGCAAGCCGCGAGGTGTTAAATCTGTTCACTCGCGGCGTTCGTCGAATGTGCAAGCAAGCTTGCCCAACGGCTCACTGCTTCGCGAAAATAAAAATGTACATGCCTCACTAATGTAGCGGGGCATGTACATAACTGTCTCTTCAAAGTATTTAGCTATTCACTATTTTCAATAAGCACTGTACAACTTTTCATGCCTTCGGTTGATATCTTAATTTTTTCCATTTCTCCGGGTGTAACTATCAACTTCTTGATAGTTTTAACCGACCGATCACCATCGTATATACTTATCTTTGGCTTACGATAAATTCCATCACTACGGAATAATAACTCCACTTGCTCATTTTCTTGCACAAAATTGGGAGTAACATACCTCACGCCATAACCGGGTTGTACCTCTATAAATTTTATTGCTGAATGGCCGGGATTACCTTGCTTAATAAAATTTGCAGCGGCAGAACCGGCTCGATAGGATTCTAAAGTCACATCATCTGCTAAATCGTGAACATGCAGTACATTACCGCAAGAGAATATTCCCGGTATATTGGTAGACAAATCACTTTTTACAACAGCTCCACCGGTGATAGATGAAAGATGCACTCCCGCTTTTTTTGAAAGCTCATTTTCCGGCAAAAGCCCTACCGATAACAATAGGGTATCACAAGGAATATACTGTTCCTCTTCAAATATCGGATTACGATTTTTATCTACAGGTGCTACATATACGCCTTCAAGTTTCTTTTGTCCAACAATTTTTGTAATAGTGTGAGACAGCTTTAAAGGAATGTCATAGTCATCCAGGCACTGAGCTATATTTCGTTTAAGCCCCGCAGAAAATGGCATCAGTTCATAGACACCTAATACTTTTGCCCCTTCCAATGTCATGCGGCGAGCCATAATTAGCCCAATATCTCCGGAGCCAAGGATTACTACCCGTTTACCCGGCATAATCCCTTTCATGTTAACCAAAGCTTGAGCAGTACCGGCAGAATACACTCCGCGGCATCTATCCCCCGGAATACCTAAAGCTCCCCTGGTTCGTTCTCGACAGCCCATGCTTAAAATGACTGCCTTTGCTTGAATTTGCTTAGCTCCTTTTGGAGATATACAAGTCACTAATCTATCGCTGCTTAAATCTGTCACCATTGTATTTAATTCAAATTGTACACATAGCTCTGTTGCGCGGTCTATAAGTCGTTGGGCATATTCCGGCCCTGTCAATTCTTCTTTAAAAATATGCAATCCAAACCCATGATGTATACATTGATTGAGAATACCACCTAAATGAGTGTTGCGCTCTAATATACATACTTTTTCAATTCCTTCTTCTTTAGCACGAATGGCGGCAGAAAGCCCGGCAGGGCCACCGCCTACAATCAACAAGTCCATATGTATTCCTCACTTACGCCTAATTCTTTTGATAAAATTTCTGACAATTTAAGAGAACAAAAGCCGCCTTGGCAGCGACCCATTTGAGCGCGAGTACGCCTTTTGATGGCAGCTAAATCTCCGGCACCTATTGGCCTACGGATTGAATCAATAATTTCTGCTTCTGTCACTGTCTCGCATCGGCAAACTACATGACCATATTGAGGGTTTTCACTTATAAGTGCGGCTTGCTCTGCAAAAGAAAGCCGGCTAAATCGCTTAATTCCCAAACGCCCGGGATTATAGCCGGGATTTAAGCCGGGATTAAGCTTGTCCGCAACCATTTGCGCAAGTTTTTTCCCAATTGCCGGCGCAGCAGAAATTCCCGGAGAATCTATTCCCAGGGCATTAAAAAATCCTGAAATTGGCTCGTTTATCACAAAATCTTTTGAGGCATGTTTGGCTCGTACTCCTGCAAAGGTTGTTATTCGTCCATGAATCGGCAAATTTGATACTGACATTTTTGCTTTTTCAAGAACTTCGTCTAAACCTGAACGTGTAGTTTGAGTATCGTTGCTATCCTCTGCATTGGGGCCTATCAAGGTGTTTTCATCTACAGTAGGGGCTATCAGCACGCCTTTTCCTTTAGAGCCCGGCAATGAGAATATTGTTCGGGTTACAAAACCTCTATGAGCATTGTCTAAAAGATAATATTGTCCGCGTTGAGGCAAAATAGTTTCAGTAGTATCGTTAATATAGTTATTAATGATATCTGCTTTTAAACCTGCCGCATTAATTATTGTTTTGGTAAAAAAAGTTCCTTGTGTAGTTTCTACAGTAAAGGACTGAGCTGAATCTATTTCTTTCGATTTTTGAGATATATTGATAACGGAAGTTTCCAATAAAAACTCTACACCATTTACTGCGGCATTTTCTGCAAATGCGATATTTGCTTCATAAGAAGATACAATACCTGCTTTTTGTGCCCATAAAGCAGAATGGAGATTTGGGGCTAAATTAGGCTCTAAGTTGTAAGCTTCTTCGTGGGTAATAATTTTTAAATCGGGTATGTTATTAGTCAACCCTCGTTCGTACAAAGCAATAATTTTATGATGATCCTCTTCGTTAAAACAGAGTACGAAAGAACCGTTAGTTTTAAAGGGAAAGTCAAGTTCTTCTGCAAGAATTGGATACATGGCTGCACCTTCAGCGTTAAGCTGAGCTTTTAAAGTACCCGGATAACAATCGTAACCGGCGTGTACTATGCCACTGTTTGCTTTGGAGGCTCCACAGGAAACATCATCCTGAGATTCTATCACCAATATATTTAAGTTATATTGTCCTAAAAACCGCGCAGTGGCACATCCAATTATCCCTGCGCCAACGATGATTGTATCATAGTGTTTTGGTAGTTTTTGCATTATTACCCTCCGCAAACAGTAATTTTTCGTTAGTATAGATATTCTACCACATATATATTAATTTGGTCATGCACTAAAAATGTGAAAAGAGGTTCTGATTATGGAGGAATTCCCTCATAATCAGAACCTCTTGGGATTGTTTTTATCTGACTATTGCATATTTTTAAGATCCTAGACAGGATCTTACTTCGCTACAATATTATCAAACAGTTCTGATAAATTTATTTCCATATTTGGAAATGTGGGTGAAGAAAAGAAATAGAGAACAGAGGCACGTTCTTCGTCGGTCATTTTATTAACAAGAAAATAGGGAACAATACCATAGGTTGAATTTAATATAAGCTTTCTGTCTTTTAACACATAGATATCCAGCGACAAGCTGTTGGTATCTACCAGCCAATATTCTCTAACACCACACCGCTCGTATAGCCCCATTTTATAAAGCTTATCATGGCTAATTGTAGTTGGAGAAATTACTTCAACAATTAAATCCGGCGCACCATGTATACCATCATCCCTTATTTTATCCCTATCACAAACTATCATTATGTCCGGGATGACAGTATCATCTTCCATGAAAACATCAATGCCTGAAGCAAACACTTCACTGGTTTTACCTCGTAAGTAGGCTCTGAATATTGAAGCTATATTGATTACCGCGCGGTTGTGGTTAGGGCTTGGAAAGGGAGCCATATATACAATCTTATTTCCTAGTACCTCGTATTGTGGTGGCTCTTGATAATCCGGTGCAAATGCAAATACATTGCTCATTAAAAATCCCTGCCTCTCTCTTATTAATTCTTGATGATAACATATGGGAAAGGCCGTAAAATGTGCTTGTATTTTTAGTGAACAAGTTTTATTAAAATTTCACGCATTTTAAGTCCAAGAATGAAAACAAAAACCATTTTTATTGCTTCTATCAAAATGAATGGTGCTACTGCAACAAAAAAAGCATTTTGCAAGGTATTATCAGTTACAAAAGCAAAATGAAACATGCCCATAGATAAATTGATAATGGTACCAACAATCAATCCTATTACTAAAAAGAGCCGTTTTTCAGTATCGGCACCAAACCCTACAACAAATGCCATAAAAGGATAGGATAAAATAAATCCGCCTCTAGGGCCTAATATACTACCCGGGCCACCGGTAAAGCCCGCAAATACAGGAACTCCAATTGCACCCAATAATACATATATAAATGCCGCGATTGCTCCTCTTTTAGAACCCAACACGACACCTGCAAGTGGAATTATAAAAGTTTGTAAAGTAATAGGTACTCCACCGGGCAAAGGTATTGCTAACTGCGATACAGTAGCAATCATTGCTACAAAAATGCTGATGAAACAAATGTTGCGGATGTTCATTTAAAATAATTTCCCCCTCTGTAAATAGCCTGCTAAAATAGATTTTTCGCCTCTAAAATCCTCCGCAAGGATTCATTTAAACGTTCTTCGCTAAAACGTCCTTCATGGTAAGCTTCTATCATTGCGGTTATTGCTTGTTCCGGGTGTGTAGGCATAAGAAGTATATCCGCTCCGTTAATAAACGAATTGATCACTATTTCATCGTGAGTATAGTAGTTTGTTAACCCTCTCATATCCAATGCATCCGTCACTATTAGCCCTTCAAAACCCCACTCTGTACGTAGTACTTGTTCCATCAAATAAGAAGAAAATGTTGCCGGAAGGTTGCCTGTTCCAAACAGAGGTGTAGCAATATGACCTATCATTACTCCATCCGTACCGGCTTCAATACCTCTTTGGAATGGTATAGCTTCTACTTGGTTAAACCGCTCTCTATCATGATGATAAAATGCTAAGTTGTAATGAGAATCTTCTACTGTATCCCCATGCCCGGGAAAATGCTTTACTACAGACAGCACACCGGCAGACCGTAAACCATGTACAGCCATTTCTACCATTTCAGCTACAAGCTCAGGCTCTGTTCCAAAAGCTCTGTCACCTATTACTGTATTGGCCGGATTTGTCCAAATATCCGCTACCGGCGCAAAATTCATATTAAAGCCCAAATATGTCAGGTTTTGGCCTATGTGATAATAGAAATCATAAGCTCTCTGTGGATCACTTGTGTTTCCAATGGCAAAAGCAGTTGCAGTATGTCCCCCCTGCGCAAACAAACGCCCTACTCGTGATACTCTTCCGCCTTCTTCGTCTACTGCTATAAATAGCGGAATTTCTGCCGCTTCTTGCAAATTCAATATCGTTTGCTGCACCTGTGGGATATTAAAAACATGCTCGCTAAAAAAGATAAAGCCGCCAATATGATAGTTCTCTATCAAATTAATAGCCCTTTGATCATGTGTCAATCGGGCAATAAATAGTTGACCGATTTTTTCGTAGATATTCATTTGGCTAATGAGTTTATCTATTTCATCAGGTTCATGGAGTTCGCTTGGATACTCCGGATTATTTTGTTCTGCTATCTCTTTTATTTCTTCTGCCTCTTTTGCTTCGCCTATCTCGTTTAAGCTATATATTTGAGACTCTATTTGAGTTTCTGTTTGAGATTCTATAGGCTCAAGATTACCAACAGCTTGATTTGAATTAGTAATCAAAAATATAGCCGCTACGCATAAAGCAGCGGCTATTGAACTTATTATTAATTTCTTCCTCATAGGCTTGCTAACAATGCTTGGGTATATTTCCAAACTCGTTCCAATGAAGATATAGACAGATGCTCATTAGGAGTATGTGCATCATAAATTTTGCAGCAATATGAGACAATATCCATGCTTGGAAATTTCTCCATCATAAATCCACACTCCAGGCCGGCGTGAACGGCTTCAACGTTAGGATCTTTTTGATATATCTCTACAAATTTAGAGATTGCAGCGGCCAAAAGAGGAGAATCCGGGTTATATGTCCAACTTGGATATCCATGTGAAAATGTTACTTTGGCTCCAATTGATTCAGCTAAAGCTTCTATCTGAGTACGTATAAATAAGCGGCGAGTAGGTACCGAACTACGCAATGCCAGATCCATTGACACACCCTCCGGAGTGGTTTCCATTACGCCTACATTATTTGAAGTTTCAACTAATCCGGGGATGTCGTAACTCATGTGTAAAACACCGTAGGGAATTAATAGCATAGCATTTATTACTTTTTGGGCACTTTCTGTGGTAAATACCTCAGAATACTGTTGGGTAGGTATTAAAGCCAGAGCTATACCGGGATCCGGGATTCTATATTCTAAACGAAGAGTTGTTTGCAAGGTAGACATTATTTGATTTGCCTTACCTATATCTTCAGAATTTAATGCAATTATAGCATCTGCTTCTCTTGGAATAGCATTCGCCTTTAATCCGCCGGATACACTAACTATTTTGAAATTAATTCCTTCATTTTTTAGTGCCGTTAACGCCCTGCCCAAGGTACGGATACTGTTGGCCTTACCTAAATGTATTTCTCCACCGGAATGTCCACCCAACAACCCACGCACTGTAAGCACGCTGCATACCATTCCATTATTTAAAGGTTCTCTTACAACCGGTACAGTAAAGTCTACTCGTCCCCCGCCTGCACATCCAACACAAAATGTTGTGTCGTTGCCGGAATCCATATTAATCATACGCCTTGCTTTAAGCAGGTTAGGGTCTAAAGCAGCTATTCCCTTCATTGTTGTTTCTTCTTCTGCTGTAAAAGTTACTTCTAAAGGCGGATGAATCGCATCTTCTGAGTCTAACATAGCCAAGCTGAGAGCCATGCCCACCCCATTATCTGCACCTAGAGTGGTACCATTTGCATATAAAAAATCGCCTTCAATTCTGTGAACTATAGGATCAGTTAAAAAATTGTGTACTGTATCTGCATTTTTTTCGCATACCATGTCCATATGGCTTTGCAGTATAAGTGGTGGATCATTTTCTTTGCCGGGGCTTCCCGGTTTGTAGATAATCACATTAAGAGCCTCATCTTGGTTTACAACAAAGCCTTTTTCTTTGCCATAAGATACCAAATAATCACTTATGGCCTTTTCATTTCCTGATCCTCTTGGTATTTGGTTGATTTTTTCAAAAAAGTTTAAAACTTCTTTTGGTTCATATTGAACTGTGGACATAGCTATCTCCCTTTTCTGAATTTTATGCCGCTTGATGCGATGTAGCTTTTTTCATATTAACAAGTCCGGCCTGATTGCTTTAGTACGTTCAAATGCCTTATTTTTACGCCATTCCTCTATATTTTTATGATGACCGGAAAGAAGTATGTCAGGCACTTTTATATCATTAAAGATTGGCGGACGTGTATACTGGGGATGTTCCAACATCCCTTCAAGCGTTCCACTAAAACTTTCATTATTAATAGATTCACTTTTTCCAACCACACCCGGAACCAATCTGGCTACAGCATCAATTACCACTAAAGCCGCTAGTTCTCCGCCTGTTAGAACATAATCACCTATAGAAATTTCTTCAGGTGAAAGAATGTCCAATACCCGTTGATCCACGCCTTCATAATGACCGCATAGTATAATGATATCTTTTTTTTGAGATAATTCTGATGCTTTTGCTTGGCTAAAAGGTTTGCCTTGTGGTGACATGTATATAAAATGGGCGTTAGGTTTTCCTATGTTTACAAAAGCATCATAAATAGGAGGTGCCATCATAACCATACCGGCACCACCGCCATAAGGATAGTCATCTACCTGACCATGCTTGTTAATAGCAAAATCCCTAATATTTATGCAATCTATATTAATAATACTTGCATCAGTTGCTCGTTTAAGTATACTATGACCGCAAGCTTGATGGATCATTTCAGGAAATAGAGTTAAAACATGAAAACTAAGTTGAAAACTCATAGTTCCCGTAATCCTTCCATTAGGCGGACAGTCATCAATTTGTCTTGCACTGATACGGATAGTATACAATCTTTTATAGCCGGAATAAGTAAATCTTTTATTTTGCTTTCTTCTGCGTTAGAAGGACGCACTACATATACATCATTAGCACCTGTCTCAATAATTTGCACTATTTGTCCAAGTTCTTCACCTGTATCTGTAACTACTGCCATATCCAGCAGATCTTTTTGATAGTACTCATTATCTTCTAAAGGAATAGCTTCTGAGCGAGGTACTTTGATCACTCCGCCTACCAGCTTTTCAGCAGCCGTTCTATCTTTGACTTCTTTTAGCTTTAGTATTATTAAAGTTTTGTGTAGTCTGGCACCTTCAAATGTATATTTTACTTTGTCGGAATCCCAAAATATCTCTACTGCATCCAAAAGCTCAAAACGGCCGGGGTCATCAGTAGAAGGCATTACTCGCAGCTCTCCTTGCAGGCCGTGAGTATTAACTATTGTTCCAATTTGAAAATAATCTGACAAACACACCTCACCTTTCTAATAATATATTTGCATAATCACATTATATACTCGACAACTCCATCTGAATCATATTATCACTAAAGAAGTCATCTATTGTCATTATCTCTTGCTGCTCTTCTGTATGAAATACCGGAACATTGATTAGCACTTCTGTACCCGGGTTGGCATTGTAAATTTGGACTTCTCCATTCATTAATGTTGACAACTCTTTTACAATGTACAGTCCCAATCCTGACCTAAGACCACGCCCTGTATCTCCTTTATAGCGTAAGAAAATTTTATTTGCAAGCTCTGGTGCTATGCCTTTTCCAAAATCTCTGATAGATACAGAAAAATTACCATCTTTTATATTTATTTTACAGTGTATCTCATCACCCCAATAAGAATAATCCTTTGCATTGGCTAATAGATTAAGGATAATTCTTTCCCACATTTGTTGATCCATTGCCATTTTAAATGTGGGTACCGGGCTACTAAATACAATACGAATATTTTTATTCAACATTAGAACATGGGCTGATTCGCAAATGTTTTTAATTAATGCTACGCCATCAGTCATTACATAACGGGGAACAAATAATCCTTGGCTTAGCCTTACTCTATCATTTGCATCTCTTACTAATTTTGCCATACGGAAACTTGACCGTTTTATTGCTTCTAAATAATCTAATGCAATTTTGGGTAGTCCATCTATTCTCTCCAAAGCTATTATGTTATTGAATAAAATTGTCATGGGTGTTTTAAGATCGTGATATAGAGCCTCATAAAATCCTGTAACCGAATCTAAGTCCTGTATTGTTTCCATGTTTGCATCTATCATTTTTATCCTGCCCCTTTATCCCTTTCAGATCTAATTCCACTTAATGCGGACAGATCTTTTCACATTATCCCTCTCGTATTATCTTTATAGCTTCTGTGCCTGCCAAAGAACCCTCATATACTGCTTTAGCAATTTGTTTCATCCCCATAGTACAGTCTCCTGCGGCTAACAAGCCCGGTACGGTTGTATTCATAAAAGCATCTACCACAATGTTACCATTATTAACTTCTGCACCAATAGCATTGGCTAAGTTTGAACTGCCCGCTGTACCTATAGCAACAAACAGTGCATTTGTATTTAGTGTAGAACCATCTTTAAAGCGCACTGCCGAAAGTGTAGTATCTCCTTCAAGAGCTTCTACAGGTTTATTTATCACTGTAACTTCCGGTGGAAATTCTTCTGCCGGAGGTTGGCCATCAGTACATAAGGTAACAGATTTTACTACAGGTAAAAGTGCCTTAACTTCGTGAAGGGCATAGGATCCATTTCCTACTACAGCCACATCTTTTTCTCTAAAAAAGAAAGCATCACAAACAGCGCAATAGCTTACCCCCATACCTTCATAAATGCTAAAATTATTCCATTTAGGCTTTGTATGGGAAGCACCTGTAGCCAAAATAACCACTTTAGCGTTATATTCACCTTCAGAAGTTTCTACTGTAAAACCATTTTCATCATCAGTTATACCAACAACTTCTTGGGCAATAATTTCTACTCCCAGCCGTTTAGCTTGGTCAATACCTCTTTGTTGTAAATCCGGGCCGGATATAGGTTGAGAAAATCCGTAATAATTTTCAATTTCCTTTGCTGTGGCCAAAGCTCCCTTTTTTTTGCTTATAATTGTTGTTTTGATATTGGAGCGAGCAGTGTATAGTGCTGCCGAAATCCCGGCCGGCCCACTGCCTATAATGATTACATTAGAATTATCCACGAAGATTCTCCTCAATTATTACTGCTAAAATAAGTGTTTATTTCCAATTATTTTATCATAAGAAATCTTCCATGTAAAATTCACATAAAAATAAGAAGTATAAAAGCCTGTTAAAAAAAGATTTTTAACAGGCTCTTATACTTCTAAAGTTTTTCTTAGGGTTGCAAGAGTTTGTAATGCAATATCAAAGTCAATAGCTTCAATTTGGTTAATTAAATCATTTGTTTGTGGAATTTCTGCAAGCTCGCCTACCATTTCCAATGCTTTAGCATTATTTGTTTCTAATAATTGAATTAATCTGCCAAAAATTTCACTTGCTTTACCTTTATCCAGGGTTTTGTCTGTGTGTTGCAAGCTGGGTTCAGCAGGATATCTTTTTTCAATTTTAGCAAGCACTCGTTCCATTTCTAAACTGAGTAAGTCTATTAAATCGGTAGGAACATTGCCTTCAACAAATACTGCTTCTGCCTTTTCAGCAATACCGGAAAGGCGATTTTCTCCAATAAGCCCTGCCAATCCCTTTAATGTATGTACCAAGCGATGGGCAGTTTTAAGGTCATTTTCTTTGATAGAGTTAATTATTTCAAGTATGATATTTTTTTTATTTCGTGCAAAATCTTTGCATATCTTGCTGTAAACACCGGAGTTTTTCAAGTGTTCATTAAAGTAGTCATCTATACTCCGGTATTCTATTGTGTCATCCCCCGCGTGATTTGTTGTTTTATGCTTGTCTCTTATGAATTTGTGTAGTATAGCGTTTAAGTGCGCGCTTTGAATAGGTTTGGATAAAAAGCCGTCAAAGCCATTTCGTAAAAATTCTTCGGCTTGACCCATCAATGCATTTGCTGTTAATGCAACAATGGGGAGAGCATAATTCATTTGTCGTATAATTGCAGTAGCTTCAATGCCACTCATCTCCGGCATCATTTGATCCATGAAAATAATGTCATATGCATCTCCGTTTTTAATTTTTTCTATAGCAGCAGGCCCGCTCATACAAGTATCAATTTGTAGTTGATATAGCTCCATTAAACCCTTGGCTACGTAAATATTAGCATCTACATCGTCTACTATAAGCACACGTCCATAGGGCATAGATTCGGAGCTAAAAGACAATCTTTTTACTGCAAAGTGTGGGCTAATGTTAAAATTTTTGAGATGTTTAACGGTTTCCGCTCCCAATATTTCATGGGTTTCAACTTGTTGCGGAAGAATAACCGTAACAATCGTACCTTTATTCACTTCACTTTCAACACTAATTGTAGCATTCATCAGTTGAAGCAAGCTATGTGTTATAGGCATTCCTAATCTGGTGCCCGGCTCAAAGCGAATTTCTTTTTCATGAAAACGTGAATATTCATCAAAAAGTGCTTCCAGCTGCATCTTGCTCATTCCGCAGCCTGTGTCTTGTATAATAATAACCAAGTTTACATAATTTGCTTGGTTTCCGTTTGTAATGTGCATTTTAAAATTTACATAACCTTTTTCAGTGTATTTAAAAGCATTAGAGAGCAAATTATTTAAAACTTGCTTTATACGAAGTTCATCACCTGTTAGGTAAATAGGAATATTTTTATCTATGTCAATAACAAAATCAAGTTGTTTATTGCCTAAAAAAGCCAAGTTTAGCTGAATTACATCGCTTAAAAGGCCGGTTACTTCATATTTTTCAGTAGAAATTTCCATCTTGCCCGCTTCAATTTTAGAAAGATCTAAGATATCATTAACAATGCCTAATAAGGTATTAGATGAACTATATATTTTAGCAAAGGCTTCCTCTATCTCTAAAGGCAAAGCAGGGTTATGCAGTTGTATTTCTGATATACCTAATACTGCCGTAATAGGTGTACGTATTTCATGGCTCATACTGGCAAGAAACCTGCTCTTTGCTTGGCTGTTTTCTTGTGCTATTTGAACCAGCTCTTGTTGCTCCATCATCCGTTTGATTACAGTCATATCTTGGATATATGCGGCAATAACATGTTTGTTCTCTAAAGTAAAGCGTACAAAAGTAAAAGCACAAGGCACAAATGTACCATCGTATTTTTCCAAATTCCATTCAAATTTATTGTATTTTTCTATTAAGGCAACATCAAAATGTTTTTTGAATTTACTAAAACCTTTTGCAGTAAAAATTTCATAGCTTTTTTCAAGTGATTCATCCTTGTTTGCAAACCCAAACAAATCAATTGCTCCATTGTTACAGTCTAAAATTGTAAAGTGTTCGTCAATCAAATAACATGCTATGGGGTTTCCGTTTAGCATGATTTGAGCACGTTCTTCTGCTGCTTTTAAATTTGTTATGCTTTCGTTGACAGTGTCCATCAATTTGTTGATAACAAGGGCGGCTTGTTGATATCCTCCATGAAATTGGTCAGCATTTATACGGACTTGGGTATTACCTGTTGCATGTTTAAGGGTAACTTCATTAATTTCGTCAATAAGCTCTGTAAATACTTTCACTAAATTTGTAAATATCTTAGATATTTCGTCCGTCTTTTCATTTAACAAAGCGGCTTCAAAGTTGCCTTGTTCTACCAAAGCAGCATCAGACTCAATGGCTTTAATTTTGAGAGTAAAGATTCTTACCATGGAATAAGCTAGAAACAACGCCAAAATTATAGCTGTTATAAGGGCAGTAATAGTAATATTATTTGACCAAATTCGATAGTTCTCAATGTTTTCTACTACTATCTCTTGGTTCATACTGACAATTCTACGAAGCATTTGAAGCATAATTTCAGCAGCACTTACATAATTTAGCACATCATTGTGAAAACTCATATTATCTGAAAATAAAAAATTTGTATTATAAAGCTCATATATTGTATTAACATATGTCATTATCTCATTCATAATAAAAATCCGGCTATCATAAGGCATTTCCGGAAACATATGATCTGCCCTAATCGAATTTTTATATGTTTCTGCTAAAATTGTCAAACGATGATGGGATTCGCTAATGCTTGTTACTTCCAACCATTCCGGATTCATTAAAGATTCACTTAAAAGCCTTCTCATTTCTGTAAATTCCTGATGGTAAGATAATAAAATTTCCATCCGTACTGACATAAAATCAGTGCTGTGACGGTTTAAATTATCTATTATTGTGTTAAAATAATTTGCAATAGCAACATATACAATAAAAATGAGTATAATTAACGTAAAAGAGGCAACTAACCTAGCTGCGATTGTTAGATTTTTTATTCTTCCAAATACATATAAATTTGCTGTTGGCTTGGTATCAATAGACTTAGTTTGTTTTAATTTCATAAATAAACCACTAAAACTAACTATAAAAAGCAACAATGTAGTAATAATTAGC
The DNA here is from genome assembly GCA_009785615.1 of Defluviitaleaceae bacterium. Taxonomy (GTDB): domain Bacteria; phylum Bacillota; class Clostridia; order Lachnospirales; family WQUN01; genus WQVX01. The sequence continues at coordinate 9,581 of WQVX01000018.1, read as the reverse complement.
AATCTACCAAAAACATTATAACTATGAAGAGCAGCATTCACCATTTCTTGCGTACGTTCATTCACTATTTCACGAAGTTCTTGATTCATGGCATTAATTGGTATTCTAAGAGTTGCAAATTCCCCACTAAAAGCTAAGGCAACAGCTTCATCTACATATCCTGCAAGGCGCAACTGCATTACATAGGTTTCAACTTGTCTAAGTGAAGTTATTCTGCGTACAAGTTCTGCAAGCATATTTACTTCACTATCAGGGGCGAAAGATGTTATAAAAGTATCTAAGGCTATGCCGAATCTATCAAGTTCTAACTCTGCCCAATAAATATTATATTGAAGCTCTCCACCCAGTACAGCAAACGCTCTTGATGTTCTCGTTAAAGTTTCTGTCCCTCTTTCCATCTCATAGAGGGTAAAAACTAATGTAGTCTGTAATTCATAAGCATCTCGTATTTCTATATTTGAAAATATAGCAGAAATAGTAAAAAATATATTTGCACCGGCTATAACAACAAATATAACAGCAAGTATCTTGATTTTTTTATTAGACCATATCAATCCTAAAATACCTACCAAGATAAATATTACCGAAATAACGATCATAAGTGTTTCAAAAATTTCGACTTTACGCAGGAGGTTATCTATTATTTCTTGTGTGCGCATATCTGTTAATGCCATTAAATCATGAATTTTTCCTTCAAAAAGTATATCTATATTTATAAATTTTGCGCTATGAGCCAGATCAATAGCCTCCATAAAAGACTCTTCTGTTCCTATGGCTCGCAGGCGAAAAACCTCTTCTGAAATAGCATTCATGTGTGCTCTTCGCTCTAAAATTTGCTCTAAAAGTTCTATTTCATTTTGAGGGGCGTTAAAGGATATAAAAGTATCTAATGCCTGTCCCGGTCGATCGCGTTCAATTTCAGCCCAAAAAGCATTATAATGAAATTCTCCTCCGGTCATGGCAACAAATCTCATCCGTCTTGTTAAAGCTGCTGCCGCCAAATTTAATTCATACATAGCAGAAGAAAGGGCATATCTTTCTTCAAAGGTATTATTTGCTTCGTAATTAGCGTGCATAGCAAAAAACAAGGAGGACACATTTGCTCCAACTAATACAATAAATACCAACATCAAAACTATGATCCGGCGAGAAATGCTCACATTATTAATTCCTTCCATCATAGACTTTTGGCGTTAACCGGCCATGCAAGAAGTCTATTAAAAATCCACCAATATTGACCTCAATGTATCTAAGGTTTTTAATGCAATTGCAAAATCAAAATCTTCAATTTGCCTAATTAATATGGCTGTCTCCGGAATTGTACGAAGCTCATCCAGCAAACTTAAACAATTAGCATTGCTGGATTTTAGCAGAGGATAAAGTTTATCAAACAGTGCCATAGCTTTATCCTTGTCCAATTCTTTGTAATTAGAGAACAATTCAATTTCAGGCTTGCCAATACTTTCAAGAACACGAGCTAGTTCATGCTCTATTTCACGTAAATGGTTATTTTCCGGCATTTTACCATCTGCCAATAAATTTTCCACATCTTTTGCTGCTTGTTCCAGTTGATCTTCTTTGATAAGCCCTGCCAAACCTTTAAGTGTGTGTGCCAAGCGATGAGCAGTTTGGGTATCTCCTGTATTTAAAGCCTGAGTTATGTCAAGGGCTATATTTTTTTGATTTTTTGCAAAATCAGTTCGCAACTTTTCTACTAAATCGCCTTTGTTTTGATAATTGTCAATATCTTGACTAGTTGAAGGAGAAGTATCTTTAGCAGCTATAGCAGCCGCTTCAATTACTTCCGGTGGTTGCTTATCTTTTATATGTTTGATTAAAATAGCATTTAGCTGTTTTGTTTGAATAGGCTTAGAAATAAAGCCATCAAAACCATTTTTTATAAATACCTCTTCTTGACCTATCATAGTATTGGCGGTAAGAGCTACTATAGATTTAGGATAACCCATATCTCGCAGTGTTAACATAGCTTCTGTACCATCCATATCCGGCATCATATGATCCATAAATATGATGTCGTACACCTCGCCTTGTTTTATTTTCTCTATGGCCTCAAACCCGCTGGTGCAAGTTTCAATATTAAGGCCGTAAAACGAAAGTAAACCTTGGGCTACAAACAAATTAGCCTCTACATCATCAACTATAAGTACTCTGCCATAAGGCATTGGCTCCGGTGTAAATTTGAATTTCTTTGCTGAAGCTAATTCATCCGTTTCAAGTTGTTGCAAACGAAGAGCCGTTTCTTTTCCTAATATTGTAGTATCAACTATTTTTTGTGGTATATGGATAACTATATTTGTTCCTTTTCCAACTTCACTTTCCAGCTCAATATGTGCATCCATCATTTCTGCCAGGCTGTATACAATGGGCATACCCAATCCTGTACCGGTAATAAGGTGCGCATCACTTTCATGAAAACGAGTGTATTCGTTGTATAAAATATCAACTTGCTCTGCGGTCATTCCCATTCCTGTATCGCAGATAGAAATAATTAGCATCACATAATCTTCTTTTACTTCGTAGTGTTCAAGGAATTGACATTTCACGGTGAACTCTACGGATCCAAATTCTGTATATTTAAAAGCATTTGATAATAGGTTATTTAAAATTTGTTCAATGCGAATGACGTCACCTATGAGAGTACAAGGCAAAGTTTCATCCACGCACATATGAAATTTAACATTTTTATTGTCTAAATTAGCGAGGTTAAGATGTGCTACATCATTAATCATACTTGCTACATCATATTTTTCATGTATCATTGTCATTTTGCCGGATTCTATTTTAGAAAGATCCAAAATATCATTTATAATACCAAGCAACAAGTTTGCAGAGTTATGTATTTTGGAAAAAGATTCTTCTACATCCAAAGGCAAATTATGCTTTTGCAGGTGAATTTCTGAAATTCCCATTACAGATGTAATTGGCGTACGGATTTCATGGCTCATTCTGGCCAAAAACCTGCTTTTAGCCCTATTACTTTCCTCTACAACCTCAATGTGCTGCATAATAGCAGCTTGCTCTACTCTATGGCCGGTACTGGCAATCATTAAACTTGCAGAACGTAAAATATCCATTTCCTCAATGGATAACATGCGTTCATTTACGCAGTCATCAATAGAAAAGAAGCCCCAAAACTGATCTTGTAAAACCACAGGGATTATTACAACAGATTTAAGATTATGTTCATTTAGAAATTGACGTTCTTGGAATGGTAGCGTAGTTATTGGGCCATTAAAATAAAGCCCGTTATAAAACATCTCTTCCCATTTTGGTAAAGAACCGTAAGGGATTTTTTGAGTTGATTCAATTTGCGGATATTGCTGACCAAGCTCAGAAAGCCATTGGCTGCCAAGAGAAACACATATTCCATCTTCATATTCGGAGGAGTACCACATTTGTACACGGTCAGCATCCAGACAATGACCAATCATTTCCATGCTCCACATTAAGGCACTTTCAAAGCCTTTTTTATCATTTACAGCAAGCAGAACTGTTGCTGCATCATTAACAGTTTGCAGCAATTTTTCTAATCGATGTTGCTCTAATGTGGCATGTTGTAAATCAATATTATTAATTCTTAGGGTATTAACCGTCTCTTCAAAATCCCTGCTTAACTTCTCATATTCCTTGTACTTACTATAATTATCCCATAAAGAAGAGCATAGATTCAAAAAAATCAACGTAAAATATCCAAATAGCAACATAAGGAAATTTCCGCTTGTGTTTCTAATACTTATCATGTCATATACAATCATAAAGCCGGTAACTGCTAATAAAGTAACATAAAATATTTGGAGTCCTGTAAGCTTATTTTTTCGCAAATAATTTACAAATACCCATCCGCCTAAGAATGATCCCGGCAAGAAAAATATTAAATAGATAGCAAAGCCTATATTGGTTGCCATCAAGTGGATATTAAAGAAAAAAACAATTCCTACAATACAGGATGTAATTGTTATCATCGGAAACCATTTTTTGTTTACTTGGTTATTAACATTGAAAATGCGTTCAATAAAGTGAATGGTTACTATGCCTATAATCAAAACAGGCAAGAAACTTACCTGTGCAATGTTTTCATTGGACATTGGAAAATTTAATAATGCCAGCTTTACATGATATAATTCCGGAATGCCAAATAATACTCTAATCATAACGGCAGCATCAACTATCGTCATTAAACTGGTTATTTTATTTTCCGGACAAATCATCATAAAAATAAGGCGATTAAGTAACAGCATAATAAACAAGCCTGTTATCAAAGCCCAAGTAGCCATTCGTTTTAACACATACATTCGTACCTGGTCAGAATTCCCCAAAACAAATTCTGAATGAAAAAAGTCTGCACCTTCGTAGTCATAGCAAACAATAATAACCAATTCTTGATATTCACGGTCGTGGTCAATTTCAAGCCTAAAAGCAACTACAGGCAACATTGGAATAAGCGAGTTTGCCTCTGATTCCATACCGGGTCCAAAAATATGGTTAGTATTAAATATCACCTTGTACTCCACTTGAAGAGTGCTTAGATATATGTAAATTTCTGAAATTGCGTCATCAATGGAAAGCAAAAGCCTATAGGCCGATGCATAGTTAGTAACAGCAGTAAACGGCATAGGGATATCCACCATTATTGAATCATTTGAAAGATACTCAAAATCAATAAAATGATCCTCGCAAAACATCTCTTCACAACAATCTAAAGGCGTTTTTTGCCATTGACCAATAATTTCAATTGGCTCATCAAAATGAAAGCCCTGCAAATTTAAAATTCCATTTACGGCTCTGTATTCTGCATCCGGTAAAATTGCCGGCCGCAGGCTTACCATAATTACATATATAAACGCAATGCAAATTAAAAAAAGCAGACACGAACTAGCCCTTGCCAGATGTATTCCCGGACGATATTTGTTTTTATTATTCATCAACGTTTCACCTACCATGTATGTATATATTTTATTATACCTGCCCTGTAGCTATCTGACAAATGGGATAAAATAAAAAATGTATCTTCTCCTTTACAAGAAGATACATTTTTCTTTTCACACATGATAAGTTGGTTTTAGAACCTGCGGTCAATAAGCTACTGCACGTCTTATCAAATTTATAAATTTATTTGCATTTTTTAAGAAGTTTATCCCATTTTTTATCAACAAATGCTTGTAATTCTTGAATCATCCACTCAGCACCCGGTGCAAACATATGGTTAAAACGCCCTTGCAATTTCAGATAATCCTCAATTGGAAGTTTCTTTTTAGGTTCATAGGTAAGTTTCCATTCACCTTCAACAACTTCATAGAGAGGCCATACGCAAGTATCTACTGCAAGTTTGCATATTTCCATTAAATCTTCAGGAGGATAACGCCAGCCACGTGGACATGGTGCTAAAACATTCAAAAAGGCCGGGCCTTTGGTATATATTGCCTTTTCAGCTTTCTCATGCATATCCTTAAAATTGGTTAAAAATGTAGTTTGCGCAACATAAGGAATATTGTGAGCTACCAAAACTTCTGTAAGGTCTTTTTTATGCTGCATTTTACCGGGAACAACTTCTCCTACAGGAGCGGTTGCTACCTCAGCAAATTTTGGTGTAGCTGAAGAACGTTGAATACCGGTATTCATATAAGCTTCATTATCATAGCAAACATACACCATATCATGGCCGCGTTCCATTGCACCGGAAAGTGCTTGGAAGCCGATATCATAGGTGCCGCCGTCTCCGGCAAAAGCAATAAATTTATAGGTATCATCTATTTTGCCTTTTTTCTTGAGGGCGTTATAACTAGCTTCAGCACCACTTATTGTAGCGGCTACATTCTCAAAAGCAGAATGGATAAAGCTATCTTGCCATGCAGTATATGGGAACAAGCAACTTGAAACTTCAAGACAGCTTGTTGCTACGCCTGAAACTGATTTGTCTTCTTCTTTAAGAGCACGAAGCACTCCGCGCACCGCAACACCGGCACCACAACCTGCACACAAGCGGTGTCCTCCAACAAAACGTTCCGGCTTACAGCATTCTTGTTTTAAATTATAAGCCATAGTTTATACCCCCCTTACGCCGACATGACGATAGATTTCGCCTGTTTTTCCGGATTTAATAACTTCATCCAGGGCTGCATATACCAATTGAAAATCTTCTTCGCGGACATCGCGGCCACCTAAGCCGTAAATGTAGTTGATAATATGAGGGCGTTTTTCCAATTCATAGCAAGCATGTCTAACGTCGGTGAAAACCGGCCCGCCAATTCCTGAAAAACTGTCTGCTTTATCCATAACGGCAACAGCTTTAACATGAGAAAGTGCTTTTGCAAGCTCTTCCAATGGGAAGGGGCGGAAAACACGCAATTTGATTACTCCAACCTTTTCGCCTTTTTCGCGCAAACGATCGCAAGTATATTTTGCAGTACCGGCACTGGAGTTAAGAACAACAATTGCCCGCTCTGCATCTTCCATTTTGTACTCTTCAAAAAGACCATATTCACGGCCGGTAAGCGCACCATACTCTTTAAACACATCTAAAATTACGTTTTTAGCATCTACCATGGCGCGCGCACGTTGATATTGATGCTCAAAATAAAACATAGGGGTATCGTATGGGCCAACAGAAGTAGGCTTGCCGGAAAGCATAGACCACTCCGGGTCATATGTACCGACAAATTGCTTTACCTTATCATCTTCCAATAGCTCAATGTTTTCAACAGCATGAGAGGTGATAAAACCATCTTGGCATACCATTACCGGAAGTCTAACATTTTTATGCTCACCAATGCGCAAAGACATGATGTAATTGTCATATGCTTCTTGATTATTTTCAGAATAAATCTGTATCCATCCACTATCACGGGCACCCATAGAATCGCTGTGGTCGTTGTTAATATTGATAGGGCCACTTAATGCACGGTTAATAACAAGAAGAGTTAATGGTAAACGTGTACCGGAAGCAACATAAAGCAGTTCCCACATAAGAGCAAGGCCACAAGCAGAAGTGACAGTAGCAGTACGGACACCGGCAGCAGCCGCACCAATACAGGCCGACATAGCACTGTGTTCAGATTCAACAGCAACAAACTCAGTGTCTACCTTACCATCAGCTACATATTGTGAAAAATAATGTACCACCTCTGTAGAGGGTGTTATCGGGTAGGCGGCAATAACATCCGGGTTTATCTGTCTTAAAGCAGTTGCAACTGCCTCGTTCCCGGAAAGTCTTTCACGAATTCCCATTATTTCTCCTCCTTTTCCCAGGTAATGGCTTTAAGCGGGCAAACTTTAAAGCATACGCCGCAGCCTTTACAGTGCTTAAAGTCGAAATCTTTGCGTTTCCCATCTTCTACTGGGATTGCGCTGTCTGCACATACCGGGAAGCAGAGCATACAGTGATTACATTTTTCTTCAATAAATGTTGGAACCATTATCCGCCAGTCGCCGGTGTTTACTTCAAGTGACGTACCGCCCTCAAGGATGGTTCCACCCGGGCTTACTTCTTTCCAGGTAAGGTTTAGGTTAGCATCTTTAATATAAATCATAATCCTTTAACCTCCTGCAACGAGCGTTTAATAGCTTTCATATTACCCTCAATAACATGGGGCTTTGAGGCAAAAGTATCTTTTAAGGATTGCTCCATGTCTTCTAAAAATTTATCTTCGGGTATAACTCCGCTGATTTTAACTACTGCACCAAGCATTGGGGTATTGGGAATGTTTCTGCCTATTTCTTGTTCGGCAATAACACCCGCATCTATTGTGTAGACTTTACCTTCAAAGCCTTCTAAAAGAGGTCTGAATTCTTCAGGATCCTTATTAGAATTAATGATGACAGCACCATCTTTTTTAAGGCCGCTTGTGACGGATACCGCAGATAAAAGTGTTGGGTCAACTACTACGACGTAATCAGGTTCATAGATATTGGAGTGAAGAGAGCTGCGTTCGTCACTTATACGATTAAACGCAGTTATGGGCGCCCCCATGCGCTCCGGGCCATACTCAGGGAAACCCTGCACATACTTACCTATGCTAAATGCAGCGTCTGCCAATAGCAAAGAGGCCGTTTTAGCACCTTGCCCTCCACGCCCGTGCCAGCGTATTTCTACCATATTTGACACAGTAGAACCACCTTCCTTTTGGGATTTGATTTATATAAAGCAGTTTTAATGCCAAGTTGCAAATAAAAACTATTAGCGTTAATTACCAGAATGCAAATTGGAATAAAAAACCACCTATATTCACATATGTATATTACATATATGCCTCTCTTTTGTCAAGACACGACAAACGTACGAATCCCACGTATCTCTTATCCTGAAATACTTTTCTTTATATTTTTATTGAGTAGTAAATCAAGTTCAACCGGTGACAAATTGAGACCGGTTGCGGACTTTGTATTGTACAAATAATGTGAGTTTTACGAGTTATTTTCATCTCTTACTTTAATTTTTAAATTGTCAATATACTAAAAAAGCCCGGGATTTTACTCACCGGGCTTTGTATAGCACCTCCACTTCACACTAACGTGCTTCGTGTCGGTGAAAGGGGCGCAATTTCCGCTTGCATCATAATGTCAATCAGAATTGCTATATACCAAATTATAATTAAAACAATAATGAATGATGTTAACTGACAGGTCTACTGTTTAATTTAAAATTAAGTATTTATAAGTTATTGCAAATTTTTCAATTCTTCAAGCATTAAAGCTTGATACTCCTCATCATCGGGGGTTCGATAACCAACAAAAAGAATATGCTCTACATCTTTATCATAAAAGAAAATGTTGTGGTCATCATCAATATGTCCTTCCGGGTAAAGGCAGGCAACATAATCAAATATTTCTTCCGATCCATCACGATGCTGTAATCGCCCATAGATCATTAAAGGTTTTGTACCATCAATTAAAGTGACAACTGTTCCTATAGGGTGAAATCTTTTCATTTATTTGACCTCCTGGTTGCATGTTCACTTTCACGAAGCAGTGAGTCATTGAGCAAGCTTGCACAATAACAAATACCACGAGTGAACACTGTTTTGCCTTATTCTGCGCCAGCTCCAAGGCCGGCTTTAGCCATTTTAGCCCCGCCTTTAGCCATTCCTGCTGCGGCTCCGAGGCCGGCTTTAGCCATTCCCTTAGCCCCGCCTTTAGCCATTCCTGCTGCGGCTCCGAGGCCAGCCTTAGCCCCACCTTTAGCGACTCCGGCTGCTCCTCTAAGGCGATTACCAATCCCACCCAAAAAACTGCCTTGTATCGGTGGTTCAGAGGCAAAAGATTCCTCCGGGCTAAAATCAAATGCGTCAGCTATATCAGCACTTTCCTCTTCCTCTTGCATAACCTCTAAAACCTCTCCTGCTTCTTCCTCAGGAACCATAAGACTACCTGCTTCTTGGTCAAAATCGTACATAAGTAGATCCTCCTTTTAAATAATAGTTACTAACGTGAATAAACAGTTAAAACTATTAATGTGCAAAAATCCAGGTAAAAACAGGAAAAAGGCTCAAGCAAGGCGAAATTGCTGTAGGATGTCGTTAAGAGAACAGCCAGCCAGAGCCTGATGAACAATCCAGGTAACTCTG
>WQVX01000017.1 GCA_009785615.1 Defluviitaleaceae bacterium | reverse complement strand
ATACTACCATCTTCCACAGGATCTTTCAAGTGTTTTTTTCCATATATTTTAGTGTTAAAAATTTGTTACAGAAAAACCCCGAAAATTTAATGTTTCGGGGTTTTGTGTTTTAGATAGTAAGTTTATTTTAATACATATGAGATACCTATATATTTGATTTTTAAGTATTGAAATTAAAGTGCTTCAATTTCTCGAAGTGTAAGGGTGGTGTTTTTTACGATAACACTAAAAGGTACATTGTCTAGTTTCAAGCCTTTAGCAATTTCTATTTCTTTGGCTTTAGCTCCTTGCTCTATACCTTGTTTCCTCGCATTAGCAACTTCCGAACGCTGATCAAGTTCAAATATAAGTTGTTCCTCATATGCTCTTCGTTCTTCTTTATTTTGGCTTATCGTTTGAAGTATTTGTGTAGCCACCTTTATCCCTTCTTCCTTTTCTATTATTTGGCTTAACAATTCCCTTTTATCTTTATCAGTGGAGTGTCGGAAAAACAATGCCCAACATTCAATCGGCGTAAGCTTGTTAACAGGTTTTTTAAGCAAATCATCCAGTTTCGTAAGTTCTACAAAAATGATATTCAGGTCATCTGTTAGCGGTCTGCCTTTCCTGTCACGGTACATATAATCCCGGTAGAAATCATCGTCCTCTTCATCATCAAGCAACGTGTAATTCAGCACACAAACGATATAGCGTTTATCCAAGGCATCATATGTCTTTCCGGCTATATCCTGGCTGGCATAAGACCGTGAAATCAAAAATTGACTGCGCCTTTTGAAGTCGTCCTTCTTCCGAAACTCTATTTCTATTATGGCCTCCGAGCCATCCAAAAACTCCACTCGAACATCAAAAATGGATTTTTTATGACTTGAACTTTCTACTGTAGTTACCGGATTTAGAACCTTAACAACTCTTTTTTTGTTTTTCAGCTTCAATGCTGCGTTAAGGAATGAAACGAGTGCCTTTTTGGATTCTTCGGTGTCAGCAGCAAGGATGCGCTTAGATACAAAATCCAGGCGAGGGTCAAATAATTCGCTATCTACATCAATGCCGTATTCTTGCTTAATGAGAGCCTTTTTATCTTCATCCAGATAGACATGCATGGTGGCAAGTTCTGCCTCAGTCTTTTTCTTCAAAATAGCCCCCTGTCCAGCTTATGTCTTTTTTCAAGTATACCATAGGCTTTCCTCTCGCTCAATAGTATGGTTTGCTATGTCTTTTACGAATTGGAGATACCTATGCTAATTATGATTGAATCTGATATAATGAAACAAATTAATATCATTTGATACTTAAATATACATAATACTGTTTGAAAAACTTGGGAGGGTTTTTATGAGAGCTGAAATAATGGGGATTGCCGCTATACTTATAGCTATGCTTAAAGATGAATTTGCTAATTTAAGAAAGCGTATAGTTGATAGAAATAGGTGTCCACGATATATAACTATAAGAGGAGAGCGATTTAAAACTTCTTTGACAGAATTGAACTTGAGCAATAAAGGATTATTAGATAAAGATATCGTTCCACTAAGCTATATGACAAATTTGACATGGATGAACTTGAGTGGTAACAAAATCAGTGATTTGACACCACTATCCAACCTCACAAATTTGACTACTTTGTACTTGTGGCGTAATCAAATCAGCGATTTGACACCACTATCCAATCTTACAAATTTGACTACTTTGTACTTGTGGCGTAATCAAATCAGCGATTTGACACCACTATCCAACCTCACAAATTTGACTACTTTGTACTTGAGCGGCAACAAAATCAGCGATTTGACACCACTATCCAACCTCATTAATTTGGCTACTTTGTACTTGTGGCGCAACAAAATCAGCGATTTGACACCACTGTCCAACCTTAAAAAATTGACTAGGCTGTCCATGGGGCGCAACAAAATCAGCGATTTGACACCACTATCCAACCTCACAAATTTGACTGAGCTGTACTTGCGGGGCAACCAAATCAGTGATTTGAAAACACTATCAAACCTTACTAATTTGACTGAGCTGGGCTTGAGCAGCAACAAGATCAGCAATTTGAAAACACTATCCAACCTTACTAATTTGACTACTTTGTACTTGGAGAGAAACCAAATCAGTAACTGGATACCGGTGGAGCATGTGCCAAATGTTTCCGGCAGGCCATTAAATCGCAGGATATAAACCTTTAAACAAAATTTTTCCAAAAAAATAAGCCCTCTAATAAAGGGGCTGTCTTATAATTTAAGACAGCCCCTTTATTGGATGGCACAAAATTTTCACGTAAATCTGACATTGCCCAATTATACAAGAAACCTAATTAAAAAAGTTAAGCATAAGATCATTTTGTTCGTAAGCACTAAATGGTGTTGCTTGCCTTGCGTTATTTCTATTATTTGAATTAACAGCGTTCATTGCAGCATTAAAGCCGGGTAATCTGCTTACATGAGGGCTTACATGGCGCATTGGATTCCTAAGCACACTATTTGATATTCTATCCAGTCTGCCAATAAAACTCCGTGAAAGCCTACCGTTACCGGTAAGTAATCTTTCAGCATTACCATTTTCTATTGCTTGGTTTAATCTGCTATCATTAACCACAAGAAAACCATCACGGTCAAAACTTATTCCGATACTTTCCAGGTCTCTTCTGTTTGCACGGGCAGCATTTTCTATATCCCTTGCCAGCATTCTTGTAGCTCTGTCACCGGAATTGCTTCTGGCAAGATCTAATAATCTATTATAATCAGATATCATCTGATGCAGATTGTTTCTAACCGGTGCTACATTATTTCCTGATGATATTGTTACCGGCTCTGTTGAGGCAGTATGTAGCCTTACGTTGAGTCCACCGGGTAAACTAATATCATTTGTTGCGCTAGTTTGCTGTTCGCCGCCATTTACTGAGAATATTGCATCTAGTCCATCACGTGCAATGGTATCTGCGCCGGTAATAGCTACAGCATTGCCGGTTACATCCCTAATTGCAAACCCGGGTTGTCCATCTTCACCGGCACCGGTGGTGGTTGATTGTAGGTTTAGTGTACCGGTTACTCCGCTTTCAGTTGTAGTAATTGTAGCGTTAATTCCTAAACCGGCTCCGTTTATAGCAGCGAGCATATGTTGTTGAAGGCCGTTATGTGTCAAATCACCTTCTACTGTAAACGAAAGTTGATGAGTATTACCATTAACTTCTACCTCAAATTTGAAAACCCCGTCAAAATCTTCATCAAATTCAATTACTGTATTAGAGTTTAAAGGATTTCCTTCATTTCTTTGGGATACAGCTACTTGATTAATCAAAACAGTTGTGTTTTGCAAATTTTGCGCATTAAATGAGCGTATTTCCAATCTGCTTGAATTACTTGAATGGGCAACTCTGCTACCAAAAGCCCCTGCCAGATTTGTAAAACTTGTTTGTAAATTTTGCGCTCTTGACCCGGCAAGAGACAAAAATGTTACAGATGTAGTAACCAATTGATTAATCATAGAACCCGTGTCTGCGGATCCTCCCGGGGAAGAAGGGATAAGCGGGTTTAACCCCGGGTTTACATTTGCCATTGAAGGCGGTAATCTAAAGTTTGTATTTATGGGCATAGCGTCAACTCCTCTCAAAATGTAAGCAAAATGCTTCTAAAATTTTATCGTACCGGTATTGTGAATACTTTAGAGGAACCTTTTTGGAAATCAAATCCGGAAATCAAATTTTTACATTTTTCTCGAATTTTGATCTGGACAACGTAACAAAATGCGCACATTTCATACATCGGATACGAAACTCCATGCCTACACGCAAAATTTCCCATTCATGACTTCCGCATGGATGGGCTTTTTTCATATAGGCAATATCACCCACTTTAAAACTTTTATCAGCTTTATCAATCATATTTTAATTTCCGTCCACTTTCCTTTAACAAAGCGACCATATAACATAACAAGCCTTATCCCCTGGTCTATAATCATGGTATACCAAGCACCTGTAAGACCCATATTAAAGCCAAATACTAATAACAAGCTGATAAGAGGTCTAGCCAAAGCTACGCTTAACAACATGGTAAAAGCTACAAATTTAGTGTCCCCTGCTCCACGCAAACAACCTGCCAATATCAATTGTGATGTCTGGATAGGTATTATAATTGCTAATATTAAAAGCAGTCTTGCACTTTCTTCGATGATATGTTGATCATCCAGGAAAATGCCGGAGAACCAATAACGGGTAGTGATAGTGAATATAACTAAAAATACAGAAGCAATAAACGCAAGACGTTGCCCAATTTTGCCGTACATAATAGAGATATCAGGACGGCCGGCACCTAGCTGCTGACCCACCAGCCCTGTTGCAGCAACAGCTATTCCATCCGCAAAAGTAAATGATAAATGCATCATTTGCATAGCTATATTATGAGCAGCAAATGCATCTGTACCCAAGCTTGCAATTATTATAGCGTATCCAAAAAAGCCAATGCGCAGGCACAATTGCTCAAATATAGAATTGCCTCCGATTTTAGAAATACTCTTTATCATAGGCAAATTTGGGTACCATCTATCCTTCCACGATACCTTTAAGTATGCATCTTTTGATAAAACTGATCCAATAGCCAAAAGTGCGCCAACAATCCCGCTAACAAGTACAGCAATAGCAGCACCATCAACCCCCAGTGCAGGAAATCCCAAATTGCCTTCTACTAAAAGAAAGTGCAAAACTACATTTACAATATTTGCCCAAATATTAACTACCATGGTTACTCTTGTATTGCCTATGCCTCGCTGTGCGGCACTGATAGTCATAGAAAGTGCGTTAAAAGGCAAAGCAAAGCTGACTATGCGAAAATAGGACGTTGCCGGATCTATTGTGTCCCATTGGGCACCGGCAAATTGCATCATAGGGCGAGCCGAAATTACCGCAAGTATAGTCATAACTATACTAATCAGAAAAGCAAGCAATATAGCTTGCCGCAGGCATATCCTGGCGGATCTTTGGTCGCCTTGGCCTCGCCTTCTTGACACCACGGCTGTTACACCCACGTTAAGAGCAAAAAACAGGGACGTAAATACCATTCTTGGCTGAGAAACCAGCCCCACCGCAGTTAAAGCTTCCGAACCTAAATTTCCTACCATAGCCGTACTAAACATCATTATGATGGACATAGAGACAAGCTCTATTACAGAAGGCAAAGCGATACGCAAACAAGTCCCGTAAGCCTTTTGGTTGGATGGGATGTCTCCTATAATAAAGCTTTCTTTTACCATGTTTTTTGTTGAAAAAATGTTTTTAATTCCCATAATACTATTATCATAGCCTTTTTGTAGGAATTGTGCAATGGGTTGAAATTTTTATTAATGCTAAATTGTAAAATTTGTTAAAAAATATCTGTAGTTTTCAAACGCCATATCTTCTGATATTAGGCAAATAAAGGCTGTATTTCCGTTGGTTTTGATATAAAGCAGACTGTATCCATCATCCAAATCTACTGTGATTTCATGTAGCAGCCCGGTATTTGTATCCAATAGCACAACATTGGCACTATCACGCTCAAAAAACAATTGAATATTAGATGTGTTGTTAGAATTTGGTGCAAATGCTAATCTGCCCAAGTGCAAAGATGAAAGACTATTATCTGATTCGATTTTACCAATAAAGCTTCGCATGGAATAATTTAGAATGTAGACATAATCCCCAAAAACTCTAATTGTATGCGGACGATTCGCCATAATATACTGCTCTGATTCTCCAAGACTAATGCTTCTAAGTATGTTCATATTTTCCCCATACACTCGTATCATTGCCGCTTCATTGCCACCTATGACACTATACATAACATAAGTTTTGCCATTATATGTTGTATGCACTAAATACTCAAAGCCTTCACCGGCGTCTGCATTCATAATTAACTCAGATATAATTTCTGTCATATTTGTTTCAAATTTAAATGTTTCTAAATAGCTCACATAAGACCCTTCTGTGGTTTTGCTTTTTAGAGAAATCAGTCCACCATCAAAAGGCGCAATATGAAATAGAGGGTTTGACACCACATCTTCAAAACGACGAATCAATGTATTATGCTCTAAATCAATTTTGAAAATAACATTTATAAAATTTCCATAGTTACTATCAACAAGAGTAGCGTCAAAAAATATCATATTATCAAGTATAACATAATCTCCCGTTGACATAAAAAAATTGTTAAAAGTGCCAATTTTAACAAATGATGATGATTCAAAGTAATATCTATAATAAATCCTGTTATTTATGCCACTGTTTGGACCGGTATCATTTCCTGCAAAAATTATACTATCTTCAAGTAACACTGCGGCAAACATTCGCTTTTCTTCTAGTAAAAACTCCAATTCTATCAGTTCAAATGAAGTTGAAGTCATTTGTGAAACTCCGGGATTGTTACAAGCAATAAACAAGCCTATTAGAGATACCAATGTACAAATAGCTGTAAATTTTATTTTCATAAAGCTATCTCCATTTCTTCTATAGTTTTAGGGTGCTATTTAATTGTAGATTAGAATAGCACCCTAAATATTCACTAACTACTTAACATTAATCCAAAAATTAGTAATTGGATATTGAAAAATTACCATGCAAAGCCTATATTTACATTATCGTATGCTCTAAACAAGTTAGCAGCAGTTACATCGTACCATCTCAAGCTACCTTGTCCAGCAGGGTCAGCAAGTGCAAATTCAAGGCCGTTACCCAAAACTGAATAGGAGACAACAAAATGATTTCCTGTATTACGTGGAAATCCTTGGTCTGTACGTCCGTTTAGACCAATAATAGGGGGAGCGTTAAAAGATCTTAGTGAAGAAGTAAGTCGTGATGTCATGGTGCTTTGATTTGCTCTAAATACAGCAGCATACGGGAAAACACCATTATTATTAAGGTATCTTACCAAATCAGATAAATACGTACCTGTAGGATGTAAAGTAACTTCAGGGGAATTAATTATTTGGGCTTGAGTGGGTGTCCAACCTCTAAACCACTGGTGTACCATGCGCACACTTGCGATCCCACAAGTATTTGAATTACCATTATGTGCTGTTTGTGCAAAATGTGTGAAAGGATGCAGATTGTGCCATGTTGAAAATGGTACAATTTCAGTTTCCAAGGCAGACATACGAGGATTCATTCTCTCTTGTCCAGCCCAATAATTCATTTGTTCTTGTGTGGCCTCCAACGCCCCGCCAGTATTAGTATTGCTAAATGGGGCAAAGTTCACTTCATTTTCATTTCCTAAGCGAGGTGATGGAGTTGGAGTTGGCGATAAATTATTTCCGGATGCAATAATGCTATTTGTGGATAATAAAACTAACATAAGCATTAATGTTATTGTTCGCTTAAAGATATTTGTTTTCATAATGTGAGTCTCCTTTTCATAGGCAGTCCAATTGTATGATGAATTAATCTAATTTAGTTTTCATACAATCGAATATGTTTGTATAATATTCAATCTGATCAAATTGTAATTGTAGTATAAATGATTAATGGTTGTTTGTCAACGCTTTTTTGGTAAAATATTCTTTAAAAGGTAAAACCACTTATGCGAACTCACATTGACTTTACCTAAACAAAAGATTCAATCAGTGACAAAATGAGACCGGTTGCCATATGGTATCCCCCCATAATATAAGGCAAAACGCCACTTTTTATCATGATTTTTTCTGCACTTTTATGACTAATTTCTGCATTTGATATGACATTTAATATTGACACGATAACCAAGATAGAGATATTATAAATCATCGTACAGGACGTAGAGGAAAAAGCACAAACATTCTGTAGAAATTTGATATAGTGGTAATTGAGATGAAGCTACTATGGGAGGATATATGAAAGTAATTAAAGTGCCAAAGTACAATAATTTTGATGAATTTTTTTATTGGATGTTGCCTATGGGTGAGTTTTGGCAATTTTGGCAAAACGATATGCCACTATTTGTCACCATGCTTTATCGGGGCTTTTCCTGTATCAAAAACGTTCCTCTTGACAACAACCCAAAGGAGTTAAACATCAGAATACAGAGCAGATGCAGTAAGATTGTCAAAAGAAATAGGAGCACGAACAATTGAAGATACCGGTAGATACACTCTATACATGGGTGAGTCGTGTAAAACAGGGAGTTTTACCGTTTATGAACGAACCGGCAAGTCCCAAAGCATCATTAAATCTTGCAGAGCGTGTGAAGGAGCTTGAACGAGAAAATTAGAAGTTCTGACATAATGATTTGCAACTATTAACGATAACAAGAAAACCGCTTAGAAACACGGTTTTATAGGTAAAGTGTTATGCTGTTTTACATAGTTATAGAAAACTTTCGTGTTAATAAATGTGTTAAAATGCCCTGAAATCCGCTGTCTCCAAGCATATATATGTCAGGATGTGCCCAATCAAAAGTGCGTTTGAATATTGAAAAATCATGTTCGCTACCTTTCCCAAATAGAACGCAATGTTTCATCTTGAACGAAATCCTGAATATCGCTCTCAAGTGTCTCTTAATTACCTTTTGCATTGAGAAGATAATCTCCCGCATTACAGGTATTTCATTGCTTTTTTCATCTACCGTTTTTTGCCCAATGGTTAAGCCTGATTCGCACAAATATGCACTTAATATATGCAGTGGTTTATCGTAATTACTTGAACAAATTCTCTTTCCATCGAAAGCTATTGTTAGTCCGTCAAGAAACTTAGGCAACATTTCTGCTGTCCATTCTACAAATACTTCATTTAATGATTCGGGTTTTACTATCGATAATATTTCGTTTATCCATCGGCATGTCAGTATTGTATGTATAGCGAAATTTTCTGATAAAAATTCTCGGATGCACGGCTCGTTCGTCCATTGTTGTATTTCGTCAACGTCTTACAATTTGCGCAGAAAACCCAATGTGATTATGGTTAGCGTTCTCCCTACTCTATGTACGTACGCATTGTGTTTTCTTGTTGTTTCGACTTTGTTGAAATGGCCGACTAAATTTAATTTTTCCATGCCTCATTATACCATTTGGTAATATCTGTATCAAAATTCTTTGCCGTGGCAATCTAACCAATGGCAAACGCATAGAAAAAATATTGCTATGGGACTTGACATGCTTTTTCAAATGATTAGAAAAACCCTTCCTTGTGGTTGGAAACGTGTCCGACGGCTCATGGAACAACTATACATTTGGTTGGTGCGTAAGAAAGCCTATAAATGTACCACTAACTCAAAACATGATAACCCTATATCTAACAATCTCTTTTTTCCTTTCGCTTTTCTCCTCTTCTTTTTACTCCTCCTTTTCCGGTAGTACACAACCTTATTTTCTTTTTTAATTATTTCTATACCGTGTCATCAGATCCTTAAAAATTTCACCTGTAGTAGGAGGTGTCCATGTTACAGCATTTGCACCTGCATTTACAGTATCAATAATAGATTGGTCATTTGGGCCTCCTGTTGCTATTACTGCAACTTCAGGGAACTTCTCTTTTATTTTTTCTACAACCCAAGGAGTTTTTGCCGCTGCTGATACATTTAAAATTGTAGCCCCCGCTTCAATTCGCCCTGCAATATCAGATGACTCGCTAACCACAGTTATTACAATAGGTATATCTATGACCTCGCGAACTCTCATGATAGTATCATTTGGGGTTGGTGAATTTAGCACTACCCCAAAAGCACCTTGAAATTCGGCAGATGACGCAAGGTGTACTACCCGGCCACCTGTTGTAGTTCCACCACCTACACCGCAAAAAATAGGTAAGTCACTTCCCATAATAAGTGCGTGAGATATAATCGGCTGTGGCGTAAAAGGATAAACGGCAATAACTGCATCTGCATTACAATTGCGTATTATAGCTATATCTGTGCTAAAAATTAATGATTTTATAACTCTGCCAAATATGCGTATCCCCCCACATTTGTCAATTGGTTTAGGGATTTCTACTATATGATTACGCAAATTACCACTGTATTCCGGTATTGAGCTTTGTAAAATTAATTCTTTATCCATTTTTCAGCATCCTTAAATTATTATTTTTGAGTGGAACCGGATCTAATGTACTACAGGAAGCCTGTTGCTGTAGCAATAGGTATTATACTCTGTTTACGCTTATATTACAATAAATATGCAAAAAGACAGCGAATTTTTCGTTTTTATTTTCGCGATACTGAATATTTTGCCTATCAAAATATGGCGATGAATGTGATTTAATCGGGATGATTTTACAAAAATTATGCGCCCAACCGGTCTCATTTTGTTACCGGTTGGGCGCGTTTTGAAAGGCAGCAATTACAATTTTTCCTTAAAAATATTATACACAATAATCAATGTTACGCCTCCCAAAACAAGTATAACCACAATAATTATTCTAACTAAAGGAAACATAAAATCTATAGATATTATTGCTATGCAAAAAAGTACTATTAATGTTAAACATAAATACAGGAATGATCTAACTGTTTCTCTGGTTTTCATAAATAATGTACCTCTACATTCATATTATCATAAAATTTAATCATAATTTATTAATGTAATTTTACATCATATAAAAAATTTATTAGTAAAGTTGTCGTAAAATATGTTTTTTTTTTATAATTATACAAAGTTAGACACATACGATACTATTTAATGCGCATATGAAAATTAAATGTAATAAATTTGCAAAATCGTAGTAAAAAATTGTAAATTTGTTATAGCAATTCCGATTGATATTAACACGTTTACGTGTTGATACAAGCGGAAATTGCGCCCCCTTCACCGACACGAAGCACGCTAGTGCGAAGTGGAGGTGCTATAATCACCATTTTGAGGTAGGATTTCTGATGTGCCCTTCGTAATAATGCCTTGTATAGGGCGATAAGTAGAGGTATTTACCCGTTCTCGTCCTACTTGTTGCCCATCAATAAAAATAATTCTAAATACCTCATATTTGTATCCACTTTGAGGCTCAGTATTAATTAATACATATCCGGCCGGTAAATTATCATCTGTCAAAACTCGGTCAGGTTCCGGCGGAATCGTCTCAATAAGTTCACTGACAAATGCTATTGATCTATTTGCAGGACGGGATTCGTTACCATAAATATGCACCTCTAATATACCATCTTGGGCATTAGCTACTACAAGTACCGGGTATTCTGTGTTGTTTTTGAACTTTAAATCCATATAATCCCCGGCTATTGCAGCGTCAAATCCGGCATCCATATAATAGACCTTTAAGGAGTGGTTGGCTCGTTCTGTTACTTGAAGCTCCGCAAACAATAGTGCAACATACAACGCACTTGCTACCTGACATAAACCTCCCCCATAGTCTTCCACCAGTTGACCATCTACAATTACCGATGCCATAGCATAGCCTCTTTCAGGGGTGCTTGGGCCAATAACTTCACGTGTTGAAAATATATCGCCGGGATATACAATCGTATTATTGATAAGCGAAGCTGCCAATCTAATATTTATGCTCCTTGGAGTTTCATCTCCGCCGGAATAAAGTGTATAAAATTGCCCCAATAGTGACTGAGATTGTTTAAAGTGATGAATTTGATAAATAGGTGGGATAGGATGCATTTTAAGCGTTACTTGCCCTCCAAAATCTCTGTTGGCTAAGATTTGGCGTAACTCTTCTGCTGCTGCTTGCATATCAGGGGTACGCCCCGGAACCCCTTCAATTATCACAAATCCACCTTCTGCCTGCCTGCCTTCCCATCTCATAGAAGCACTTACCGGAGCTGTACCGGCTTGATTTCGTACCGCTTCAAGCCCTTTTGGAATTGTAGATTCATCATATCGATATAAAGGTGTACCATTTATATTGTGAGGTTCTTGTTTTACTTGTAATGTACGTAATTTGGCATATCGTTCTCGACGAGTTCCCGTTCTTCCATATGAAAATGCTTCCTTTATTAAAGCAGCAAAATCATATTCCGCACCAAAATCTGTAAAATTAAAACTGTATACAAGACTATCGTTATATACAAAACGTATGATTTGACGATTAAGTTCAGCAGCATCTTGCAAAACTCTTTGAGCTTCTGCGGGTGACATACCACCCACAGCTACACCATTTATATATATATTGCTATATATAAGATCACTAGCACTTGCATCCAAAAATCGAATAACTGTTACATAATGCACACCTATAACAATTAAAACAGTTAGAATAAGGCCGGAAAAAACGATTGCAAAATATTTCAACATTTCCTTCACCTCACCAAATTAACATGAGTTTGACGAAGCCGAAACAATCGCTCTAGCGATTGAAAATGTGTAGCATTTTTCATGTTATTTTATGACATGAAGATAAGCCAATAACCAAAATCTCCAAGTTTGGGGTATTTATCCTCACTGCATTTAAATTGTCTAAAACCCACTATCTTATCTTTAGGATTATATAAGGCAGGTACTCCTATGTAATAACGCTTTGGGCCGTCATCGGTGGTTGTGCCTAATATTAAGTGACTATATTGTCTAAAAGCATTTTCTACAAAAGATTTTGTTAATAAATCACAAATATGGTTTGGTAAAGTTAAATTTTCATCTATGGAAATTCGTACCCACTGTACATTGCGGCTTTGTTTTTGGAAAGGCTGTATATGCGTATTACCTTCTAATCTCATTGCCACTTCTTCTTTAAAGTCGTCTGTAAGGGCATTTTCCGAATCAAGGATTGGAATATCATACATAGACTCTTCTCCGCTAAGATCTTCTCTAATAGCACTTTCGTTTATAAACTCTTCTTTAAGTTCTTCCTCTTCAATAATAATTTCTTCTATAGTTTCTTCTTTTTCAATTTCTTCTATAACATCCTGTTCTTTAATGTGTTCTGCTTTAACTTCTTCAACAGGTTTTTCTACTACTATGTTTTCTGCTTCTGTTGGTTTTTTTGCCATTTCTTTTATACCAGGAGCAGTTGTTGAAATTTTAGGAATTTTAGGAGTTTTATCTAATTTTTTGAAACTTCTTCTCCACGGCAATATCTCATTACGATAACCACATAGGGGTGCCGCTGTATCTGAGCCGGCTATAATAATCAATGCTTGGCATTCATCCAAAGCCATACCAAACCCTTCTATATTTGCAGCGTCAAAAGTATATCGGGCTTCTCCTTTACCGCTCGCTTTGACAGTTAAAGGACAAAGAGGCAGTCCAACATATCCACCGCCGTCTTTAAAAAGCAAATGTACCCGATATAATGCCTCTGGTTTTAAATCCTGAACCCACAAAATTAACTTGCCCGTGCCGGACCTAGACTCTAACAAGCATCGTCCCGAAGGGATTTTGGTATTGTATTCGTATCCTTTTGTTTCGCTTGTTAATGGTAAAAAAATTCGTATGTATTGTTGCATAATATGCCTTCCTTTCAATATTATTAGAAGTTGATTTAAAATCTTCTTATAGCTTGCCAAAAGCTAAAAACTATAGCTCAAAAAACTACTTTACTACATATAATTATTTTATGCGTCAAGACTTTTGCAAAGAACTGAATATATGCTATTATGTGAACTAAATACAAGGAGGCTGTATATGGCAAAATTATTTGGAACAGACGGTATACGTGGTATCGCAAACAGTGAACTTTCGCCGGAATTAGCTTTAAATATCGGCAGGGCAGGAGCTTATGTTTTGGCCGGCAACACAGGATGCCTTCCAAAAATTTTAATAGGAACAGACACAAGGCTTTCTACTGATATGCTGGAAGCTGCTTTAATATCAGGAATATGCTCTGTAGGAGCACAAGTTTACAGAGCCGGAGTTATACCATCCCCGGCTATGGCCTATTTAGTTAGGCACTATAAAATGGATGCAGGTATTATGTTATCTGCCTCACATAATCCTATGCAAGATAACGGCATAAAATTCTTTGATGAATCAGGCTATAAATTGTCCGACTCTGTAGAAGAAGAAATTGAATCTCTAATAGAAAATCTTCTTGCCGGAAAACCAACTGATATCCCCGGACCAATAGGAGAAAAGGTAGGCCGCAGTTTTATATGTAAAAATGCAGTGGTTGATTATGTGGACTTTCTGGTAGATACAGTATCAAAAAATCATTTAGTTGGTATGAAAGTAGCCATAGATTGCGCTAATGGTGCTACTTATGAAGCTGCACGTATCGCTTTTAAGCAATTAGGAGCAAAAGTATATGCTATCCATTGCGACCCGGATGGCACCAATATTAATGAAGAGTGTGGCTCTACTCATTTAAAATCACTTCAGACATATGTAAAAGCATATCAAATGGACATAGGGTTAGCCTTTGATGGTGACGGCGACAGAGTATTAGCAGTAGATGAAACAGGCGCGGAAATGGACGGAGATGCAATAATGGCCGTTTGCGGATTAGCTCTTAAAAAGAAAAATAAGCTTAAAAACAATACCATTGTAGCTACGGTTATGAGTAACTTAGGGCTGCAATTGTTCTGTGAAAAAGAAGGGCTAAACCTGTGCCGTGCATTAGTAGGTGATCGTTATGTTATACAAGAGATGAAGGCAGGCAACTACAATTTTGGCGGCGAACAATCCGGCCATATTATCTTCCATGATTACAATACTACCGGCGATGGGATTTTGACAGGACTACAACTACTTGCAACACTTAAAGAAAGTGGTCAAAAAATGTCTGAATTGCGTAAAGTAATGGAGAATATGCCCCAAGTATTATTAGGTGCCAAGCTAGGAAAACGGATAAAGGGTGACATAAGGCAAAATGAAAATATAGATAAAGCTATTCGAGAATTAGAAGAAAAGCTTGCTAATAATGGGAGAGTGTTAGTACGTCCTTCCGGCACCGAACCAATAGTGCGTGTAATGCTGGAAGGGCCGGAAAAAGTTGTAATACAAAAATGGGCAGAAGAATTGATTGCAGTAATTGAAAAAGAACTGCAATGAATAAATCATTTTATAACAGCGAATGCTGCTTAAATAATTATATCGATACAATATCCAAAAGGGGCATATTGCCCCTTTTAAAAGTGGAAAATTGTAATCTGAAAATATACGATAGTGTAGATTCCACTAATAATGTTGCTAAAGAAATGGTAGCTTTGAATGCAGAACACGGCACCGTTATATTAGCGAATGTTCAAACAGGAGGACGCGGTCGATATGGCCGCAGTTTTTTTTCTCCTCTCGGTCATGGGATATATATGACTTTTATTTTACGACCTTATCCTATTTGGCCTGTTGATATCTCTTTAGTAACTGTATTTACCGGGGTAGTTGTTTGTGAGGCAATAGAGTCCATTTGCAATGTATCATCTACTACAAAAAAAATTCCCCAAATTAAATGGGTAAACGATGTTTTTTTGGACAGAAAAAAAATTGGTGGCATTCTAACGGAGGCTGTTACTGATGAAAGCGGCACTTTGCAATGGATTGTAGTAGGTATTGGTATAAATTTTACTGCTACTACTGACCTCCCTGTAGAACTTGAAGGTATTGTTGGTTCCATCTTTGATTTTGATAAGGAAAACCTTCTTATCACCCGTAATCAACTAGCAGCAGAGATAATAAATCGTATGCTTAACCCCACTTATACTTCAAAAGAAATAATAGAGGGGTATAGGCAAAGGTTGTTCATACTGGGGAAAAAAGTACGAGTGGAAGGTACTGAAAATCCTTACGAAGCTACAGTTTTGGATATAGATGATATGGGGAAACTACTTGTAAAAAATGAATCAGGAGATGTTATTACATTGTCTGCGGGGGAAGTTAGTATAAGAAGCTTTGTTGGTTCTTAAATCCGATAAAACGCCTTTGCATTAGCAGTTGTAAGCTCTGCCACTTCCTCCGGTGAAACACTTTTAATGTCGGCAATTGCTTCTACAGTCAGCTTTAATAAGCTCGAATCATTTCGTCTATCCCGAAATGGCTCAGGCGTAAGATATGGGCAATCTGTTTCTATAATCATATGTGTTAACGGCACTTGCTTTACCACTTCCACCAGATTTTTGCCACGGGCGGATCGGTGTGTTACCAAGCCTGTTACGCTAATAAGATAACCCATGTCTATATAATCTAAGGCCATTTTTGGTGGCCCAAGATAACAGTGCATCATACCCTTGCCAAAGTCATAATCGGGCATATCGGTCTTTTTAATTACATCAAAGGATTCTTGGTCGGCATTGCCGGAGTGTATTACCGCAGGCAGACCAACTTTTCGTGCTACTTCAAGGTCTTTACTTAACCAAAATGCTGCCTTTCGCACTTCGTCGGGTGTTTTTTCTGTTCGACGAAAGTCCATCCAACATTCGCCATAGCCCACAATTTTTTTATTTTCGGCACAGAGCTTTTTCAGTTTTATTACAGTTTCATCGACCAGCTTATCAATAAGCGATACATTAGATTCAATGTTAATATCTAAATCATCTTTGCCATAATGATCCCAAGCATTAATGCACATATAGTAAAAATTGTGTTTCTTTGCAAGTGACAAACCAAGATTCATCTCTTTTGCTCCAAAACAATCAACGACATATGCAACCCCTTCTTTTTGCATCTCAACAAAAAGCTCATGCCTGTCTCTGTTAAATTTCCTGTCTGTATAATGCGAGTGTGCATCAAAATATCTCATAACATATACCTCATTTCAATTGGATAGTGTAGACCCGTCCACTAATATATGTAGTTTAACAGCTTATCCCTCCAAAAGTCAAAGTGCTATATTAGATGTTCAGTAACTTTTAGAACATCATGGAATAACATACTAAAGGACAATTTAGTACTAACTTAATAGTATAAGTAAATTATCTTTAGAATTTAAGGAGGAAAATTATATGTCAAAAATAGGCTGTCCCGGTCCTCAAGGCCCGGCAGGCCCACAAGGTAATCAGGGATTACGTGGCCCTAAAGGTGACACAGGAAACACAGGGCTTAAAGGGGATCAAGGATGTCCCGGGCCTGTAGGTCCGAGGGGTGCAATGGGTGCGTTAGGTTTGCAAGGGCCGCAAGGTGTACGCGGCGATATTGGCCCGCAAGGAGATCCGGGCTTCCAAGGGCCTCAAGGTGTAAAAGGGAATCCGGGTGTTGCAGGCCCTGTTGGACCTCGTGGCCCTGCCGGACCCAAAGGAGACAATGGGCCTGCGGGAATTCAAGGGCCAATGGGACCGGAAGGATCTCAAGGATCCCAAGGGCCTATAGGGCCGGAAGGTTCAATTGGCCCTGAAGGCCCTGAAGGAAAACAAGGCCCTCAAGGATGTCCGGGTCCTCAAGGTCATCAGGGTATTCAAGGTAACATAGGGCCAACCGGAGAAATTGGCCCTATAGGTGATACCGGTCCAATGGGAGAACCTGGTGCCACGGGCAAATCAGCTTATGAAATTGCAGTTGATAATGGTTTCAGTGGAATAGAAATTGATTGGCTAACTAGTTTAAAAGGTGCTACAGGCGCGACTGGCTTACAAGGCAATACAGGTGCTACAGGCTCTAATGGATTACTTAACCTCCTTGATGGCAACGGAACAAATTCGCTGCGTCAAATTGGCTCCACAGTAGAATCAAGCTCATATACGATAGGACAAGACGGTATTGCTTTGGGAACTCAAACTGTTGCATCAGGGCAATTTGCCCCCTTTGCTTCAGGAATTCAGACAACAGCATCCGGGTCAGCTTCCAGTGCTATGGGAGATACCACAACAGCATCCGGACAAGATAGTTTTGCTATAGGATTTCAAACAGTAGCATCCGGAAATAGCTCCATGGCACTTGGAACTTTATCGCAATCAGTTGGATTTTCATCTGCCGCATTTAATTACAATACTATTTCAAACGGAACTTATGAAACTGCAATTGGAGTACTAAATGTGGCTTCAGCACTTGATACAATAACTAATATGTTAGTTATTGGCAATGGAAACTCTGCTACAGGATTAAGAAGCAATGCCTTCCGCTTTGAATATGGTGGGATTGGCCATGCGTCATCATCATTTACTAGTGGGGGTGCCGACTATGCCGAAATGTTTGAATGGTTAGATGGAAACCCGCTTAATGAAGATAGAAGAGGATACTTTGTTACTTTAAACGGTAAAAAGATACGTTTTGCAAATCCACACGATGATTATATTTTGGGCGTAGTATCCGGTACTCCATCTATAATTGGTGATGCTCATGGTACCGGTTGGTCAGATATGTATTTGCGTGATAAGTTTGGCGCAAAAATACACGAATATGTTAATGTAACACATGAACATCACTATTTCGATGAAGATGAGATGGAAGAGTGGCATAAGGCCGTAAAAGAGGCACATAAAAATGGCATTGATATACCTCCAATGCCACTAAGACACACAAGAGAAGTTTCTACTCGTGAATATGTCCCTATACTCAATCCTAACTACGACCCCGGGTTAACTTATGTTACAAGGCTTGATCGCCAAGAATGGGCACCTGTTGGTATGATGGGCAAATTAATTGTACGTGATGATGGAACCGGTAGAGAAAATGGCTTTTGCCAACATAATGCTATTGGAATAGCTACACACAGTCCATCAGGAAAAGGCTATCGTGTGCTTGAAAGGCTGAGCGAAGATACTATTCTCATATTAGTAAGGTAGGATCATTTCAATCAAAGGTAATTCCAAGGTGTTCCCGTACAAAATTTGCAGTTGCTTGTTGGTTATGGATTTTACCCAGTAATTCTGATCCTCGGTAAGCTAATGCAAAATAGGGAACACTTTCTTTTTTTTTCCCGATATTGTATAAAGAACATCCAATGTTATCTGCAAAACTGGGTAAAAGGTTTAGTCGTTGATGTTTTACATCTAACATCATTCCTTTTTTTGCAAATTTTAAAGCCTCCATATTTCGTCCCATATGTTCAAGAAAGTTGGAGTAATTGTACAAAATCATGGTATATGTCCTTATTTTTTCTGTTTCATCTACGTAATATTTGTCCATGCTTTCCATAAGGCGTTCAAATAGGCGGATTCCTCGTTCAAGTTCTTCTGTTTCGCAGTAATAATTCCCCATTTTGTTAATAAGAATAATTTCATTGTAGCTAAATCTGTAATTATTTACTTCTTTTTCATTAAAGCCCGGCATAGTGACTGCTATCGCTTCTTTTAGCATATTTAAATAATCAAGAGTGTTTCCATCTTTGTTGGCTGCAATTGTTGCCCATGCACTTTTGACAAATTGTAGATTTACTCCTTTTTGGTAGGCTTTCCCTTTTTCCAGCTCAATAAGTAATTTTGCTGCCGATTCATATTTACGAGTAATTATCATTATATTCACTTCGTCTCGCATCTGCTTTTCTTTAAAATCATTTGCAGATAGAAAGGTATTAGCATAAAAATTAATGTCTCGCCCCAGGCGTTGCATAATAGGTTCTAAGTGATATACATGTACTCCAATTTTTCCAATTATCAATTTAGAAAAATTGCTTTTGCTGCAAATACCATGGCACAAAGCCTCTAAGCTCATGCCTGTCTGTTCATGCATAAAACGAAGCATATTCCCAATATTTGTACGATCCGGCAATTCTCCAAACCCCAATGTATAGTTTGGCTTATCAATGATGATGCTTTCTGTATTGTAAGTATCAAAATCTAAGCCCAACTCCTTTGCCTTTATCTTAACAAGCTCAGCTTTTTCTGTTTCATGCAATAAAATATATCCGCTATGAGCCAATATCAGTTGCTTTCTACACTCATTAGGATTTCCTAAACTGTGCATACTAAGGGCTTTGCAGTACGCAAAATCTGCTGTGTATCTACCTCTGTTGCGTCTGATAGAAACTTCATTTCCTTGTATACATGTTTCCAATGCATCTTCATATTGCGAATTTTGTATAAGGTATTTTGAAAGATTTAGCATAAGAGGTGCTAACTGCTTGTCTTTTTCATGATCATCTTTTGGTAGACTTTCAATGCCTTTTTGTATACGTTTCAATAGTGCAATAGCATCTGCTGTATCCCCTCTGCGTTGATATGCTGATGCCAAAGTATGCAATAATCTAGGCTCTTCAAGTATTAAGCCGGCACCATCAAAAGAATGCTCATCAAAATTTTTGTATGTAATGGCCATTCCCTCTTTTACAAGTAACAAAGTGTCAGTGGGGTTCTTCTGTGTCAACTCGTTTAGCCGGGCTTGGCAGCTTAATATAAATTGCCTGTTAAGCCCTACATCAAAACCTTTCATAGAAGATAATGCCTCCACCCTGCGTGCAGCTTCATCATGTGCAGATGGATTGTTTTCTGCGATATCCAAAAGGTTAAGGATGTAAGGTCGCTGAACAACTACTTCCATGGGCTGATCCTCAAAATGAGGACAAAAAAATGCTTCTATAGGCATACGCATTGTCTCCATCAAGCCTTTAAAAACCTTCATACGCGGCTCTTGACGGTTATTTTCGTAGCGGGACATGGTTCCTCCTAATCCGTCTGAAGCAGCAGTATGACCCATTACATATTCTTGTTTCATGTTTTGTCGAACACGAATAAGCGTTATCATAGCGTTTTTTTCATAACTTGGCATAATCCATCGCCCCCATGCTTCTAACCCTATATGCTACACAAATCCGATATTGTTCAATTTCTGTTGTTTTACCCTAGCCTTTTTACCTATTTATCGACATTTTTGTGAATTTATTGAAGGTATGTTATGAGGAATTATCCGAAAATCCAGCAAAAAAGGCTATTGCTCCCCATTTTTTGTGGTTTTGCAATAGCCTTTTAATTTTTTATAATACATTAAGCGTTTGCTGGCAAGATGTAATCATACGGCGCAGGCTTTTAATCGCGCTATCTTGATGTTTTTGCAATAATAACAGTGCTAATTTAAAAGGTTGAGTATTTTCATTATGTAGAATATTTTGGATGTACTCTATGCGCATTAAGGATTTTTGCAAGTTGCCTCCCTCTTTGGCATGTAAGCCGATAAACTCATAAAAAACGCGCTGTTGTCCTTCGTTTAAGGGAGTTTTGGTACGGGCTTTTTCATCCATTACAGATTGAATTTCTTTTATATTATTAGATTTTGTTTTCAAAAGTATTTTTATGTATCGGTGGTTTTCTCCAATGCTTCCCAACAATGTTTTAAGGTCAGTATGTTCATATAACAACTCTGCATTCATGCAATACCTTGTAGTTATTGGTTGCAGCCTTGCCGGGCGAACGACGGCAAACGGCAGAAACTTGCCGGTTACCAACATCGCCCGTTGACACTGCAAACAGATTTTTGTCTAAAACATGCGACCGCCGGACATCATCATCATTAATAGTAACATCATCATACTGTTGTCGCCGGTAGCTCCACCGCCACCACTCATAGATGGATTCATCATCATCATAAGTAGTAGTAGCATCATCGTATCGCTTGAACCACCACATGTGTCTGGCTGGAAGCCTGCGCCCGGATTATGCATAAAAAACCCTCCCATTTTGCTGCACTAAGTGCATCGGTGATACTGCTATCCTATGAAAGAGGGCTTTTTTGTTGCATGTCCTTTTATTATTTAGAGTTAGTTTTTATAATTTTTTAGTGTATTCAACCGCCTATGCTTACCGCTTCGCACAGGGCTTTGCCAAAAGCTTTAAATATAGCCTCTGCTATATGATGGTTGTTTTCCCCATGAAGTACCTTTATGTGCAAGGTCATTCCCCCATGAATGCTTATGGCTCGGAAAAATTCTTGTACTAGTTCTGTATCCATGTCACCTAAGCGTGGTGTTGTAAAGTTTACATCAAAGTGTAGATAAGGTTTCCCGGATAAATCTATTGAACAAAGTACCAGCGCATCATTAAGCGGAATCATTGCATTACCATATCTGTTAATTCCGTTTTTTTCTCCTAAAGCATGGGAAAATGACTGCCCAAGAACAGTGCCGGTATCTTCCACTGAATGGTGTCCATCTATATCTGTGTCACCAACAACATGTAGCTGCATGTCAAAAAGACCATGTTTAGCTATCTGAGCAAGCATGTTTTTAAAAAATACTGTAGGCATGTCAGCAGTAAATGTGCCACTACCATCAAGATTAAGATCCACGGAAATATCTGTATCTTCAGTTTTACGCACAATTGAAGCTAAACGCATAATATCCCTCCTAAATTTTTGAAAATTTTCTATGGATTTTTACTAGCTTTTTGGATTTTTCAACTCTTCTACTGCCACTTTTTCCTCTTGCCCTGTCTCTAAGCCAACCAGCAGTACCGTTTCCGGATCATTAAAGTACAATATTCCTTTTAATTTTCTTCGCAAAGCATAGGCTTTTTGTGCTTCCAAATCTCCGCATATTAAAGTGTTTTCTATACGTAAGCCTTGTTTGCGCATAATATCACCTGTAGTTAAAGCTGCGGAGCGGGCATTCTCATTATAGGCCAATAAAGTATATGTGGATTCATATTCAAAGTCTATATTTTGGGCGGTTAATGCATCAAGCAATCCTTCTATTTTGATACCAAAACCTATTGCCGGGATTGAACGTCTTTTTGCATTAAAAGCCGCTAAAAGTTTGTCATATCGTCCGCCATCTACTACCGGCGTACCACTTCCTTTTGCATACCCTTTAAATACTATACCTGTATAGTAATCTAATTGCCCTGACATGCTCAAATCCAGCAAAACATACCGGGCTAAATTTTGATCTTGCAAAATTGAGTACACTTCTTCAAGATGTTTTAAAGCATGTTTAGCTAATGTGTTTGAATCCGATATCAAGGATTCAATATCTTTTAGCATATCAACTCCACCGTTTAGCTGTGTAAGGTCTGACAGCAATGATCCTGCCGGTGCAATATGGCTTACCTTGTCTGCTATAGCCTCAGCCTCCATATAATCCCGATTAATTATATGGTTAATAAAGTCTTGACGATCAGATTCTGATAAAGCTGTGTCCAGTTCAGCAAGTACTCCCGACAAAAAGTCCACATGCCCTATATCAACCCGAAAATTAGCCAGTCCTGTTGCTAATAATCCTTGTATAGCCAGGGCTATCAGCTCCGCATCTGCTTCAGGAGAAGAAACTCCCATTAATTCTGCACCTGCCTGACTAAATTCATTTTCTTTGTTTTGGTAATTTTCATGATTTCGGAAGGATTTTTCGATATAACATAAACGAACAGGGTCTGATGATGAGCCATAACCTTCTATCAAGTTATGAGTTGTCACCATACGAACCAAGGCAGGTGTCATATCCGGGCGCAACGCCAGTATTTCACCGTTTCTATCTTCCAACTTATATATCTCTGTAGCAGAGATACTACCTTTACCCTCAAAAACTGACAAATATTCCAGTGTAGGACCGGATACAAACTCATAACCATACTGCTCGAAGATAGATTCAATCTTACGCTCTACAGATCGTTTGCGCTGGTAGGTCTTAGGGAGTATATCATTTAGACCATTTGGGGTATGTAATTTAAGTTTTTTCATTCAAAACACCGCCTTTAAAATTTACTTTTGTACAAAACAGCGCACCAAACCCAAAGTCTGATGCGCCTGGACAAAATTGTATTTGTTACATCTCTGTCGCCATACGCTTATAAGCCGCCAGCCGCCTTTTGGCGTCTTTTTCCGCAGCAGCAAACAATATAGTCGCTTCTTCAGGAAAAGCCCTCTCCAAAGCTGTATAGCGCACTTCGCTTCTAATAAAATCTTGGAAGCTTGCAGATGGGTCTTTAGAATCCATAATAAAAGGATTTTTATTTTCGTCAGCTAAAAGTGGATTATAACGATATAGATGCCAGTATCCGGCATCTACTGCTTTCTTTGATTGCTCTTGAGCTATAAGGCCACCTTTAATACCATGGGCAACGCATGGCGCATAGCACAGCACCACGGATGGCCCCGGATATGCTTCGGCTTCTGCAATGGCTTTAAGTGTCTGATTTTGATTTGCACCCATGGCTACAGATGCAACATATACATACCCGTAGCTCATGCAAATAAGTCCCAAATCTTTTTTGCTAATTTGCTTACCGGCAAAGGCAAATTTAGCAGTAGATGCTGTAGGAGTAGCTTTACTGGATTGCCCACCTGTGTTGGAATATACTTCTGTATCAAATATCAATATATTGATATCTTCCCCGGAAGCAATTGCGTGATCCAGGCCACCAAAACCAATATCATAAGCCCAGCCGTCGCCACCAAATGCCCATACAGATTTCTTAACAAGCATATCATCTTCAGCCGCAATATGCTTGTATAAAGCTTTTAAATCACCGCCGCAACAACAAGCTGCTGCACAGGTACATGTTTCCAACGCTTTTTTGTTAGCACAACGTAGTTTTTCAGAAGCAACTTTAGTTTTGGTTCCATCATTATAAGACTCGATCCACTCTTTACCGGCTTCTTTTAAGTCTGTAGGTGCTTTTTCAGAAACAATAATTTTTTTCACTATGTCAGCCAATTTTTCACGACGTTGTTTAACAGCAAATTGGAACCCTAAAACAAACTCAGCAGTATCTTCAAAGAGGGAGTTTGCCCAAGCAGGCCCTTTTCCGGCTTGATTAGTAGTAAAAGGCATAGAAGGCGCACTGCCTCCCCATATAGAAGAACATCCTGTTGCATTGCCAATATACATGCGATCTCCATATAGTTGAGTCACCAATTTAGCATAAGGTGTCTCTCCACAACCTGCACAAGCACCGGAAAATTCAAGCAGTGGCACTTCAAACTGGCTACCTTTTACAGTAAGCGGACTCATTGGATTTGGCTTTTCTGCCAAATTCATGGAATATGTCCAGTTAGGTTGTTCATGCAATTGACTTTCTACAGGTTCCATAACAATAGCCTTTTCTTTTGCAGGGCATGTTCGTACGCATTCAGCACAACCATAACAGTCCATAATAGAGATGCCAAGGTTGTACTTGTATTCTTCGTATCCTTTGGTTCCATCAAGTACTTTATAGCCATCGGGGGCATTTTTAGCTTCTGCTTCGGTAAGAAGAAAAGGACGGATAGTAGCATGAGGACATACGTAAGAACATTGGTTACATTGGATACAATTTGCCGGAATCCAGCGTGGTACATCTACAGCAACCATACGTTTTTCATAAGC
This sequence comes from Defluviitaleaceae bacterium, assembly GCA_009785615.1. Classification (GTDB taxonomy): domain Bacteria; phylum Bacillota; class Clostridia; order Lachnospirales; family WQUN01; genus WQVX01. Next base: position 7,445 of record WQVX01000017.1, on the reverse strand, counting down.
AGCTGTGCCTTGTGGGAAGGTACCATCTTCACGACCCCTAAATGCACTTACCGGCAAGAAATCGCCCTTCTGAGCATTAACAGGCATAGCTACATTTTTTATAAAATCAGGCACATTGGGAACAATTGGCGCAGATATCTCCAATTTAGCCCAAGATGCAGGAATTTTCACTTCACGAACCTTAGATGCACCAGCATCAACAGCAGCATGGTTCATTTTTATTATATCATCACCACGGTGCCCATAAGAAGCGGTAGCAGCATCTTTCATATGCTGAACAGCTACTTTTAAAGGCACAATGTCAGTAAGCTTAAAGAATGCGGCCTGCAAAATAGTATTAATGCGGCGTCCTAAGCCTAAATCACTAGCAATACCTATACCATCAATTGCATAAAATTTAATATCCCGTGTTGCAATCTCTTTCTTCATGGCAACAGGAAGTTTATCATCTATTTCAGCGTCACTCCATAGGCAGTTAAGCAAGAAAGTTCCGCCGTTTTTAAGGTCTCTCAGCATATCGTATTTGTCTACATAAGAAGGATTATGACATGCCACAAAATCCGCAGTTTTAACCAAGTAAGGAGAACGTATAGGCTTGTGTCCAAAGCGCAAATGGGATTGTGTAATACCGCCGGATTTTTTTGAATCATAAGAAAAATACGCTTGAGAGTACATATCAGTGGTATCACCAATAATTTTAATAGCATTTTTATTTGCTGATACTGTACCATCAGAGCCTAAACCCCAAAATTTGCAACTTTTAGTATCTTCAGGAATAACATCTACATAGGGTCCAACAGGTAGCGACTTGTGTGTTACGTCATCCTCAATACCTACAGTAAAATGATTAAGAGGCTTATATTTTTTCATATTTTCAAATACAGCTATAATTTGGGATGGAAACACATCTTTAGAACCTAGTCCGTAACGTCCGCCTACAATGATAGGAGGCTCTTTTTCCATTTCTATAAACGCAGTACAAACATCTTTATATAAAGGCTCGCCCATGCCGGCCGGGTCTTTGCAACGGTCTAAAACAGTAATCTTTTTAACGCTTGCAGGGATAGTCTGCAACAAATGCTTGATAGAGAAGGGGCGATATAGATGAACATTAATCAGTCCAACTTTTTCACCTTTGGCATTAAGGTAATCTATAGTTTCTTCAATGGTATCGCAAACAGAACCCATGGCTATGATTACATTTTCTGCATTAGAGCAACCATAATAATTAAATAATTGATAGTTGCGCCCGGTAAGCTTGTTGATCTTTTTCATATTTTCTTCAACAATAGAAGGAATAGCTTCATAAAAAGAGTTGCTTGCTTCCTTTGCCTGGAAGAAAATATCAGGATTTTGTGCAGTGCCACGTAATACAGGATGCTCCGGGTTAAGTGCATTATCGCGGAATCTTCTGATAGCATCGTGATCCACAATTTTGTTAAGATCGCAATAATCCAACATTTCTACTTTTTGCATCTCATGAGATGTGCGGAACCCGTCAAAGAACTGTAAAAAAGGCACGCGCCCTTGGATTGCAGACAAATGAGCAACAGCACCTAAATCCATTACTTGTTGAGGATTAGTAGACGCAAGCAATGCAAAACCTGTTTGGCTACAAGCCATTACGTCAGAATGATCACCAAAAATAGAAAGTGCATGAGCCGCTACAGCTCTGGCACTAACATGAAGTACCCCCGGCAGTAGTTCTCCAGCCATTTTGTACATATTCGGAATCATCAGTAGTAGACCCTGGGAAGCAGTATACGAGGTGCCAAGTGCGCCAGCTTGAAGCACACCATGCATAGTACCGGCAGCACCGGCCTCAGATTGCATTTCTACAACTTTAACTTCTTGTCCAAAAATATTTTTTTTGCCTCTTGCAGCCCATTCATCAACCCATTCTGCCATGTTGGAGGATGGTGTGATTGGATAAATTCCGGCAACTTCAGTAAATGCATAAGAAATATATGCTGCTGCCTCGTTACCATCAATTACCTTAACTTCTTTAGCCATTTCAGCAAGCTCCTTCTTGAAAGCTATTATCCGGCACTGTTATAGCTACTTGCTCATTATAACAAGTATTGGAATAATAGTAAACGATGAAAATTTAATGATCATACGTTTGTCATGTTTTTTCTTAGTTTGCCACAATTGCCGGAAATCATGTATTATGTTCCAAAAAAATTACAAAAATGGCTGTAACTGCCTATTTTTATCACGATAAGCGATGGGCAATCGGTCTCATTTTGTTACCGGTTGCCCATCAGTAATAGCAAACGTGCCTATTAATTTTCCGCATATTTTTGCTAGTAATCATAAATTATGGTATACTGTTCTTTGGAACCGATCATTATAAGATAAGCACATAGCTAAAATAGGAGGTTTATACATGATTAAAATTGGAATAAATGGCTTTGGCCGTATTGGACGATTAGTGTTACGTTCTGCCCTAACCAGAAACGATGTACAGGTAGTTGCAATTAATGACCCTTTTATTGATTTGGAGTATATGAAATACATGCTCCGGTATGATTCAGTTCATGGGCAATTTGAAGGCACTATCAAAATAGAAGGTGACAAGCTGGTAGTGAATGGTAAACCCATTGCTGTTTATACAGAAAGAGACCCGGCTAATATTCCTTGGGGTACAGATAATGCAGAGTATGTTGTAGAGTCTACCGGTGTATTTTTAACTCAAGATACAGCATCCGCTCACTTTAAAGGTGGGGCTAAAAAAGTTGTTTTAAGCGCGCCGGCTAAAGACGATACACCAACTTTTGTTATGGGCGTTAACCACAAAGAATATACAAGTGACATGAATATCGTATCCAATGCATCTTGTACAACTAACTGCCTAGCTCCTTTGGCCAAAGTTATCAATGATAAATATGGTATTGCAGAAGGGCTTATGAGCACAGTTCATGCTACAACTGCTACCCAAAAAACTGTGGATGGCCCTTCTGCTAAAGATTGGAGAGGCGGACGCGCTGCTGCCGCAAATATCATTCCATCCTCTACAGGGGCGGCTAAAGCTGTTGGCTTAGTTATCCCATCCCTTAAAGGTAAGTTAACAGGTATGGCTTTTAGGGTTCCTACAATAAATGTATCAGTTGTAGACCTTACCATTAAATTGGAAAAATCTGCTAGTTATGAAGATATCAAAGCTACAGTTAAAGCAGCATCTGAAGGTGAGCTTAAAGGAATCCTGGCATACACTGAAGATGCAGTTGTTTCATCTGATTTTATTGGAGAAACATGCACTTCTGTATTTGATGCCACTGCCGGTATTGCACTTAACGATAATTTTGTTAAATTGGTTTCTTGGTATGATAATGAATGGGGTTATTCCAGCAAACTTGTAGACTTGATTGCTCATATGGCAACTGTTTAAGTAAAGTGAACTACCTCGCAGCAGATTAGAAGCTGTATTCAATAGACCTCTTGCATAACCGGGTTTAATAGTTAGGCAAGAGGTCTAATATTAAGGAATTATTGAAATATGGAAAAGATTCGATTACAAAAATACTTGGCTGATGCAGGCGTTGCTTCGCGCCGTAAGTCAGAAGAGATAATTGCTGCCGGGCGCGTATCTGTTAATGGGGAAGTTGTTATTCAACCGGGTACAAAGTTATGTCCAACTCAAGATATTGTAGTTTTGGACGGCAAAGTAGTAACTAATAACTCTAAATTGGTATACATCATGATTCACAAACCTGAGGGTGTTATAACCTCTGTGCATGACCCTCATGGCCGCCCCGTTGTTCTGGATTTTGTAAAAGATATACCTTTAAGGCTGTTTCCTGTAGGACGATTGGATTATGATTCTTCAGGATTATTATTATTAACTAATGACGGTAAATTAGCTCAAATTTTGACTCATCCAAGTTACTCTATACCTAAAACTTATATTGCAAATTTAAAAGAGACCCCTAATAAAGAAAAATTACATTTATTTAAAAAGGGTCTTATTATTGATGGAATAAAAACTGCTCCGGCAAAAATTAAAATATTGAATAAAAAGGGGCAAGGCTGTATTGTCTCAATCACTATCTATGAAGGACGTAACCGCCAAATACGAAAAATGTGTGACTCTATCAAGTGCCCGGTTTTACAACTAAAGCGGGTATCTATGGGATCTATTAAGTTGGGGAACCTACCTCGCGGTAAGTATCGCCATTTAACAGACTTTGAATTGAAGGAAATACTTCATCTCTCTGCACTTTAATTATAGACTGTATTCATAAAGTCCAAATCTGAAATGCCTCTTCTTCCACTTAATTATATTTTTCTGAATAATGAAAGTTAAACGATAGTTAATCAACTGCCGGTAAATAATCAAGGACTAGGCGAAAACACAGAGGAACCGGGCTCTAAAGCAACTACTAACACCAAGCTTGCCGTTGGATTCATATGGAGGGTAAGTTGTAATGAGGCCGGGTTTTTTCTTGTACCGGAAACAAAAGCCGTTTCAAATGGGATGTTGTTGTTTATAAGTGCCCCTGTAAGGAAATTAAATTCAACCGGGCTGATTGGTTCATTATTCAGTATTTTTTTAAATAAAGTACCCGAAAGTAAAGATTGTAATTGTATGTCGAACAAAATTCCCCGTCCTTCACTTTATCTGATGATGTATTATATGCATGATATTAAGAAGCTGTGTATAGTTTCACTTTTTAAGTGAAAATTCCATACAATACTGTTGGAGGTGGAAAATATGTGTGGTATAGCAGGGATTATAGGTTGCAATAATCCTTACTTTTCTAAAGATATACAGGGATTGTTACAAAGGAGAGGGTCAGATCAAAAGGGCTTATATGAAAAAGATTTAGTAACCCTTATTCATACAAGGCTCAAGGTAACAGATTTAAATCATGGACAGCAACCTATGATTTTTTCGGAAGGGGATTTTGAAATTGCTCTTATCTGTAATGGTAATTTATATAATGCCCAAGAACTAAGAATAGAGTTAAAAAATTTAGGCCATAAATTTACAAGTTTATCTGATACCGAAGTGTTGCTTCATGCTTATGTAGAATGGCAGGAAAAATGTGTAGAGCGATTAAACGGAACTTTTGCCTTTGCAGTATGGGAAAATCATAATAAAAGGTTATTTTTTGCTCGTGATAGGATGGGGGTTAAGCCCTTGTTTTATGCACGTAGAGGTGAAATTTTCATATTTGGCTCTGAAATAAAAACCCTGTTAGCCCACCCACTTATAGAGCCGCAAATAGATATAGATTCGATTGCAGAAATTATGCTTATCGGCCCCGGACGAACACCGGGCTATGGGGTTATTAAAGGCATAGAAGAGGTTTTACCGGCTTACTGTGGTTTTTTTTATCAATCTAATCCAAATAATCTACAATTGTGGCCATATTGGAAGCTGGAAGATAAACCGCACACAGATACATTTGACCAAACAACGGAGAAAGTTCGAGAGTTAATTATAGATTCCATTAAGCGACAAATTGCTTATGATGTACCTATGGGTACATTTTTATCAGGTGGGCTTGATTCAAGCATTATTTCATCTGTTACAAACTCTTATTTTCGCAAACAAAGTATACCTTTACACACTTTTTCGGTAGATTTTAAGGATAATGAGCGATTTTTTCAATCGAATCCATTTCAACCGGGTAATGACCATCCTTTTATAGAAAAAATGACTGACTACCTGGGTTCAACGCATCATCGAATCCTTTTAGATACAGAAAAATTGGTGGATGCTCTATATGATGCTGTAGATGCCAGAGATCTTCCGGGTATGGCAGATGTAGATGCTTCACTACTACTTTTTTGTAAAGAGGTAAAAAAACATGTTACCGTTGCAATGTCCGGTGAATGTGCCGATGAATTATTTGGAGGGTATCCATGGTTTCGAGATAAAACTATACGAGACAGAGAAGGATTTCCTTGGTCAAAATCTAATGAATATCGTATGAGTTTTTTAAAACCGGAGCTGGCAAAAGCAATAAACACTTCCTATGTAGAGGAACGCTATGGACAAACAGTAGCAAAAACTAATATTTTGCCAAATATATCTCCACTTGAGCGTAGGATGAAAGAAATGATTAACTTAAATTTGCAATGGTTTATGCAAACATTGTTAGAAAGAAAAGATCGCATGAGTATGTATAACGGTCTGGAAGCTCGTGTTCCTTTTTGTGATTATCGAATTGTAGAATATCTCTATACAATACCTTGGGAAATGAAAAATTATAAAAACAGAGAAAAAGGACTTTTACGTCTGGCTATGGAAGATTTTTTGCCTGACGAAATATTGTGGCGCAAAAAAAGTCCATATCCTAAAACCTACAACCCAAGCTATTTGCAAACTGTAAGTAATAGACTTAAAGAGACTATTGCAGATACATCCGCCCCTATTTTAAGAATTATTAATAAAGAATCTTTAGAAAATTTGTTAAAAATTGAAAATCATGCTCACAATTCAGTACCGTGGTATGGCCAGCTTATGACCACACCACAAACCATTGCATATTTTTTACAACTTAATTATTGGTTGGAAAAATATCATATTCAAATAGTTTGAATACCAAAAAACGCTATCAGCCAACAAAGCCTATAGCGTTTTTTTGCAAATTATACAAATAGTGAACTACCCCGTAGCAAAACCGGGGCATCGGTTTAACACTGCGCGGCCAAGCCGCGAGGTATTAAACCTGTTCACTCGCGGCGTTCGTCGAATGAGCAAGCTTGCTTGCTCAACGACTCACTGCTTCGCGAAAATATCAAAGTTTGATGAATGCTTTTTGTTCATGAACAGTAGATATTGATAGCATCGCGTAGAAATTTGGCACATCCGGGGGCGATTTTGTCGTAATGAGCTTTGAACCGTTCATCAGAGGCATACATTTCGCCTATTCCCATGTGGTATTCTTTGTTGTAAGCAGGATAGAACACACACAACCATTGACGATGCAGGTCGCAAGCATGTTGTGCTTGCTCTCCGGCTGGGTCGTTGATTTCGAGTGCAGATTTTAAAGCTTCTTCAAGAGCGATAGATAATCGTTCGCCCTCATCATGCTGCTCTTGGCTCAAGCCTTTCAGATGGGAGTTTGATTCGTCTACAACCTTATCACCATACTTTTTGCGGACTTCTGCACCGTATTTTTGTTCGTTTTCATCAATAAGTGTTTGTTTGAAATCCTCAAATTTTTCTTTATCTTGCATTATTGTTGCTCCTTTCATTACCTTACCATTTTACCATACTATGCATAAAAGCCAATAGCATAGTTCTTTTCTGCTATTGGCTTTTGAGTTTTAATGCTGAGTGTGTAGCCACTTTTGTTTATGGTGCTTGAGTTACCAAGTAAGTGGTACGAACATAGCCATTGCGGAGACTATGAATGGTATCTTGAACCTGAATATGTGCCCATTGACTTCCATCACTCATGGTTACAATACGGCTTACATACAAGCTGTTT
>WQVX01000016.1 GCA_009785615.1 Defluviitaleaceae bacterium | reverse complement strand
CTGCCTGCAAATGCAGGCCACCGCGCCGGTGCTCAAACCCTGCGCAAACTTGTGCCGGAAGTAGAAAAAATGGGAATTAAATATCTGACAGTATATGCCCTCAGCACAGAAAACTGGAGCCGCCCTGCATCCGAGGTAGAAGGGCTTATGCGCCTTTTGCGTGAATATTTACAACAATATGTTGATGATGCAAAAAAGAACAATATGCGGATGTCTGTTATAGGAGATATAACGCGGCTGGAGCCGGACTTACAACGTACCATTATAGAATTATCTGAAGTGACATCCCAAAAACGAGGTATGCATGTTCAAATAGCTCTTAACTATGGCGGTCGAGATGAAATTGTACGAGCTGTGCGGCGGTTGGCTCATCGCGTAAGAGAAGAGGCACTTCCTCCTGATGCTATTGACGAAAACTTGTTTAGTCAATACCTGGATACAGCAGGAATCCCCGCTCCTGACTTGCTTATCCGTACAGGCGGAGAACAGCGTTTAAGCAACTTTTTGTTATGGCAAACTGCTTATTCAGAAATGTATCCGATAGATATCTTATGGCCGGATTTTTCTATCCGTGACCTTAAAGAAGCTTTAAATTGGTATGTAAATATAGAGCGTCGTTTTGGCGCAAGAGTGTAAAAGGTAGAGTGTTATGGCAAAACGAATGCTTACAGTGGTTGTAGGATTACCCATCTTAATTGTAATTATCAATTTAGGTGGGATATGGTTGCGTGCCGGATTACTGATACTCTCCTTGATTGGCTTATATGAGTTTTACAATGCCCTTTCAAAAAAAGTATTAGCTATTCATTTTACAGGCTATATCTACACATGTTTGTATTATTTGCTGGAGGTTGGCGACTTTGGCTCTATTTCATATTCGCTAACAAGAATTGCAGCATTTATTTTATTTACAATTGCGATGTTGGTAATTTTTTATAATAAAATCACACTTAACGATTGCCTTGTTACCATCAGCGGCTTTTTTTATGTGACTTTTTTGTTGTCTTTTATTTATTTTGTGCGAGATCATAGTTTGTATTTTGTATGGCTTATTTTTACCAGTGCATCGGCAAGTGATACCTTTGCCTTTCTGATAGGCCGTAAGTGGGGTCGCCATAAACTAACAAACACACCCAGCCCGGGTAAATCTTGGGAAGGTTGTATTGCGGGCGTGCTTGGTGCTGCCTTTGTAGGCTTTTTGTATGGTTTATTAGTCTCTCACTTCTTTGAAACTCAACACCTTACAGTATTTAATGCCATGGCAGTTTCTGTAATGGGAGCGATTTTTTCTCAATTTGGTGACTTGTTTGCATCTGCTATCAAGCGATCTGTGGGCATTAAGGATTTTGGGAAGATATTGCCGGGGCATGGTGGTGTACTGGATCGTTTCGACAGTATCATTGTAGCGGCACCAATAGTATATATGGTAATGGTGGGCATGGGATATTTAGTATAATATAGAGCCTTGGAGGGTTTATGAACATAAGCATATTAGGTTCAACGGGTTCTATAGGCCGTCAAACCATTGAAGTAGTAAAGGATTTACCAAACATAAACATATGCGCTTTAGCGGCAAAATCAGATTATGAACTACTGGCTGAGCAAGCTAAGGCTGTACGCCCTTCACTGGTAGCTTTATATGACAAAGATGCCGCACTTCAACTTAAAAAATTATTACCTGATGTTGAAGTAGCAGCAGGCATGGAGGGCATTTTACAGTGCGCTACCATAAAAGAATCTAATTTGGTAGTAAATGCCATGGTAGGTAGTATAGGTCTTAAACCTACTATGGCGGCAATAGAAGCAAAAAAAGATGTTGCCCTTGCCAACAAAGAGACTTTGGTAGCAGGTGGATCTTTAGTAATGGAGTCTGCAAAAAAAAACAATGTAACCATTCGCCCCATAGACAGCGAACATTCCGCTATTTGGCAATGCCTTAACGGTGATTTAAGTGATAGTTATCAAGATGCTGTAAGCCGGCTAATTTTAACTGCTTCCGGCGGTGCTTTTCGCACTTGGACTAAAGAAAAAATAGCAAAAGCATCTGCGGCAGACGCTTTGCGGCATCCTAACTGGAATATGGGATCTAAAATAACCATTGATTGCGCTACAATGATGAATAAAGGGTTAGAATATATTGAAGCCCATTGGCTTTTTAATATGTCTTATGAAAAAATTCAAATACTGATACATCCGCAAAGTATAATTCATTCAATGGTAAAATTTAAAGATGGTGCGATAATGGCGCAAATGGCGGCACCGGATATGCGTCAGCCTATCCAATATGCGTTAACTGCCCCAAACAGGATAAATCTCCGGCATGATACTCTTGATTTTTTAGCTTTAAATACACTAACGTTTGAAGCACCCGATATGGAAAGGTTTCCTTGCTTGGGCTTGGCAATAAAATCCGCAAAAATTGGAGGCACGTTGCCGGCAATGATGAATGCACTTAACGAAAAATTAGTTGCTGCATATTTACAAGGTACTATAGGTTTTTATGATATTTCTTCGATAATAGAAAAAGCAATTGGCACATATACTGTAAAGCCTGTAAACTGCTTTGCAGATGTAGAAGAGGCTGAGGCATGGGCAAGTGAATTTTTAGATAAACTTAGGGGAAGGTAGGTGTTAAAGTGCCCATTTTAATAGCAGTAATTGTTTTTGGGTTAGTAGTATTAATTCATGAACTTGGTCATTTTTGGGCGGCTAGACGTTGCGGCATTTTGGTAGAAGAATTTGCCATTGGTATGGGGCCAAAATTATTTGGAATACAAAGAGGCGAGACTCTTTATACAATTCGATTATTGCCTTTAGGCGGATTTTGCAGAATGTACGGCGATGAGGCAGATTCTTTATCTAACAGTGAAAACTCTGAAGATGAAGATGGAGAACCTGAAGAAGATATCGCTGCAAGGCAGGAACGCAGAGAACGTTTAAAGGGTCGTGCTTTCAATAGTAAAAGCATCCCTCAACGTATGGCTGTTATGGTTGCAGGTTCTTTTATGAATTTTGTGTTAGCTTTCGTATTGTTTTCCATTTTGGTATCAATTACCGGATTTAGCACAACTACAGTACGTTACATTGCGCCAAATTCTCCCGCAGAAGCAAGCGGCTTTATGACAGGGGACAGAATCATTTCTATCAATGGTTCCAGGATACTTCTTTTTGATGATCTGCGTTTTGAAATTTCTATGGGATATGGTAGACCGGCAGATATAGGCTTTATACGAGATGGCCGACAATATAATGTTACTGTTGTCCCAACATTATCAGGGGGCAGCTATAGAATTGGTGTTACTCCGGAATTTCGCACAGGATTATTTACTGATCCGCCGGAAGGTTTTGAGCGAGCCGGTATAGTTGATGTAGTCTCTGTAGGATTTTTGCGCATAGGGCACTTTATCAGAACAGTTGTAATTAGTATTGTGCGTGCGATTACAACTCAAGTTAACCCGGGATTTGCAGGGCCGATTGGTATTGTTGACATGATTGGGGGACAATATCAGCAAGTGATGGACACAGCGGCTGAGGTTCAAGCCCCAATGAGTGCAGTTATATTGACAATAGTTCTTAACATGGTTCAGTTTTCTGCATTGCTTAGCGCAAACTTAGCAGTACTAAATTTATTGCCTCTTCCTGCCTTAGATGGCGGACGGTTAATATTTTTAACTTTAGAGGCTATTCGCCGCAAGCCCATTTCACCGGAGCGTGAAGGAATGGTGCATTTTGTAGGTTTTGTGCTTTTGATGGTACTGGCGGTATTTATCGCGTATCAGGATATACTGAACTTGTTATAACATACAAGTTTACAGGAGGGAATTAAGAAAATGATAGTAAATGCGACAGAAATGCTTAAAAAGGCTCTTAACGAGCATTATGCAGTAGGACAGTTTAACATTAACAACTTGGAATGGACTAAGGCAGTACTTCAAACAGCTCAAGAGCAAAACAGTCCCGTTATTTTAGGTGTATCAGAAGGAGCGGGCAAATACATGGCAGGCGTCAGTACTGTAGCTGCTATGGTAAGAGCCATGGATAAGGCTTTAGGTATAACCGTGCCGGTTGCACTGCATCTTGATCATGGTTCATACCAAGGTTGCTTAGATTGCATAGAAGCAGGCTTTAGCAGTATCATGTTTGACGGCAGTCATTTTGATATTGATGAGAATGTTCAAAAAACCAAAGAATTGGTTAAGCTGGCACACGATCAAGGCTTGTCGATAGAAGCCGAAGTAGGTAGTATAGGCGGCGAAGAAGACGGCGTGGTAGGAACCGGCGAGATAGCTGATCCGGCTGAGTGTAAAAAAATAGCCGATTTAGGCGTAGACTTTTTGGCGGCGGGCATAGGCAATATTCATGGTGTATATCCTGATAACTGGAAAGGGCTTGACTTCGACGCCCTTGAAGCTATCCAAAAAGCGACACAAGGTATGCCACTTGTATTGCACGGCGGTACAGGCATCCCGGAAGATATGATTAAAAAAGCCATTAGCCTTGGTGTATCTAAAATTAACGTAAATACAGAATGCCAACTTACTTTTGCCGCTGCTACCCGGGCTTATATTGAGTCCGGTAAAGACAAGCAAGGTAAAGGTTTTGATCCTCGTAAATTGTTAGCTCCGGGCTTTGAAGCAATTAAAGATACTGTAAAAGAGAAGATGATTCTTTTTGGGTCTGTAGGTAAAGCATAGATATAAAGAGGTGATAACTTTGGACATCACTATTTTGCTTATGCTCCCGGCATTTTTATTATCTATGTATGCCCAGCATAAAGTGCAGTCAACTTTTAACAAATATACAAAGGTTGCTTCTAAGCAAGGCAAAACAGGTGCAGAAGTAGCCGCTCAATTACTGGCTGCGGCAGGTATAAGAGATGTAAAAATAGAAGCTACACCGGGTCAGCTTACAGATCACTACGATCCTCGTGACAAAACAGTGCGCTTATCTGAGGCTGTACACAATGTACGGTCATTGGCGGCTCTTGGTGTAGCTGCTCATGAAGTAGGCCATGCAATCCAACATAATCAAAGCTATGGGCCGCTGGCTTTCCGAAGCGGATTATTCCCGGTGGTTAACATTGGTTCACGGTTATCTATGCCTCTATTGCTTGCAGGGCTGGTAATGGGAGCCGGTGGGTTTGGTGACTGGCTGTTGTATGCAGGTATCATTATGTTTTCTGTTACAGTATTGTTCCAAGTGGTTACTTTACCTGTAGAGTTCAATGCTTCAAGCCGTGCTATTTCAATGCTTCAAAGCGAAAGAATATTATCAGAATCTGAAGCAGCACCGGCTAAACGAGTACTGGATGCTGCTGCACTTACTTATGTGGCTGCAACTATTACTTCTTTATTAACTTTGATAAGATATATTTTAATAGCTAGACGTAGATAACTAAGAAGATTCAAGTAAATGTTATAAACCGCCTTAGAGTCTATTTAAAGATCAGGCGGTTTATTTTTTACATAGTTTCTTATAGAAATGTCTGTATATATTCAATTGCTTCTTCAAATTCGCTATGTAGTAAAAAAACTGAAATTTTATCAAATAAGGCAGTAGTTTCTTTAGACCAATTTTTTTGCATTAGCTGTTCCAAAGCGTTTTTGGCCACTTTTATATTATAATTTTTACATGCTTCACAAATAATTTTTAATTGTCTATACAGAAAAATTGGATCTTCATCGTAGGTATCTTCGCCACAGGCACCACCTGATGATTCTATCAATGCTTCTACAACGTAGGTAAGACGATCTATAAAAGGTTGGGTTTTCTCTTTAATAACATCCAAGTTTTTTTCCTTGCCCGCTTCTTCTAAAATGTCCGCCTCTTTAGAAAGGGCTTGTTGTTCGATATATATTAGAGCACTTTTCATGCCATGAGTAGTAATTATGTATGACTTTAAGGCTTCGTCATCTGTTTCATTACTAAGTTTATCTAAGCATAATTTTAATGTAGTTATTGCAGGCTGAGCATCTCGTATAAAAGAGTTTGTTAATCCGGCAGATAAGTTTTGCGAGATCTTAGGGCTATATTTATCCCGTATAAATTTAACTAAGCATCCGTTAAGGCGGCTTAATTCAATAGGTTTTGAAATAAAATCGTCAAAGCCATTTTTTAATAACAATTCCTCCTGGCCTAAAATGGCATTGGCTGTTAATGCAACTATGGGATGATTGTACCCTAAGTTGCGCAAATGTCTTACAGCATCCATACCATCCATATCAGGCATCATGTGATCCATAAATACAATGTCGTATACATTTCCGGACTTAATCATGTCAATAGCAGATTGACCGCTTGATGTAGTATCAACAGTAAGTTCATAAGGTTTAAGCAAGTTTTTAGCTACGTACAGGTTAGATGTTAAATCATCTACTACTAATACCTTTCCATATGGCATAGCCTCGTATGTAAAAGATTCCTTTTTAACTGTTGTAAGTTCATCAATTTCGTAATTTTTTAGTTTTTGTGTTAATTCTTCACCTAAAACTTGGTCTCCATGTTTTAATTGTGGAATACGTACACTAACTATAGTGCCTTCCCCTAGTTTGCTGGTTGCAGTAATTTCGCCATCCATCATATTAACTAATTGATAAGTTATGGACATGCCCAGGCCGGTTCCTACTATATGACGATTTTCTTCTTCGTTAAATCGTGAATATTCTGTAAACAAGCAGTCAACTTGATCTTGGGTCATACCTTGCCCTGTATCACTTACATTAATGTCAAGGTAAATTTTGTCATTATAATCTGATATGGTTTCAATTTTAAAAGAAAGGGCTATTGTGCCTTCTTCAGTGTACTTAAATGCATTGGACAATATATTATTTAAAATTTGTTTTATACGTAGCTCGTCTCCAATTATATTTGTAGGTAAATGCTCATCTACATCTAATAAAAGGGCAATATTTTTGTTGCTTCCAAAATTTAATCTGTTAAATTGTAATGAATCCACTATAAGACTCGCTGTATCATAAGGTTTATTGATAATCTTCATTTTACCTGCTGCTACTTTTGAAAGATCCAGGATATCATCAATAATAGATGTTAGTAGCTCTGAAGATCGTTGAATTTGCAAAAAGGCTTCTCTTGTTTCTGATGAATGGGTGGTTTTGCGTAGCTCAACGGCTGACGTGCCTGCAATCACACTTACGGGAGTGCGTATTTCATGGCTCATACGTGCTAAAAATTGAGTTTTTGTTCGATTTTCTTCTTCAATTACCTCAAAATATTTTACCTTAGCAGCCATATCCTTTATAGGGCGCAAATCTTTAAGATATGCAGCTACTACCGATTCCCCATGAAAATCCAGCCGTACTAATGTTACTTCACACGGAATTAGACTACCATCAACACACTGATGAGTGTATTCAAAGTTACTATAGCCTGACTCAAGCGTGATCTCTAAATATGATGGTGACTTGACAGAGCTTACAAAATTAGCTTTATTGGCATTTGGGTTAGTTTTTGGATAAATTTCTCGGTAACGTTCCAGGGCTTCTTTTTTATTGGCAAAGCCAAATAATGTTACTGCTGCTTCATTACAATCAAGAGCCTTAAAATCTTTTCTAACTAAAAAACAAGCAAGAGGCATGGCATCTAACATTAGCTTTGAAGTAGCTATAGCTTCCTGTTCTCGCCCCTGAGCTTGGTATTTATCTGATTGATCCTGAGTATAGCCAATGACAATATTTTCACCTTCATGTCGTACTCGTACAAAAGTTGTCTCAGTATGTATTATTACCCCATCCATACGCTGATACACAAATTTTTGTAGGGTGTAACGTTTACTAAACGCCTGTGATATCATTTCTTTAAAAGCCTTTTTTGATATAGTACCATCAGGCTGATAGGGTGGCATTAGTTGATATAGTTTATTTATGTAATCTTCTTTGCTTGTTAAGCAAAACATTTTTACAACTTCCTGGTTACATTGAATTATATCTAAGTCTTTGTTAAAAAAACTAATTGCCATAGGTGCAGCATCTAACATAAGCTGCATACGTTCGTATATCTTGCGGGCTTCAAAGTTCATGCTGGTTTCCACAGTTTTTCCCCTTTACTTTTTTAGCTGAGTTATTAAAAGTTTCAAAACGATCTCTTATTGCATAAAAGGCTTCTGCTATTTTGGGATCATATTTAATGCCGGACTCTTTCATTATCATATCTACAGCTTCTTCCGGAGAATAGGCATCTTTATAGGGTCGTTCGGTGGTAAGGGCATCGTATACATCAGCAATGGCCATAATGCGCCCTTGTAGAGGGATTTCTTCACCCTTTAAGCCATAAGGATATCCGCTTCCATCCCAGCATTCGTGATGATAAGTCGTAAACGCTTTAGCATTATGTAAAAAAACGTTGTCGCCTACTTTTTCAATAACCCTGTTGATTATTGATTCTCCTACTAATGAATGCTTTTGCATTGCCAGACGTTCTTCTGAAGTATAGATATCCGGTTTATTTAATAATGAGTCGGAAATTCCTACCTTTCCAATATCATGTAAAAGTGCAAAAACATGAATCATATCCATATCCCAATCCTTTAGTTGATTTATATATATGCCCCGGCGCATCATTTCTGCTACTAATATTCGTATGTAGTATGCAGTACGCTCCATATGCCCACCTGTATATTCATCTCTATATTCCACCAAGGTAGACAATACATGTATTATGTTTCTATGAGCATCTTTTAATAAAGATGTTTGCTCTCGTATCATTTGTCCTAAATTTATATGCAGGTTTACACGATTAAGAAGAGACGTAGGGGAAAATGGTTTATGAAGGAAATCTGCCACACCTTTTTCATAGCTTTTAGTTTCTGTATCAACATCACGAGAACTTGTTAAAAAAATAACAGGGATATACTCAAGAGATTTGTCCGACTTCAATTTTGATAGTATTTCAAGACCGTTCATATCCGGCATTTCTATATCTAGTAAAATCAAATGTGGAGTGATTTTTTTTAACAAGTTAAACATTTTTTTTGCTGTTGTCATAGTAAAAACAACATAATGCTTTTCTAAAACCTCTTCTGCTTTAAATAAATCTGTATCGACATCATCTACTACAAAGATGGTTTTTTCCATGGATGTTCACCTCTAAGATATTTAAAAGCTATATTTTGTTATCTATTGACCGCAGGTTCTTATACAGCAAATGTACTTTAAAACAACGTGAAAAATGCTATACATTTTCAATCATTATAACAAAGTCATTTTATGTCAAATTTTATAGGATGTAAAGTAAAAAATGTATATAAAAGGTCAAAAGTTTAATATCCTAAGAATAGATACAGTGAAAAAATGTTCGGAATCAGTCTTGACAAGTTTGCGCAAAATGAATATCATTATAAAAGAATAAACGTTCGATAAATATTAAGAAACTGTGTTTATAGCTTCTTAGAGAGGGGATGCAACCATGGATGAACGGATAATAAAGCAAGTGGCACAAAAGCATAACGATTTTATCTTGCCACCTTACGATGAAATCATGGAAATGGACGGATTTAATGCAATTTGTACATTTTCACGTACTTTTAGTGGTACAAGTATTTATGTGCCAAGTTTACGAACAATTTTTGGCCAATGTTTAGAAAAGGAAATACTATCTCAATACAATGGAACTAACATTCGTGAACTTGTGCAAAAATTTGGTTTTAGTGAGCGTTACGTTAGAGCTTTAGTAAGAAAGAATAAGTGAAAAAAGGGCGTTCAACCGATGACAAAATGAGATCGGTTGAACGCCCCTTTTGAAATTTAAAATCTCATTTTAAAGCTGTATTCATAGGCATTTAATTTGAAATTGTCTCAAAGGGCCAGTTAATAATTCCTCCAAAATCATATAAAGATGTATACCCAAGCTCTGCCAAAATTGACAATGCTATTGCACTTCTGCGTCCACTTTGGCAGTAGATAAGTATGGTTGTATTTTTATCTGATAACTCTATATCGGCTCTAGCTGCAAGTTCATTATACGGGATCAAAATGGCTCCCTCAATTCGCCTTTCTTCAAATTCTGGGATGGTACGAACATCTAATAGGATAAAATCATATGTATTGTACATTATTCTGTGTGCTTCTGTGGCAGTAATAGTTTGTATGCCCGGGGGCGTGCCGCCAATATCATATGTTGTGCCAATATCATTTGAACAGGCTGTTAGCAAAAATAATAACCCCAAAGTAAGTGTACATAATATATTTGTCATATATAAATCCCTCCAATTTAGTTTTCGCGTGCTACTGACATAAATTCTTTTACTCTTTTAATATCAATTGAGTTATTAAATTTACCGTCCACTTTAAATGTTGTTCCAACTATCACACCGTCTGTTATTTTTAAGATTTCCTTTATATTGTCTTTTGTACATCCCGTATTGCAAAAAAGTAATGTGTCAAGACCTAAATCCTTAATTTTTATAAGGAGTTCTGTGCCGGGTTTTTTGCCGGCAGTTAAGCCGGAAACGCATAATGCATCAGGTTTTGAAACAAATAAAGTGCTTGTGATAATTTCGCCTATATCCCTTTCACCTATATATTTTGCAAATTCCGGCATAACATTATTAAATACTTTTAGGTTTGTGAGTCCTCTATTACATAAATGACGATATGTTTTTCCTAAATCGGTATTCCAAAGTCCAAGCTCAGATGCATAAATGCCTGACATTACTTCCCTAATAAAAGCAGCATTTGTAACAGCGGCTAAATCAATTGTGGCAATAGGATCAAATAAACAATCAACCCCATATGGTATCTTAATTGCATGTTTAAGTTCACCAATTATCCGTGCCATTGCTGCAATTGTTATAGGTTCGACTGTTGTTTGATAGGGCATACTAAATTCGTTAGAGAATAAAACAGCATCAACTCCACCATCTTGCAGCATCGTTATATCCTTCAATGCATAGTCAATGATTTTTTCCATATCCCCATTTTTATCATACATTGGATCACCGGGCAATGCCATCAAATGGCACATTCCAATAATTGGCTTGCTTGTAGAAAAAAGAGCTTTTATCCAATTCATAATTCACCTCAGTAATTTTTATGGTAGTATAAGCTCTACTTTTTTAGCTTTGACCTCCTCTATAATATCTAAAATGCTGTCAGCTTTCTTTTTCAATTTTATTCCGCTGACGATCGGAATATTTATACCATGAGAATCGCTACCTGCTTGTATTGGTAAATTATGCTTTTGGGCAAAGGCAAATGCTTTTTCATTAGCATTTTTATTATTGCGTGCGTCCCAAGCGTTATATACTTCAAGCCCATCCAAAAATTCAGGATTAACAGGAAATTTATTTCCTTTACCGGCTTTATCTCTATAAGGATGGGCTTGCGCTATATATCCACCGGACTTGCGAATAAGGTTACTGTATTCCGGCAAAGATAGCTTAGCTAAATGTGTATGTTCAAATAAAAAATCTAAATCTAGCCCATAAGTTAAAAAATCTGAGCCATCAACAGTAAATTCCCAGCCAAAAAAGACATCCAGCCCACATTTGATACCTTCTTTTTTTGCGGCTTCATAACCGGATGCAACATGTTTCATTTTTATTTTCCAGGGCAAATATAAATGCTTCCGGTAGCCATGGATAAAATGATCTGTGATAATGATTCCTGTATATCCTCTTTTTTTATAAGCTCTAACTTGCGCAACCGCAGAATTTTGCCCACATCTACTTGATTCAGATGTATGTACATGGGTTTCATACAAATATTCCATGGCTTTTACCCCATTTCATTAGATTTCTTGTATAACCGGATAATGCCGGGGTTCTATCATCTAAGAATCATCTGAGATATATTCATCAGGCACATATTTTACAAGGGAATTATTTTTATAAATCAATTGTGTCTCGACAGGCTCTTCATGGGAATTTGTTTCATATTTGTGCCGCCATACTTCATTTTTTCTATAAAAATTTCCTTTGGCTTTTACAAAATGGTCATTAGCTTCAAAAACATAATATTTATATGGAAGCTCTGTATCTACACGCAAATCACCACAAAGGTATTCATTTTCCTGCCAAAATAGAAATTGAAATGTGTAATTTGTATTATTTTTGAATTGATAATCCAAATAATTGTAAAAAAATGTAGGGCCGCTCCCTGAAGGGATTACGCCCGGTTCGTCCGGAAAAGGATCAAAACTATGCTGATGGCATTCCAGCACTGTAAGTGGGCTATGTAAACAAATCCAATTAATTAGAATAGGAAGTTTACACAATCCACCACCAATTCTTGCAACAACTCTTCCATTTTGTATGGTATTAGCTTCAAGATATCCTTTTCTTTTTGTAGCACAGCCTAACAACCAGCATAAAGAAAACGTTTCTCCGGGATGTATTAGTACTCCGTTTAATTTATTAACAGCAATTTTTAAATTTTCAACTTTATTTTTTTGTAAAGCTGTATCTCCCAATCTGATTGATACAAGTTGATGCTTATACACTCTATACTTCAAAGGGTTTGGTGATACTGTTTTTGCAAATTTTTGTTTGCCAAACCACCATGTTATGCGCCGTATAAAGCGTCTCAGTTTAACGATAGTAAAATACAAAAATGGATGAAAACTTGAGATTGGACGTCGCATAAACACAACTCCTTAAATTTACAAACCAAAAAGCTCAACCAAATCTACATCTTTTAGCACACGATCAGTAGTGTATCCTACATTTTTCATCATATGCGAAAGTTTCTCATCAATTGACGCTTTAATAAAGGAATTTACATCCACCCCACGCAACTTAAAAAACAATAGTGGATCTTCATCAAGACGTACACCAACTCCGTATAAAACCGCTGCAACATGTTTGCACATATCAGCCCAATCCGGACAATCGCAATCCAAGTCGATTTCTTTTGGAGATGGGAAAAGCCCTTTTTCTTGTGTCAAAAATAATTCTTCAAAATCTTTTGGAAATTTGCCCTCTACAAGATCCGCCATGCTGTCAATCCGGCGTCCAACTGTGTTGATTATATTTTCCTTGTTTGAGTGGCTTAATACATCAATTTTTATTTCAACTGTATACAAGCGACTGCCTAATACTTTTCCAATTATAGTACCTTCGCCTATTTTCAAGTCCACTACAAAGCTATTTCTTGCATAAGATCTTCCACGTTCTATGCGGTTACTGTAGTCAGCATACGACTCAAGATTTTTGCACCAAGCTGTTCCCCACCAAGTATTAGTGATTTTACGTCCTTCAACAATGATAGGGGCTAAGTCAGGATCGCTTTTTTTTAATTCTTCTATTCGCCTCTCAGCCCTTTTCTTTTTTTCTGCAATGGGAACATATTCACCATAAATAAAAAACCTGCTCATTAGTTTACTCCTAGCTTTAATAAGTTGAAGAGTTCTTCGTTATTCATCTCCGTTATCCAATTTTCACCACTTTTTGCCCCAATAACATCTCCTGCAAGCTTTTGTTTTTCTTCAATTATTAGGTCAATTTTCTCTTCAATTGTCCCTGTTGTAACAAACTTATGCACACAAACATTTTTTTGCTGCCCAATACGGAAAGCACGGTCTGTTGCTTGATTTTCAATTGCAGGATTCCACCATCTGTCAAAATGCACCACATGGTTTGCAGAAGTGAGATTAAGACCAACGCCCCCCGCTTTAAGGGATAGCACCATAAAAGGTACATATTCTGTACTGTTAAAGCGTTCCACCAGTTCGCCACGTTTTTTTACTGTTGTACCACCATGCAAAATTAAGCCTTCGCGTTCAAATATTTCTGTTAAAAAATCAGCAATAGGCTGGGTCATTTCTTTAAATTGGGTAAATATCAGCATCCGTTCTCTTTTATCTCGGATAGTCTCGCAGATATTGGATAATGCTTCAAATTTTCCGCTATACTTTGCTAAAAATTCTTTGTTTCCCAAATATTGATCAGGATGGTTGCAAATTTGCTTAAATTTCATGATGCTTGTTAAAATGATTCCTTTACGCTGAATTCCGGACATGTCTGTAATTTTCATTGCTTGTTCCAATTCCTTTACAAGTTGATTGTACAGCACAATTTGTTTTTTTGTCAAAGTTGTATATTGCTTGATTTCAGCTTTATCAGGTAAATCGCTGATGATAGTTTTATCTGTTTTAAGCCTACGTAAAATAAAAGGGCTAACAACATTGCGTAGCTTTTCATAGCCCAATTTATCATCTTTTAAGCCTTTTGTGAACTGTATAAATTCTTTTTGTGAACCTAGCAAGCCTTTATTTAGAAAATCAAATATTGACCATAAATCTGAAAGTCTATTTTCTACAGGAGTACCGGTCATTGCAATTTTACTTTTTGCATTTAAAGCTTTTACGGCTGTAGTCTGCTTATTGCTATGATTTTTTATGGCTTGAGCTTCATCTAACACTATCAAATCCCAAGTTACGCTGTTAAGCTGCTCTATGCGTTTTACCATGCCATAAGTTGTGATAAATAAGTCTGCTTCTTCTATTGCAGATTCTGAAAATTCTTTTTCAGTACCATGTAAAATTTTTATTTTAAGCATAGGAGCGAAACGCTCCGCTTCTTTTTTCCAATTTGCTACAAGAGACGCAGGAATGATCAGCAATGATTTAATTTTATCTTTTCGTAACAAATCAAATAGTGCAAGAATTTGAACAGTTTTTCCAAGCCCCATATCATCTGCCAAAAGTGCGCCAAAATTAGACTTTATCATAAAATAAAGCCAGTTAAACCCGACGTTCTGATACTTGCGCAAAGTTGCTTGAAAGCTTTTATTTACACGCTGTTTTTTGATTTCGGAAGGATTAATCATTTTTGATTTAAGTTCATTAAGCCATTCGCCGTTTGTAACTTCAATTTCATCAGTGGTATCATCTTCCCCAAAAGACATAAAGCCGGATTGCATTCTAAGAGCCTCAGCAAGTGATAATTCTTTGCCTTCAATTTCGTCAAAGGCTTTTAAGAGAGCTTGTAATTTTTCGGGATCAACTTCTACCCATTTGCCTTTAAGAAAAGCAAGACCGCGACTTTCTGCCAATAGTTGTTCAATTTCAGCTTTGGTAAATTCCTCATCGCCCAAATAAATTGATGGAGAAAACGCCATAAGGGCGTCTAATCCCAGGACGGCGGGTTCTTTACTGCCAACATTTGCTTTTAAACGGGCACCGGGCTTGTTTTTCCAAAAATTTGGTATGCGGCAAACAACACCACTTTCTTCATAAATAGGAGTTTCCATTAAAAAAGTGTATGCCTCTTTTGTTTTAAAGCGCAGGGGTGAAAAAAGTTCGCCGCTTTCTATAAGCTCAGATAAAAACTCACTCTTATCCGCGGCTCGACTAACTGCCGAAAGCAACGCTAGAAGCTTGTCCTGCAAATTTTCTTTATTATTGGTTTCAAGGGCATTTTTAAGGGGCACATGCTTAATATTTTCGTTTTCACCTTCAGAATATGTAGCTAAAAATGCAAACGGATATTTTTCATCATTGCTTTCAACTAAGTGAAAAAATACTTTTCCGGCTGCATTTAACTCCGGATTTTTTGATTTGAAATATTGATCAAGATCACCATCAAAGGTTGTAAATTCAGTGTTAAATACTGCGGCAATATCTAAATAGACTTGTTCAATCCAATTTAGATTAACAAATTCGCAACCGATTACGTATGGAACCCGGCGTAAAAGACTCATTAGATTTTCAATATTTGGCTTTGGGGCTTTGCGAGTGATATCCACGTCCGGACTACCGGAAATATTGCTGATCATTGACTTTGCGATATCTATCAAAAATTGAATAGATACATCATAATCACTTTTGTATAAAAAGGCATGTTCATAAATTGTCCCGGATGGATAATTCAACAAGGCTTCATAAAAATCTGTTTGATTTATCTCATTGCTGTCGCTGCTTTTTGAAGATTTTACAGCAATTTTATCTATCGTAAACCCGGTTTCATCATAAATAGCTGCTATTTTATAAGCCATAAATTCGTCTCCCTGATTTATCATTCTATTAGTAATGTGAATCCACGGTTGGATTTAATCTTTGATTATGGCTCTTATCGTGTTTCTGACTGCTGATAAGGTTCTATCTGCCAGAAACCCAGTAATTGCGCCGTTTTTGCCTGACTGCTACTCGTTCGAGAAGTGCCTGAAATAGCGGCTTCGTTAGCAGCAGTCTGAAACGCGATATGAGCCTGTTTTAATTATTAAGGGGTTATTGTACGCGCTGATAAACGTAAATTGTTTCCCCCCATTTATTATAGGTACTGATCAGATCGTAGTACCGTTCAAGAATGCTCAATGTATTCCTTGGTACCCTACCTCTGAAACGATAAATAATATTCCATTGAATGTGGTTTTCCACTGTAAGATCCACATGGTATTTATACGTATAAGCGTTCCACGAACGTACACCAGCGATATGTATTGGCGGACGCTGACCACCTTGAGTTAGCAAATATGAGAACCCTCTGGCTGGAGCATGTGTAACTATAAGTGTGTCCGGATTATGTGCATCTTCTCGTTGATAAATCCACTCCGCCAACTCTCGGAAAGGATGATGATAAGTAGTGGCAAACCTATTTACCTCTGCATAAAAATTTCCAATCATAGGTATGGATACTATACAAATACATATCAAAAACAGTAGCTTGCCATGCATCTTTAGATATATGATAAAATTTTCAATTAGCCAAGTAGCACTTATGGCCGATACTATTAACAACTGTGGCAATATGGCAATAAAATATCTATTTACAAAAATAGAGCCATTTGGATTAATAAAACGGCTGTAAATAAAAACCATTCCGACGGTTAAAGCTACTGTAAACACTTGTGCTGCAAACAAAATTGATGATAGCGGGACTGTAGTTTTTCGGTATTCGGTAAACGCTGAATGCCCTAATAACGCGCTAACGACAAGCCGATTTTCAAAAATAATCGAAATCATAATAACTACACCGGCAACCGATCCAAAAATAAACAAAGCACCTACTAAGTCTGAACTACTGACAAGCATTCTAAATAGCCAAACTAATCTAATAAATGAAGCTGGCTCTGCCCAAAAATTCCCTGATTGTGCAACTACACGTAAAAAAATCGGGATAAAAAACGGCAGATACAGTGCTGCGGCAAGTATATAAGACAGCATATGCTGCCATTTCAGTACTTTATGTTTAAGGAGTACCAAGTCACAAATAAATAATGAAGCTGGTACAAACAGCCCAAAATAATGAGTATATCCTAATAATGCGGCCAGTAACCCTAAAAGAATCCCTAACGCAACCCCAGTATGTCGTTGTGTTCGTAGAATATAAACATATACATACAATGTCGAAAGCAAAAACAGTAATCCATAGGAACGAAAGGAAAATGCACCTTGCGTTACAAAAAACCAAGACGTGGAAGCAAATAATGTGGCAAAAACAGCAACGTAATCTTTCCCATCTCTTTCATAAATTTTACCTGCAACGTTGCCTATCAAATATATACCAATAGCAGCAAATATTATAGAAATTAGTCTCAGCCAAAAAGCACCATAGGGCACAATTCGCAGCCAAAGTGCGGCAATTATGTAAAATAACGGTGGGTTTGAAGTGGCATCTGCAATAAAGTTATCAAACATTTCAGCCCAGCTTTGATCTATCCCGGTAAAAGAAATAGTCCAAAGCTCGTCTACCCAAAGGGAGCGTCCATTCGCATAGCGAAGCATTATTATAAGTGATATAACTACGATTACCATACGTAATATACTAAAATAGTGTGTTTTGATAAAGCTTGCGATTCCAGAATTTTTACCATTAGTGATAATTTTCATACATTTCCCACACTTTCATAAATTAAGACCTATTGCATTACTCAGCTATGCAATAGGGTCTATTGATACATTGACTTGCATTAACTATAGCATATTCAATACATAAAAATCAAAAGATCCATAAATCCCTTCAGGCTGAAATTTGCCCGTTTGGATTGTATGGATCTTTTTTATCTATCGTAAACCCGGTTTCGTCATAAATAGCTACTATTTTATAAGCCATAAATATGCCTCCCTAATTATTATTCTCTAAATGGGTAAAATCATTAGCGGTTTAATCACCAAATTGGTGTAACCCAAGCCAAAATGGATTCTGTGCTATCCCAAGAATCTCGCCAACAAGTTATGAAATCGCCCCAACCATAGCGAATTGTGTTAAATTCTTCTTCGGTAATGGAATGGCGGCCACCCTCAATACCTTCCGGCCAACCACCATCAAAGCGGTAGTAACTACGGCTTCCATCATCCACCAATTCATCGTAAATGGTGAACAAATATACTATTTCATCTCTTGAAGTGGCAGGATTGGTTGCTACACCAAACATGGTATAAGAGCTATTTCCGCCATCGCCGGTTACTTTTAAAAGATTGCCCCAACCATCTCCGGTAAAACCTACTGAGAACGGAAAACCCTCAATGCTTCCAATTTCTTTGTAAATAACTTCAAAACCGGTATACACAAAAACTGTTGCTTCCGCAAAGCCATCAACAAATTCTATCGCAAGCAAAGCAAGAGTGCCATTAACAGCCGGTACAGACACTCTGGTTTCACCTTCTGCGTTGTCAATGAAGTTTTGCAAAGCTATTGCCAATGGATGTGGATTTATATCCACATTAAGCTGACCATCAATATGAACACGACCCCCCTCGAAATGCACATCAAAGCCTAAATGCCTAAGTAGCGATATGGGTATATACGTGGTGAAATCATCCGCCATAAATGTATCATTAATACCCACTGCATCCCTGTCTGCGCCAAATGTAAGATAATTAACTGAAAGAAGCGAAACGCCAATCGAACCGCCGTTATATTGTAACGAGTGTTGGGCACCACCTGATATTACATCTAACCCAAGCATCCACAATACAGACATGGTAACATGGGTTGGATTTTGTTCACCTGCCAATGTATAAACATCATCAGCATTGCCATACGCATTATCAACAAAACCTACCCCATTGATGATAATGGAATAATCACCCTCTTCGCTTGGTGGGTCGAATCCACACGGAGCTACCCAAATAAGCCGCTCTGCTTCAATTTCTTGAATAATCCATTGATTGCCATGTTCAGGATAGGCTTGATTTTCGGTAAAAAAGAAAACCCTTGTATTCCCGCCATTTTCATCTGTAAAGCTAATGCCACGATGAGGCAATGTACCTGCCCCCACGTAATTTTCAATGACAAAAGCCTCGCCCGGCAACAGCATTCTCACAGAACCAAAACTGTCAGTGGGTCTAAATCCCCATTCATCCCCATCTTCCGGCACATCGGAGATTAGCATAGCCACATTAAAATGATGCAGTAGTTGATTTGCCCATATCACAAGGGTTACTCCTTCGCCCTGCCCGGGTACACGTACATCTGCATGGTAGAGATTGGCAAATGTACTTAGAAGTTCGTCTGTTGCGACCTCAATTTGGATTTTTAGTTCCTCTGTGGATGTAATCATGGAACGAGTAAACAACTGTTCATTTATAAACTCGTCAGTGCAACATGAAGTAACTTCAAAATCGCCTGTAAACAAGCGCACCTGCGATGTGTCGCTTACAACGCTTTCATTGTACATCCTCTCTCCATGGGAGTTGTACCTAATCATCTCAACCCCAACAGGGAATAACCACACTCTGCTTTCCCCCACATCCCATAATATTTCCAAAACATACGCACCGTTTGGGGTTCTTCTGATTTCTCCGATGTTTGGCATCGTGAATGCAACGGTTTCTCCCGCTCTGTTTGTCCATGCTCCTTCTAACGCTCCAATTGGAGAGAAAAGGTGGTCATGTACATCGGATGAACCCGGCCATTCCCAATGTCCAAGACCATTTTCGATTCTGCCATTATCGAACACAATTCGGAATGTTGCCGTTGGCATTACATCTCCGCTTCCCCGATGGTCGAATGCCGCCACAACTGTTTCAACAACAGAAATATTATCGTTTTGCGAAATTAATGTATGGGTTGCTGTATTCCAATCCGGGCGCATCGCACCCCAGCGTACACCGGCAACGTATAAAACGCTGTCATATTCCTCAAAAGCAGAAGGTTCTCCAAAAAGAAATTCAAAATCTGCCGTTTCTGTGCGATCACCAAACATTTCCCTGTTTATCCATATATCCGTGTAAAATTGTTGCAGATGAAGAACAATATCGGTTATGGTTTCAAAACCTGATGATGGCAAAAGTACGAAATATCCTCTTGAACGCGGATGGTAAGGTTGTTCTGCCCAATAATACCATGGGGTTTCATACATATGTTCCCATGCAAACGCCCCGCGTTTATACCACCAATCATTCCAAAATTCACCTGCCGCTACGATGGTTGTGCCAAGTTCTTCGAGTGTATAATTGCGGGGTGATCCCGGCTGTTGTTCGTCAACAACAATGATCGTGTTATTTTCGTTTTGTGTTGTCGGGATTTCCAGCGTGTCACCATCACCATTACAAGCCGCCAAAGCGATAAGAACAAACAGCGACATCGCCATAAACAAAATCTTTCTCATGAATTATGCTCCTTAAATTTTACTCGTTATTAACCCAGCTATTGTAAGTATATCAAGAGTTCGATGAACAAAAAATGTTCATCGAACTCACGTTTATTGATATAGTTTCTACTTCCTGCTATACCTTGAATCTATCTACTAAGGACATCAACATAGTAGCTTGACTTGATAATTCCTCACAAACAGAGGCATTACTTTGTACTGCTAAAGCATTGTCCGTTACTCCACGGTAGATTGCTTCCATGCTGTTTTGGATTTTGCTTATTTCTTCAGCTTGTTCGTTAGAAATGTGGGCTATGTTAGATATTACATCCGTTACGCTTGATGTTACTTCAACGATTTTTTCTAGTGCGGCGGCTGTTTCGGCAGATTTCGATACGCCTTCATCAACACGACTTAATGATTTTGCAATCATTTCAGATGTGTTTTTGGCGGCTTCAGAACTTCGTCCTGCTAAGTTTCGCACTTCTTCTGCCACTACAGCAAAGCCTTTGCCATGTTCTCCCGCTCTGGCAGCTTCTACAGATGCGTTTAAAGCCAGAAGGTTTGTTTGAAAAGCTATACCATCTATAATGCTTGCTACCTTGGCTATCTCAGAAGATGAAAGCTTAATTTCATCCATAACCATAGACATATCTCTCATGTGCCGACTGCCTGTGTTTGCAACATCTTGCACTTGTGTGGAAAGGTCACTGGCTGATTGAGCATCAGTGGCATTTGTTAATGTCTTTTCTGTTAGGATGTTTACAGCTTCTTTTACTTCACTCATAGCAGTAGCCTGTTCTTCAAAATTTGTCATTAGCACTTGCGTGGACAGAGAAATTTGGTTTGCACCTGTTTCTACTTGAGATGTGGAAGATTGGATTTCTGATATCAGAGTGCTGATAGAGTAAATTAGTCTATTCATAGATTGTTTAATTGTTGCAAAATCACCCACGTAAATTTGCTTGATTTCCACATCAAAGTTTTTATTTGAAAATTCTTTTAATAAATGTGAAATTTCATCAACATACCCTTTGATAAAGGTAACAGCATTGCCCATTGTATTACCAATTTTTTTATAAGCAGAAGCTGCTTGGGCTGTGTCGTTATCATGGGATTGTGGTTCATAGGTAAATTGTAATATACCTTTTTCCAGCCCGTCTTGAAGTCTTTTGGTAATATCAATAGCTTCATGACCTTGGTAAACATTTATTTTTTCGGAACGTTGTTTTGCTTGAACCATTTCGGTAACATCATAGGAAAAATGAATGTAGGCATCAATCTTGCCCTTATTATCCTTAATTGGCACTATTGTATGGCTTCCATGTATGGTACTGCCACCAAGTGTAGTAAATTCAATTGGATATTGAATTGGCCTCCTTGTAGATGCAACTTGTTTAAATTTTCCGATAAAAAACTCCGCTTGGTCGGGTGGCAACATCTCACTAATAGAATGACCCAGCATAACATTGGGGTCATAACCATAGCTTTGGTTATATGCGTTTATGAAATTGTAGCGATATTCGGTATCATGAATTATGATGCCACAAGGCATTTTATCTAAAAACTGATAGAATCCATTAGCTACATTATTAACACCATCCAGGATTTTTTGAAAATCTCCCTTTGCAGTAAAATCGTCTTCACTTCTCATCAAATGGCCTTTAAAAATCTCATGGTTTCTCTTTTGAATTTCATTAATCATGGTGGTAAACTCTTTCTGCATATCACTAAAGGACTTTGCCAATTTGCCTATCTCGTCGGTTCTATTGGTATCAAAATTGACATTTAAATTACCTTCAGCTATTTGCTTGGCAGCAATTGTCAAATTGCCAATAGGCTTGGTAATTTTATTTACAAGAAAATAAACTATAGTAACAGCAGCCACAAGTCCAAAAAATCCAATAAAAATCATGTAAGTTCTTTGAGTATTTATGATAGCAATGGCTTCCGATTGAGGAATACCAATAAAAAGCATACCCGAAGGGCTTCCGTCAGCACCCGGTAAGGGAAAATAATGAGCTATATAAGGCATTATGCCAAGTATGTTCAATTCAAGGGTTAAAGGCTCTCCTCTTCCTAAAACTATATCTGATACACTTGTTGCTACTTGTGTCCCTGAAGTCCTATTTCCAGTAGCAGGGTTTACAAGTGTAGTAGCAACTGAAGTATTACCATTAAAAATTGTAAAATCTGTCCCAAATATTTCTTGGAGTTCTTCTGCAAATTCGTACACACCTATATCAAAATTTACTACAACGCCACCAATAAGCCTGTCACCATCGAAAATTGGAGATGTCGTGCTTAAAACAAAAGGAACTGTTGGTGTTTCTGTATAAAGGGATATCGTCTCTCCCCGGAGTGCTACCCTCATTGATTGGACACCGGCAATATTGTCTCCATAGAAATCTCTTGCATGAGAGCGAGCAATAGTTGTACCTTCATGGTCAGCAATTATAATGGCATCCACGCCAAAAAACATTTGCATTTCGTGTACATACTGCCAAACAGCTTCTCTATCTCCGCTATCCATAAGCCTAATAAGTTCTGCACTGCTACCAAGTACAGAAGAGGCCACAAGGCTTTTTTGTTCATATAAAGCCAGATAAGCACGTACA
Source organism: Defluviitaleaceae bacterium (assembly GCA_009785615.1). Taxonomy (GTDB): domain Bacteria; phylum Bacillota; class Clostridia; order Lachnospirales; family WQUN01; genus WQVX01. The sequence goes on along the minus strand of WQVX01000016.1, from coordinate 10,444 downwards.
GCTTGAGTTGTAGCCTCTAGTTTTTCAGAAATAAAATTATCTACAAGATTTGCTGTTGATGTAGAAACATACATAACAATAATTACAACCATTAACAATATAACTCCAAATATCGGAAGTATTATCTTACTCTTTATGCTGTCAAACATAGCAGTTCCTCCAAATGATTTTTTATCACCTACATATATTGAATCGTTGCATAATATGAAACATCCAATCTAACCCTATCCTTGCTTCTGGTATTTTTAAAAATAATGCCCCGGTCATATAAATTCCTACACCTAATCCTGCCGGAAGGGCTATCATCAAGACCCTATCCAACAAAGTATCTTCAGTAAGTAAGTTACCTAAAAATCCAATTCCAAATCTGACAATTATGCTCATTAATATAACCAATATTATCATTTTAATGGTATCAACTGTCATGTTTTTTGTCCAAATATTTTCCGGAAGTCTTAGGTTCAGCCTTATAAATAGCCCCATAGCCGCTACACTAATTGCTATAGCAGAAGCAAGAGCCGGGCCTCCTATTTCTAAAATCGGTGCAAGTGTAAAGCTAAGCACAAAATTAATCGCTATAGCTACTATGCTTGTCACTAAAGGCCCACGACCATCTTGCAAAGCAAAGGATGCTCGGCTTAAAATAACATGCAATCCAAACCCAACTATTCCAATAGAAAAATAAAACAGTGCTGTAGCAGTAATGTCAACAGAAGTATCTTGAAATCGACCACCTTCAAAAACCAGCCGCACCAAGGGATGAGCAACAGTCATCAAGCCAAAAGCTATGGGCAATAACAAAAACAAAAGACCACGCAAGCTGCTTCGTAAAAAAGTTGTATACTCATTCCAATCTTCGCGGGCGGCCAATTTAGATAGAGTAGGGAATAGCACATTGGCCAGAGATAACACAAATAAGCCTGTAATAACGGTATACAGGCTATGTGCCATATTAAGAGATACTAAGCCGTGCTCTCCTCCATATAAGTTTACAGAGGCTCGAGTATTAATTAAAAAATTAATAGGCCCAAGCCAAGAGGCTACCATTACAGGCAAAGCTAAATTTCTGATTTCAATTAATGCAGTACGATCTTTAGATTTGGATTTTTGACGGTTAATTCTAAAGAAGTTCTGCTTAATTAAAAATGGAATTTGAATCAATACTTGCATACTCCAGCCAAGCAAAAATGCTGTTGCAAGCCCATAGACTCCAAATTGGTCAATAAAAATCAGGTAGTAGAGTAGTATTATACCATTAGAAGCTACACTCATAGCAGCAGGAATATTAAATTGCCCCAAAGACTGTAGGATTCCGGTTAGTGAAAAAGCCAGACTGCTTAAAATCAAAAGAGGGAACATTATTCTAAGCAAAATAATACCTAATTCTCTGGTTGCCGGTGTTAGGCTTTCACCATCCAAAAAAAGCGAATAAATTGGTGTTGCAAAAAGAATCATCAAAACCGTTACCGTTACCGATACCAAAAGGATAATTTTAAGAAAAGAGGCTGCCAAATTGAAGGCGGCCTCCTTTCCTTTAGTCTCAAGATAGCGATTAAAGACAGGGATAAAGCTGGCGGAAAACACAGAGGCAAACATAATATCTAAAAACACCCTTGGTAGAAAACTTGCCTGCATAAAAGCAATTCCCTCTGCGGAATAGGTGCCAAAATATACCCCCTGCATCCGATCTCTTAATACGCCCATTATTTTTCCAATTAAAGTAATGGTCATCATTACGCCTACAGTAGCAATCATAGGTTTTTTATTGAGTTTGTTGGAATTTTTATCCAAATTTTTAGAAGTCATACCAGATCTGCCCATCAATCACTCTAAACCACATTGTAGTATCTACTCCAGCATTGCCCAAGTCAATGTATCTGATACCATCACGCAAGTTAAGTGTAGGAGAATATCTCACATTAGAAACCACAAAAACCATGCGGCCTGATTCATGCAAAGTGCGCAAGGCTTGATGAAACAGTTCAAATTCATCACGTGAAGGAAAATTAAGCGGATTAGCATCCATCTGTATTATTACAAAATCTGACGACATCATGTGTATATCCGGTAAAAATCGCCCCCACTGAGAACGATCAGTTGCAAATAATCCACCTGAAGCCGCTGACATTTGCAAAATAGCTGCCGGGCCTTCTTGTCGGGCGGAATAAGCTAAACGTACGCCCCCCGGTACAAATACATTAAAGTCAAAAGCATTTCCCGGAACAACTGCGGTCATAGCTGTACGAAGAGGATCCAAAAAAGGCAACTCTCCGGGTGGTATTTGTGCCGCAAGCTCTAAAAGGCAGACTTCATCATAATAAGAAGCTACCATAACAGGTAAATGTACATAGTTACTACCTAAAAGAGCAGTAATATTCCCTGTTCCCACCTGGTTAGGGATAAATACATGGTTTTGCACAGTCCCAAGTTCCGGTGGGGTTACTCTAAATTGCACATAACCTCTTTCAGGCCATAAAACAGAAGAGGATCCTCCGGCATCAAGACCGGAAATTACAAATGGAATTTCTTCTCCTCCGGTAAAAATAAAATCTGTATTAAACTGCAAAGCAATTATATCGCGCACAATGTAGGCTCTGCTTGCGGAAAGCCCTCTGTAATGCGCACGGATATATACAGAGCCCGGACGGTCAGGGATAAACGTATTACCAAGCCATGTTCCCGCAGAAGGCATCATTTGGCCTGTTGGATCTATAGTGTATGCAGAAAATGCAACCTGATCCTGATGGATTCCAATTCTATGCCGATAAAGATCAAGGCCGTAAACATGCACTGTTAAAGTGTTGCCTCGTGAAATATAACGATAACCGGGATGCATTACTAATTGACTGATTGCTCCCGGGGTAGAGCGGTCAAATATTCCTATTGCGTTAATGACAGCTCGCTGTGAACCTTCGGACACACGGTTAACAACTTGCAAGCCGGTATTGCGTCCCGCAGGTTGTGCAATCATAGTAGAAGAACCACCGCCGTCTAAATGCATGGCATTAAATACACCCTGCCTAAGCATTAACATCGCCATATCTTCGTGAGTTGCTCCTATCGAATGTCCGCGGCCATCAACAGTCATAAGGATTACACGTTGTAAATCCGGAGTAAATCCTATAGCTGTACGTGGGTGCCTTCCTGCTATAGCAGTACCTGTATCATGAACAATTTGGCCATGCTGTAAGATTAAGCCACCACCACCAACAGCCATTTGTATTTGAGACAAATCCAAATTCAGATTGGAAAATACTGAATAGTAGGCAGTAAGCCCTATCCAAAAATCCGGCCTGTATCTAAAAAAGTTATATTCATTCATAACAACTACAAAGCCATTTTCAGGTACAACTACACCATGCTGAGCTACCCCAATAATAACCCCGTCCTGTACCATAACTTTACGCAATTCCGGGAAGCGTGCGCTAAGAGGAGAGGTATTAAGCATACCGTCCCTGTTAATAATTATAGGCCGCTGAAAAGATGCGACTTTATTAATTGCAGCTACCTGAGCAACTTCTACACCGGCTACAGTAAACCATATGCGCGGTCTTATATACTGCAATATAGGCATATTATTTTCATCCAGAAAAAAAGTTGCAAATTCATTGTGCCCTTGGTTGTACTCTGCACTGATGGACAAAAGCTGCCCATTTGATATTACCGGGCCAAAAGCAAGAGAGTGAGTTCCTGCCATGCCAAAAAAGTCTGCATTTGTACCGGCAATCGCTCCTGCGGCTGTAAGAAGGGCTTGTGTAGTCTCTCTCAGGCCCAACTCACGATGAGATTCAACAGGAGCTATTGTGATATATGGATCGTTTAATGGTATTGTGAGAGTATGTACATCCAAAAATCCGGCACTAGTCACTTTTCTGTTTAGCTCGTACACTACATCCCTAGATAAATACGTACGTTCACGATGTTCAAATAAAACGTTGACTGCCTGCACTTGTACAGGCATAGCCAACATAAAAAGCAAAAGCATAAATACTATTTTTGCATTTAAAATTATCTTCACATGACACCTCTTCCTAAAAATAAATGCATAATATTTTTCCCATTTTTTATCTTTGGTTTACTTGATATATCATTGCCATAGTCAGTAAATTATTTGATTGGATACTAAGCCGTCCACCTTCTGACACTTGCAAAGTTCCGTTTATAAAAAATCCTGTATCTGTGATACTGCCCACGCAAGCCAAGGTGATATACATATTATAGCGATCTTCTACCGGCGCAAATACGGCAGTGCCATCTGTCCGTGTCATTATAGCATGAGCCGGACTAATATCTATATGGGCAACTGTTCCCAGTGGCACACGTTCATGCTGGCGAAAAAAGACATCGCCCTCCCGGACAGCATCCAAGCTGAAACGCCGTACCCCTTCTACCAGAAATGTTACATATAAGGGTTCATCTGCCATGATAATTTGTCTAATTTGTTGACCGGTTTGGTTGTATACAAAACCTATAACTAATACTACTATAGCTAGTACTATTACAATATCAATTATACTGACTTTGCCAAAAAAACGTCCCTTTTCATCTATTAATCCCATATTAATTCACCCGCTCCATCGCAACTATATATCCGGCACCGGCAAAATCTCTTGAACGCACAAAGGCTTCCCGCCCTACCGATACAGAAAATGACCCTATTAATGTTTCGTAATCAGAAATTTGAGCCTGAGCCTCTACAACAACGTATACATATTCCAGTCCTGCTACTTCGGCGCGGCGGACAATGTTATTTGCTTCGTCAAACGCCTCTACTTGTAACGGCGAAGCAAAAACATCCACTATAGTCCCAATACGTACGCCTGTCAGGTTGTTAAAAATAGGATCTCCAACCTGAATGTTCTCATGAAAGCCTTCGCGGATAACTCTACGAGCGTTACCATCTAAACGATCTCCAAGCTCAATTGTATAGCGGATTATTGGATCTCCTGTTTGAGCACTTACCTCTCTGGGAATAGAAAATTGCATCGCAACAAAAACTAATGCTACAATCAGTATCAGCCATATAATATCTGCTACATGTAATATTTTAAATAATTTCACAATTTTACCTACCTTTCTGATAAGTCTTATATAATGCCTCTATTTGACGAGCCATGTTATCTGCACGAAAATTTTTGTTATATGTCTCCAATGATTTATTTGACATCTGTTGGTATAGTTCCGGATCTCCTCTTATTTTTAATACTGCCTTAGCCAAGGCTTCAGCATCTCCACAAGGAACCACCAGCCCTTGTTCTCCATCAGATATTACGTAAGGATTACCGCCACCATTTGTTACCACTGCCGGAATGCCTAAGCTCATCCCTTCAAGCAAAGCCAAGCTGGTTGTCTCTGTATATGAAGCATTAATTTGAAGATCTGTAATATTGATAATCTTTTCTACTTCTGAGACAAATCCGATCATTAACACATTTGTAATTGACTCTTCTTTTATTCGGCGGGAAAGATGATCCTTTAACGGGCCGTCACCGGCTAGTAATATTAATATATTTGGATCGTTAGCTAAAAGCTTGGCAACATCCAAAGTGTGGTCATGGCCTTTTACCGGATCCAACCTTGCTATCTGAGAAATTACAAAGGTATCAGGTGCAATTCCATAGTGAGTACGCAAGGTCAATTTTTCTTCGTCGGAAATAGATTTAACAGGTGGAACGCCATTGTAAATGGTAGTGATATGCTCCGGCTTTGTTCCTGTGGCTATAAGTCCCGCTTCTACCTCCGGTGAAGTAGCAATAACACCGGAGCTAAAGATATTATTGATAAAGCTTGCCTTACCTTTTCCCGACTTATCCTTTGGTACACAATAATGCCGCGTATATATGACCGGTATTCCTTGTAATTTAGCCGCAATTCTTCCTGAAAATGATGCATGGGTATTTACAAGGTCGGGCTTTCTCTCTTTTATTATATGGTTGAGGGAGCCGATTCCCTTTGCAGATAAGGAACGGTCGCTAATGTATTGAGCTTCCAGTACAGGTACATCTAAGGCAGTTATGGCCGGTGCAAGTTGGCTACCTATAGGTAGCACTACTTCCATTTGAAAATTGTCCCTATCATAGGATTCCAGCAAAGCCAAAAGATATCTTCCCGCTCCACCAATATTGGTGTCTGTTAAGATATGGAGTATCTTCATGTGTCGGTTTCCTCGACTTCAGTAATGCAATTGGCTATTCCTAAGAATAAATAAAACACCAGCATCACCCTATAATTATGGAATGAGTGATCAAACACTCCTTGCATTAAAAATCCTACAACCGCAGCAACCATGGCAGCAGACAAAAGCTTACGGCGTTGATCTGATGTATGCCGCATAAATGAAAATTGGGTGCGGAAGAAGCAAGCTAGTATAGCTAAAAATACTAGAAATCCTACAATTCCCGTTTCCAGAAATATTTGCAAATATAAATTATGAGAGTGCAATGCTGTAACTCCGCTAAAGGCATAGAATGGATAGACTGCATTATAGGCTTCTGCTCCTTGCCCAATACCGGACATCCAAAAGTCACCAAGCATACGCAAAGAGGCTTGCCATATAGCAATACGATACATTGTAGAAGAATCTGCAAAGTTAACTATACTTACAACCCTTGCAATGATACTTGTCGGCAGTATAAAGGGCATGGCCGCAACACCTGCCACAAATAATACAATCAACCTTTTTTCTATCAAAATCAGAAAGAAGAAAACTGCTCCGGCTAAAGCTACATATCCGCCACGAGAATATGTCAATCCCAAGGCTATCAAAAGCAACCCTGTAATTCCTGCGGCAAACAGCTTATACCATATATTTTTGGCATACAAGATACACACTGCCGCCAACGGAATAGCAAGCAACAGATATGTTCCATATACATTAGGGTTGGCAAAGGTAGAAAATACACGCATAGATAAAGCGGCAAATAAATTTCGGTCTACCCAAGAAGCATCCATATAACCTGTATACACTTGATAAAATGCAACCAGAGCTGTACCGGCAGCAGCAATAATAAATGCGGCAATTACAAAATCAACACGCTTGCGAGATGTCAAACAAACTTTAGCCAACAGATAAGATGACATCATAGCTATGGTAAGTATTGCAATTAGCACACTGTAAGAAGCTGCCGCAGATGTAAAGCCACTAAATAAGGTGATAACCATAAATAGCAGCAATGGCATAGATGTCAAATCCAATTTAAAATTAAAATGGAACAGCGAAAGGCCAAATACAAGCACTATCATTCCGGCGACCATCATGGTAGGTAAAAAGGGTGCCCCAATAACTACAGCTAATAGCCCATAAGCAGGTAGAGATAACCCCATTACACCGGTAAAAAACCTCCATAATGCGCTACCTTGCAGCAATCGTCCCAGAAGCGTTGTATTAAATCTACTTTGCGGAATAGGTATCGAAAATTTAGGAAATATATTAAGAACACCTTCTATAATTCTCACAAAACAGCTATGGCGCAAACGATCTTTGTCATAATCTGCTACAAATAACCGTACAAGAAAACTTCCTTCAAAAAAGCGGATCAATATATTAAAAAATCCGATTATCCCGCGAAAAAATAAACTTCCATCCATCCAAAGGATGCATTTGTTTTTAATATCAGTTACCATAATTCACCTGCCTACACAAAATGGTAATCGCCTCTAACCATTAAATAGGCCACTGTATGAAAGCGTAATCCGCGCCCATCAGCTTGAGGAACAATTAATAGATGATTATGTGGTACAGCTTGTCCATTTGTTAAGTCCACACCTGTAGTAACATTAGCGAGTCCATTAGCTCCGGCTATTACTGTAGCTTCTCCGGCTCTAAGAATAATTTCTGTGCTGGCTTCGCCTATTAAAATCATGCCTGGCTCAGCTCGTACCACTCTAAATAATTCCGGCCCGGATGATATTGTTACTTGCGGAAGTGGCTGATACAACTGATTAGATTGGTTAGATGAAAAAATCATATTAGGATCTATAACAGAATCCAACAACAAAATAGCTTCAAGAGCATTGGTCAATTGGGTTATCTGATCCTCCAATTCAGCTATACGATTATTTATATAGCTTCTGGATACCAGTGGATCTTCAGGGGTACCCGGTTGGGCATAAACAGTTGTGAGGTTCCCGACCCATCCTGAAAAGTACAGTGAACCGGTTAGCACTGTAATGGTTAAAATTTTTGAAAACTTTATCTTGATCATTCATGCTTCCTTTCTATGACTTTGCTTTGCACTTCTCTTCCATCTACGATATAATACATGAATTCTAGTATATTTTACAAGGAAATTTACAGAGGATGTTTTCAGTTGAAAAAAATTAGAGTTCTTAGCATCTTTGGAACAAGGCCGGAAGCTACAAAAATGGTGCCTCCAATAAAGGCTTTGGCAGCAAATAGCGCAGTAGAATCTTTAGTATGCGTGACTGCTCAGCACAGGGAACTTTTGGATGATGTTTTAACCTTGTTTGATGTCGTGCCGGACTATGATCTTGATTTGATGAAGGATCGCCAAAATTTAACGGAATTTACAGCCGGTGCTCTTGTTGGGTTAGGAGAAGTTATTCAAAAAGCCAAGCCTGACTGGGTAATGGTTCATGGAGATACAGCTACAACTTTAGCGGCGTCTATGGCTGCTTTTTATAATAAAGTTCGTGTAGCACATGTGGAAGCCGGGTTGCGTTCTTATGACAAATATCAGCCGTTTCCGGAAGAAATAAACCGCAAAATAACTACTGCCATTGCAGATTTGCATTTTGCCCCTACCGAGCTATCGAAAGAGCGGCTCGTTAAAGAAAATGTCCCGGAAAATTCTATTGTTGTAACGGGCAATACTGCTATAGACATAATGGCTCACACTGTTAAAAAGGATTATCACTTTCAAGAACCTGCTATTTCTCATTTGGAAAATATCAATAACAAGCGCGTAATTTTAATGACCGCACATAGAAGAGAAAATTGGGGCGTGCCTTTAGAAAATATCTGCCGTGGGGTTAAAAGAATGGTAGATGATTTTGAGGATGTAATATTGGTATATCCTGTACACCCTAATCCTGTAGTAAAAGAAACTGTTGAAAATTTATTGTCGGGTCATGATCGTATTATTTTGACCTCGCCAATAAATATTTTTGATATGCATAATTTAATGAACCGCTCATATTTAGTGCTAACGGATTCCGGAGGATTGCAAGAAGAAGCTCCGGCTTTAGATAAGCCCGTAGTGGTTTTGCGAGAAGTGACAGAACGCCCCGAAGGTGAAATAGCCGGAACTTTAGTGCTGGCGGGAACAGATGAACAACGTATATACGATAATCTTTATTCTTTGCTTACTGATAAAGAAAAGTATCAGCGCATGGCGCAAGCACCAAACCCCTTTGGTGATGGCAAGGCATCAGAACGAATTGTAGAAGCTATGGTGGCTATAAATGATTAAAACAGAATGGATATTAGGTATCAATGAAGCGGATTTAGCAGAAGTACATGCAATACGATATGCTGTTTTCTGTGATGAACAGAAGATAGATCTATCATTAGAAATAGATGGCTTGGATCCTTCTGCTATCCATTTGTTGGTTTATTATAATGGTACTCCCGCCGCTACCGGGCGGCTTTTAGTGTTAAAAGATGAATTTAGCATTGGACGTGTAGCGGTGCTTCCGCAGTTTAGAGGGCAGCACTTGGGAGATTTAGTCATGCGACAATTAATACGTGCGGCTTACGATATGGGCGGAGAACAGCAGTGGATTCATGCCCAAGTGCCTGTGCAAGGTTTTTATGAAAAATTAGGCTTTAAGCCCCACGGAAATGTGTATGAAGAAGCGGGGATACCACATATAGCTATGGTGCATGAAGGTGATGTTTTGTGGGGAAATGTGAGGTGTGCTCAGCGGGATAAATAATAGGCCAACCGGTGACAAAATGGAACCGGTTGACCGCCAATAAAATGAATTATCTTGTAGAAAATGTAGGTCAAGCCCCTCATTTAAATACTTTCTCAGCGAACCGCCGCCGTCTAAATTTTCTTCAAGAACAAAAAAAGGAGCCATGGGATTTCTTGCGGCTCCTGATAAATGTTTGCTTTCTGCTAGTTTATAAGCCATACTCTCAGAGTTAGAGAATATTTTTATAGTGTCTGTATAGTTAGGAAGAGTACAGCCATCACCGTGTTTTAAATCGGCTATGGCGGCGGTTGTTAAATCTTGGTTCCAATCTTTAAACTTAGGGAAAAAGAACATGCCAATTTGGATGCGCTGCGTGATTTACTAAACCCTTATTTCGACATAAAAATCATTTATGTTGACGGTAATCCTGTTTATAAAAAAGTACAGAAAGCGAAGTTATAGTTGGCAAAACTAACACTCAACGGATTGAAAACAAACATATTTCGCTCAGAACTTGGTGCAGTCGCTTAGTCAGAAAAGGGATTCGCTTTTCTAAATCTCACTT
>WQVX01000015.1 GCA_009785615.1 Defluviitaleaceae bacterium | reverse complement strand
CGTTAATGTTAAGGCTATCCAAAAGAGTTTAGGACACAGCAATTACAACACAACGATGGACATTTATTCGCACGTTTTGGAGGACATGGGCAGGGAAGCCGCCGACACTCTTAATGCAGGGTTACAGGGTATTGTTGCTAATTCTGCTCCTGTTGCTAGGGTTAAGATGTTTTAGGTTTTATGGTATGGGTGGGGGCGTTGGTTGCAACGCTCCCGCTATGTTGGAAACTACTAGATTAATTTTTTTGAGAGGATATGATTGGCGATATGAAAAATTCAGATATTAGTTTTATTCATTCGATGCTTGATGATTACATTGAGTATTTTTGGTTCAACAGGAAGCCTAGTGTTGAAATTACCGTTGATGTCGGAAAAATAAGTTCATTTCTAAAGAAAATCCACATGGAAAGTGAACTACTAATAAATGAATCGGATGACGATTCCTTTGGGCGTGCTGTGAGAGACCCTGTTTTATCTCACTATCTCAATGTGAACTTTTATTATTTCTATTCTAGTGATATATACTCTCTTTCTAGGCTTATCCGCAAGCAATGTAAAATGGAAATTCCCGAGAAAGATTGTTTTATGAAGATTCACATTGATAAAGGGACTTACGTTATTGCAGAGAAAGTAGGCAGTATGCCTGTTAGCAGCCCGCTTAGACAATCGTGGGGTCATCAAAAGAAGTATAATACTTTTTTGAAATCAAAGCATATTGATTTTAATATCTATGCAATGTTTCATTTTCTATCGCTACTTTATATTGATTTTGGTGAGAGATTCAAGATTCCAAATTTAGCATTATAATTGATATTTACAGTCGCGTTTTGGAGGACATGGGGGCGAGAAGCCGCCGACAGCCTTAATGCAGGGTTACAGGGCATTGATGCTAATTCTGCTCCTGTTGTTAGGGTTAAGGCAAGGGTTGGGGTGAGTACCGTTAAGTTCTTGCCCCAACTCTAGTCTAGGAATGGGCTTGTTTTTTTGCGAATGTATGTTACATTTATCTTATTTATTGGGAGGATATTTCTATGTTATTTCAAAAGCATTATGATGTGTTCGTTGAGTATATTCAACGTTCAATCATGGTTGACGACTACTTTTATGGTAGACCTGTAGGTACGATACATGATTTTAGTCCAGTTGACGATTTTTTAGAGAGTTTGGATTTAGATGTTCTTGTCATTATAGCAGGGATAAAATATACAGGACATCAGACGGGTAGCACGTTTGTCGAATTTGATAATGAACATGCCACTCACCAACACTATGTCGATGAATTGAGCCAATGGGAAAATTTCGATAATTCCAAGGAGTTTTATATTCGTGCAATTAATAGCTGTTCGTGGGAATACGGAGATGCTTTTGTATTTCTACAGGGATTAGAGAGATTGGGCATTAGTTTAGAAAATGTTCCTGATTCAATGGAAGTACAAGAAGATTACTATGATGATTTTATTCCTGAATTTAATGATGAACTGGGGTATGTACAGTTTCGTGATTTGCTTCGTGCTGATGTTAATTTATTTGATAACAGCCAGACTAATGACATGGCTTTACAGGCACTGCAACCGAGAGTTATAAGTTTCAACGGTACTGTTGGACTTAAATTCATTGATTACATTAACGCATGGAATGATTTTTGGTTCAACAAGCCCGATGTAGAGTTGCACACTACAAACGAAGATATTATTGATTATTTAGGGGGCATTTACGTTAAACAGTTTTACAACGATACAATGGATTACGACTTCATTTTATCTAAAATATTGAGCAGTTTAGGGGTGGATAATGAGAATGTCGCGAAAATACTACAGAGGTTGCTTAAACGGCTTGAAATGGAAAATTCTCTGGGGATTACAAGCAAGGAAATGGAGTATTCATGGGGAGCGATAAGTGGAAAAGAATTTATTTTTGATTTTGTTTTATCTGAATATTTGAGCGTTAATGTCTACTATATTCCGCCTGCAAGGATGAACTGGATTATGGGCTTAATTAGGCAAGATTCTGATTTGTCGAATGTATTAACCTTGAAATTTCATGCCCTCAATAAAACATTTATTCTTGCTAAATATGAGCCAGAACGCAACAAAAATCCGAACATTCTTAATTGCAGTCGAGTGATTCATGAAATGCACTGTGAGAAGCATACTCCTATTCATCCGTGTGAATACTCCATGTTAAGTCAAATATATATTGATTACCACAGGGAGCATGATATTTCCTTGGATTCAAGACAGAAACCTAGGTAAGTGAATATTTAGGGCGTTTTTGCCTAAGTCACAGGTAAGAACGCCTTATATTTCTCTTTATTTTGTTTCTTTCTGCAATTTTTACGGCGGTGTTCTTGACAATATTCCCGCCCTCCCAAACTTGCGTATCGTTCGTTTATTGTGGTATTCTTGTGGTGCAGGGGCTAGATTTTTTACCTTGTTTGATTGCCTTGGAGAACCGCTCCAAACATATTTCCACAACCGTCAGTCGGCAAATCGTCGTCACGGGGATTCCAGAACTACCCGCAACGCCTTGATTTCACTCAAATCTCGAACGGATGTTCAGACTTCTTGAAAAACGGTGACGATTGCCTTGTCAGTTTGGCGTAAACCCGCTATTTTACTGGATTCTGAAATTTGATTGGGTAGGGGAAAATTTCAGTTAGAGTCCGTTAGTTGCCGTTAGATTCGGTTAGAGTGTTTTAGTATGCCGACAATTTGGGCGGCAAGGGTCTTAGGATGATAAGAGGTGTATAATTTGAAGGATGATAGATTTGTTTGGGATGATGACAAGTATGCTTATGGTTTGTCATTGTTATAGAAATGGTGATTCTTTAATACGGATAATTTCTGCACGAAAGGCAAATAAAAAAGAAATGGCACAATACGGGAGGTAAAGTACAGAAATTTATACAACTAAAAGAATAATGCCTAATGGTGAAGTTGTAACCTGTGACGAAGAGGGTATAAACTACGATGGTATACCTGAAATTACTGATTTTTCAAAGGGACGTAAAAACCCTTTTGCAGGAAAGTTCAAGCATGGTTATACAGTCATTGTTGAGCATGAAGGATATGACGAAATAAGAAAGTATGATTTTAATAAAGTCCCACGCCCTGCGAGTGGCAAGGCTATTCCTGCCGAGGTAGCAATCGTTAAAAAGGGCGAAGGGCGGTAAATATGAGCGAAACTTATGAATTTTTGATAGCATGTGAGGTGTTTTTTATACATTCCTTGATTTCATTCGATTGTCAAGAATAGGTTCGGATTTCTTGAAAAACGATAAGGATTGCCTTGGCATCTTGGCTGATATTCGCTCTTTTTTGTAATGTATTGGAGAAAGCATGATTGCGCTTGTTTGTTAGTTGAAGTTATTGCTAAAAAATCTCAAAATATTACTTGGGCTGTTTCTGTAGATGGACAACAGAAAAAACATCGACGCATACGCCGTGTAAGTATGGACAAATTTTATGAACTTGTTACAGGTCAAGAAGATGCATTTTATCAGATGTGTATGCAATTGCCTAAAACTATAGAAAAGGTTGTTATGGAAACAGCATCTAATACTGTTCCGCATGATAGTGTACTTGAAGAGTTGCATAAAATGTCAAGGGATAAAGAAAATTCCTTTGTTTTTGCATTGTATATGTTAGGCTTTAGCACTTATAAAGGATTTTGATTACATACAAGTTTTAGATCCTGCGCTCAATAATTGGGTATGACCACAGATTTTAAACAGGTTATAATAAAAAGAGCGAATTTTTGGCATTATACATGCTGATATTCGCTCTTTTTTGTGATGAAATTGGGAAAATATCCGTTCCCTCATTTTTTCAATCTAAAGCTTTCGATAGTGCCTTTGAGAACTTCTGCCCGGTTTGAAAGCTCATTAGCGGAGGTTGTACCTTCTTGACTCATGGCAGTGTTAGACCGGGTTACACCATCTAACTGAGAAATTCCTTGGCTTATCCTGCTGATGTTGTCAATTTGTGCTTTCGAGTCCTCAGCTATGCCGCTTACATTATCAGAAATTTTTGTTATTTGATCTGTCATATAGGTAAGCCCTTCGGCAGTCTTTTCTGCTAATCGGGCACCTTCGGCGGCTGTTTTTACGGCTTCTTCAATTAAAGCTGCGGTTTTCCCTGCTGCCTCTTTGCTTCTTGCTGCTAGGTTCCTTACCTCTTCAGCAACTACAGAAAATCCTCTGCCATGTTCACCGGCTCTTGCTGCTTCTACAGAAGCATTTAAGGCCAACAAATTTGTTTGGAACGAAATACTTTCAATAACTTTAATGATTTGTGATATATTGTTGGATGCTGCTGTTATGTCCTCCATAGCTTTTAAAGTGCGCTGCATAATAGCAACTTCTTCTGTAGCTGCATTTTTTGCACTTTGTGCAAGATCATTAGTCCTTTGAGCAGCTTCTGCATTCTTGTTAGAGCTTGCTTCTACTTCTCCAATAATGTTGTTTAATTCGCTGTATGTTTTTGCCTGGATTATAGCACCATTAGATAAATTTTCGCTTACATCAGACATTTTTCGAGCATCAATTAAAAGAAGAGTGGCCGTAGAACCAAACTCGGAAAGTATGGTGTTGAATGTCTTTATTATCAGGTTTAAAGAATCTTTTATTACAACAAAATCGCCAATATAATACCTGTCTATTGATACATCCATGTTTTGGTTGGATATTTCGCTAAGAACTTCGCTTATCTCAGATATATAAGAAGAAATAGTCGCCTGCATCGAGTTAATAGATTCTTTGATAAGTGTGAAGTCGCCCTCATAATTGCCTTTCACTGTCATGCTTAAATTTCCGTCAGCCATTGCTTTAAGCACATCTGCGGCTTCGTTAATTGGTGTTATAATGGCGTCCATTACACTGTTTAAGCCAATAAGAATCTTTTTCCAATCTCCTTGAAATTTTTCAGGATGCGCACGAGTGCTGAGAAGCCCTCCTATTGCTGCATGAGATAAAGATTTAATTTCATCATCAATGTCCTTGATGTTTTTACGGAGATTTTCCACTACATCATTAAGAAAAGCTTTTTTGCCGGGCAAAGTGGCATAGGTTGTATCGAAGTTTCCGGCACCAAAATTTTCAAGTACAGCTCCCAGTTCGGTTAAGTGGTTAACGTAATCATTTGTCATTTCGTTTATTCCCTGTGCTACAGCTCTATGTGCTCCCTCAAAACGTTGTATATCTATTTGTGCATCTATATCCCCTTGATGATGACTTGCGGTCATTTTACTCAATTGCGTGATAAGGTCATTTAAAATTGCCATTTCGCGGTGTTGTTCAAGTTCTTTGGCTTTTTTGGTATCGTCAAGTTCCTGCATAGTAGCAGTAAACACTGCGGTAGTTTTGCATAGCGCAAATACAAGCATTGCAATTCCGGTAAAATCAAAGTTGGGAAGAGGAATGTTGAGATGTAACAATATATCAAATACTGCTGAAGAGATAAATAATAGCACACCAAAGATAAACAATCCTTGCTCAGCATTTATCTTTCGTACTTTAACTGCAAATCTTACAAAAATATATAATACGGATATACCCAATACGGGATAAGTCAGTTGAATGATATTGCTCATAAATAGGGTGTTACCCAATAAATATATTACAATAAGGATCCCGGAAAACGTGTAAAATGCGTACAAAAAGAATTTTTGCAAAACTCCCGGGAAAAGAGTAGTGATAATGGCAACAGCCAAGGCCGCCGCAAGGGGGATACTCATATAGTTAATGCGAAATTGCAGCTCCCAGCTCATCCATGGTGCAAGTACAGAAAACACAGTGCCTTCTGTTACTCCCATCCGCAAAAACCATACTAAACAAAACAATGCTCCATATAAAGTACCGCGGTTTTTCCCTCTCAAAATATAAAATAACAGCATTAAAATTAAAAATAATGCAAAGAAACTACCCATTATAAGGGTATCTTGAAGGTCTGTAACAAGACTTTCTTCAAGAAGGGCACCACCGCTACCCCCCATGGCCCAGGTATGATGCCAGCTACCTTGCCGATGAACAAAATTAGACGAGTGCTGTACAATTTCAATTACGCCATCAACCGGCCGTGCAGTGAAGGTCGTGCGCCCTCTCCTGGGATTATGCACATTGCGGTTGTTTCCGGGGCTACCTACCTCCATTAAAAATTCGCCGTTAACATACAAGCGATGAGAATAGGCAATGGATGGGCGTGAAAAAGTGTACCAACCGTCATCCGGCACAAGAATTTGCATCCTACTGGTAAGAAAATCCTCAATGCGAGGATTGCCAAGAATGGCTTCTGCCTCTCGTTCAGCAAATTCTTCCGGCAAAAGGAGGGCGTTAGGGATAAATGCTGCATATCCGCCAAAGTGGACGTTGTAGTTATCAAAATCGAAGTTGCGCAAATCCCACACACTGTTATAACCATATTCAACTTTGTAAGGTATTGCGGATGCATTGTTTAGCAAGGCAAAGCCTATCAATAATATGATTGGCAATACAGAAAGGGGCAGTAATTTAATGATTTTATTAAATTTCTCTTTTTTCATACAGATGAAACCCTCCTATATACAACATGAGTATTCTATGAATTTATCAAATATTATGATGAAAAGCAACGACAAATTTCAACAAATATCTTCAAAAAAATGCCCTCACTTTTCATCAGTGAGGGCAAATGTATCAAAAATTCGATGAAATGAATATTTTTTGTTCATCGAACTCACGTTAGGCAATAGGAGGAAATAAAGTCGCTATATTTGCCTCTCGTCATATCCTAAATTACGCAAAATAAAATCATTGTCACGCCAGCGTTTACGAACCTTTACCCACAATTGCAAATTAATAGGAGAACCCAATAATCTTTCCATATCTCGGCGTGCGCCTGCACCTATTTTTTTTAACATTGCGCCACCTTTACCTATTACAATGGCTTTGTGAGATTCTCGCTCGCAATAAATTGTGGCTTCTACATCAACCAAATCCCCTTTGGAGCGTTTTTTCATACTGACAATCTCAACAGCCGTGCCATGAGGAATTTCTTCTTGCAAATAAGTAAGTGCCTTTTCGCGGATCATCTCTGCTGCAATTTGACGTTCAGGTTGATCCGTTATCATGTCATCAGGAAAATATTTTGGCCCTGTCGGAAGATATTTTTTGATGGTGTCCATTAATGCAGAAGTATTGTCACCGGTAAGAGCAGAGACAGGTACAATCTCCAAAAACGGAAAGCGTTTGCTGTAGGCATCAATAGTAAGCAAAATATCAGGCTTTTTTACTGTATCAGCTTTATTAACCACCAAAATTATCTTAGCATCGTCAGTATGTTTAGAATTAGGTAGTATTTTTAAAATATCTTCATCTCCCGGGCCAATTTTGGCATCAGGTTCTACCAAATATAAAACTACATCTACCCCACCTAAAGCATTTTGCGCACTTTTTACCATATAGTTGCCAAGTTTAGTCCTGGGTTTATGAAGTCCGGGAGTATCTATAAAAACAACTTGATAATCGTCTCCTGTTAAAATGCTTCTAATTTTATTGCGGGTTGTTTGTGGGCGGTTAGAGACTATAGCAATTTTTTCGCCAACAAGCAAATTCATAAGGGTAGATTTGCCAACATTTGGCCTACCAATTAATGATACAAATCCCGATTTAAATTCATTTTCTTTTTTATTCATTATTTTTATTCATCATCCAATCGCTTCTTCAGATTCATTTGAGTCATTTGACCCTGCTTCTTCCGGGGATATTATCCCGGTTACTACACGTATGGCTTCTGTGTCTTGCAGCACGTTTATCCAAGTGCTTCCGGGGGTTAATTGCAACGGCATTCCGTTAGCAAAATACCATCGTGTTGGAGTGTTGTGAGAATCCCGCTCCCAACGAACAGTAACAATACCACCGTTAGAGGCCAAATATCCACTGCCGCTTCCTACAGTATTTACCTCTCGTCGACCTTCAACATCACCGGGAACAACACGAGATCTAACATGCTGCACAAGAACATTAGTGACTCTTACTTGTGCATCTGCATCGCTATCTTCTGAATTTGCAATATTCTCGTCTATGTGTGGCCCATGAACATTATAAACTGCATATGTCATAGTTTCAGGATCATAAACAAAACGCCGCGGATAAGAATTTGAAAAAGGCACCGTAAGTTCTACACATGGCCTAAAAATGCCGCCGGAAGCTCTTGCAAGAGCTTCAAAAGCCATATTTTCATCTAAATTAAAAGCAAAACCAAGGTTGTCATCTTCGTGTCGATTTCGCCTAAAATTGCGGCTTGCTATTGCTTGTTCTAAAACTTCAGCACCGGTATAAGAACTATGTTCAAATAAGGCGGGCACTCGCCTACGGTCAGGATCACGCCAAAAAGTAGTACCTTCCAAGGCCATGCCATCTAAGCCGGCTATCCCAAGATTGCGTAAACGAGCATATCCTGTGGGGCTTCCTCCGTGATGTGCAAATATTGCATCATTATCTATAGCAAAGTCTGCAAAATAATCCCGCGTAGAGCGCACAGGGCCGATTCTATGCGGTACATTATGATGGAATATACCAACTAAACGGGTAATTTGCCCTTCGGCCAAAACTTCATAAATTATATCTGCATCAGCAACACCGGCTTGAGGCAAAGCACGAGAGTGATTATTTATAACAACTGCTATTGGGCGCAAAGGGTCTGTTTCTTCTAAGATAGGAAGGCCGGTAAATGAACTATGAACCATGCCCTCCATTGGATCCGGCGTAGGCTCCGGAGTAGGCGTAGGGGTGGGAGTAGGCACCGGGCTAGGTGTAGGCAAAGGTGTTGAGACAGGCCCCGAAACATGCGATATTGGCTCAGTAGTGGTAGGCAACATGCTAAACAAAAAAGAAATTACCCCAATCATCGCAAAAAGGCCGGCAGCACCACACACCAGTATAAAAACAAGCAATTGTTTTCTACGTCGATTTCTGCGTTGTATTGCAAGTTTTTTACCCGAACCCGCCACAGGTCTTTGCTGATTATTGGGTCTTTGTTGGTTGGCGGGTCTTTGCCGGTTTCCGGGTCTTTGTTGATTTGTTCTTTGCTGAGCCGCCCTTTGCTGAGAGGCAGGTCTATTGGATCTACCTTGGGTATTTCTTGAGTTTGGCATACAAACAACCTTTCAATATATCAATATGTGCCGGGCTACCATAACAGCAACAAGTACTGCCTGTACAGAAGCTAACAGCACCGCCCCTGCACTGCAATCTTTGGCGATTTTAGCCAGCGGGCTAATATTTTTGCCGCAGTATAAATCTACTATAGCCTCTACGGCAGTATTTATTAGTTCCATGCAAAGCACAAAAAATATTGCATACATTACCATGAAAGTATGAAAGAAATCTACCGGTAATATAATGCATACTATTGCAGCCACAATTGCAAATGCTATTTGGATTTTAAAATTTCGCTCGCGAGCTACAGTAAGCCGAATGCCGTTTAATGCATGGGCAAAACTATCAGGGATAGATTTGCTTTTATGTGGCTTCATTTTAATTCCCCCAAAATATCTCTCTGTGCATTTCGCATATCTTCTTCATCTTCCGGTTCCATATGGTCATATCCTGCAAGATGTAGTAATCCATGTACTGTCAAAAAGCCCAGCTCTCTTTCAAAAGAATGTCCATATTCCTCAGCTTGTTCACGAGCCACATCTGTACAGATTATAATATCGCCCAAAACAAAGGGATGACATGAAACTGATTCTTTACTCCATTCTTCCGGCTCGGTAAATGGAAACGACAACACATCTGTAACTTTATCTACTTCTCTATGTTCTTTGTTTAAAGCCTGCATTTCCTCTTTATCCACAAAAGAAATACTTATTTCCACAGAAGAGGGTGCATCAACATATTCTAACCCCCTTTTAATTAAGTCTGTAAGTAACGCTTCACAATTATCCGGGATATTGTCCCAATAAATATCTATGTGTATCACCGCCTATCAACAACAATATCGCTGTCTGTTTCTTGAGGATAGGGTATACGCTCATGGTACATGCCCTTTAGCACCCTGTAAAAAGATTTTGAAATAGTATCAACATCTCTTATGCTTAGTTGGCTGTCTGCCAAAAAGCCTTCGGTAAGCTTGTCCTTTATCATTTTATTAATTAAATCTTGTATATCACTAGGGTTTTTACCCTGGGTCATCATTGAACGGATAGCAGCTTCAATTCCATCAGCCAGCATTACCACAGCAGATTCTTTGCTTTGTGGGATACTATAAGGATAACGGTA
Organism: Defluviitaleaceae bacterium; assembly: GCA_009785615.1. GTDB lineage: Bacteria > Bacillota > Clostridia > Lachnospirales > WQUN01 > WQVX01. Next base: position 23,917 of record WQVX01000015.1, on the reverse strand, counting down.
ATCATTTTCTTCTATTTCAGGAGCCGATTCATCAGCATTTGCAGCATCCTTGGCTTTGCAATAAAAGAATTTCATTATAGAATTTCCGTGATGTTCGTGGATAATATCTCGTATAAACTGAGGAAGCCGATATTCCGTTGCCAAAGTTAACCCATATGATATATGACTCATGATAATTTGTGAGCTGTTTAACGGATCCATTTCATCATGAGGGTTAACACCTGTGATATTTTCAGCAAAATAATGAGGATATTTTAATTTGCCGATATCATGGTAATATCCACCTGCGCGGGCTATATGAGGGTTAGCACCTATATCATAAGCAGCCGATTCTGCTAAATTTGCCACAATTAAAGAATGGTGGTAGGTTCCCGGAGCCTCAATAGTTAAACGCCGCATTAGTGGACTGGTTGGATTGGTTAAATCCAGTATTTTAATAGGAGTTACTACACCAAAGATAACCTCCCACAAAGGTAGACTTCCAACAGCAATAATAACAGTAAGTATACCGTTTAATGCTGCAACCCCCCCCGATCCTATAACAGAATACCAAGAGTAGGCGGCCTGATGTGGCTCAAAAGCCAAGGTAATAGCTATGGCTAAAATAAAATTAAAGCAAGCTGATATAAGAGCCACCATCATAATTTTATTACGTTCGGTTGTAAAACGAGCCAACAAACACATTATTGATCCGGAAAGCACAAAAAAGATCATGTAATGCATGGTACCATCTACAACAAAATAACTTATTAGCGTAAAGCCTAAATTTAAGATAATGGCGGTACGTAAATCTACCAGCATAGCAATAAGCAAGGTAAAAACCAAAATAGGCATAAAGTAGTAGTTTACAGTTCCTAAAGTCCACATAATGATTAATATACATGAGTACAGTGTAAAAAGTAACAATGCCTCTTTGGTACGAGAGATCATTTGCTTACGATAGAAGAAAATAAACCAGCAGCATGTTATCATTGTAACTGCGACTAAAATAAAAATACCTATCATTGGAACTATGTCTCTAGTCCAATCAGTTTCCAGCAAACCAAGCTTTTCCATGGCGGCATAAGCTTCCGGGGATATTCTTGCCCATTGTTCTACAAGTGTTTCATGCTGTAGAAACATCTCAACTTCATAATTTTCTGCACGAAGCTGCCAAACTCCCAAAAAATGATTTTCATCAAACATTCTGTTTGGAACTACAAAATGCCCTGCTATTACATAGCCTACATCAATGGCATCTACATTATCCATCAGCTCTACTAAATCTTCTCGTATGTTTAATAAAACCACATCATTGACAGTGATTATGCCCGGTTCTTCTAAAGCAGAGTTTACCACCATGTTAACTGCTAAATGAAGATCGTAATGTTCTTGTGCGTCTAAGCTTAGCAAAAAATTTCTATTGTTAGCGGATAGGGGAACCAATAATTCATCAAAACGCTCTTCAACAGGAAATTCTTCAGCTTCAAAGTGAAATACTTCGTCCGGAGGTTCCGGTTCTTCTCCGGGTTCCTCGCCATCAGCAATTAGCTGTGCCCTTTGGGCTTGATCTTGTTCCCAACGGATTTGCGCCAATTGCCACTGTGTTAAAGCTAGTTGTTGCGCCTCAAATTGTGCTTCTATCCAATCCTCACGGTCACGACGTATAATGTTTAGTTGAGCAAAAAAGCTTGAAATATTTGCAAAAATCTGTTGGTTAATGGCTTGCTCTACTGTATAAAATGATTCTCTGGGCATTGCATTAGCTGCCGTAATAGCTTCTTCTCGATTACGATCTGTGGCAACTACATTTTCTACATCTCTTGTAGCCGCTACCCTTACCGGTGAGACATCTCCCACTCTAACTGACAACGCCGACTGAAAATACGGACCCATCCAAATAGCAGTACATGTCAGCAAATAAGCTCCTATTATCAGGGAAGCATTTATTAGATTTTTACGCATTAGTCACCCCATTAATGATTATTTCTGATGTCTGCGGTGCTGTCTGATTTTGCGTTCTTTATCCTTTTTATCTTTATAGGCATTACGAGCCTCTCGCTTTTCGTAAGCATGGATAATTTTTTGCACTAATGGATGCCGCACAACATCTCTTGCCGTTAGGTAAGAGATTCCAATGCCTTCAATGTTATCTAAAATTCCGATAGCATCTTGCAATCCGCTTCGCTTGCCGTCAGGTAAATCTATTTGGGTAATATCTCCGGTAATAACAGCTTTTGAACCAAATCCTATGCGGGTCAAAAACATTTTCATTTGCTCCGGTGTAGTGTTTTGGGCTTCATCCAACACAATAAAAGAGTTATCCAAAGTGCGGCCTCGCATGTATGCCAATGGAGCAACTTCTATTGCCCCTTTTTCAAAATTGCGCTGATAGGTGTCAGCACCCATAATATCATGAAGGGCATCGTAAAGCGGTCGTAGATATGGATCCACTTTTTGCTGTAGATCGCCCGGCAAAAAGCCTAACTTTTCCCCTGCCTCTATAGCAGGGCGCGTTAAAATAATGCGGTTTACCTGTTGATTGCGGAAAGCAGTAATAGCCATAGCCATCGCCAAGTATGTTTTACCGGTACCGGCAGGGCCTACAGAAAAAACTATGGTATTGTTACGGATTTGATCCAAATACTTTTTTTGCCCAATTGTTTTGGGCTTAACCGGACGCCCGGATGCTGTTATGCAAACTGTATCATCATTTATTTTTTCTATTTGAGAAAAATCCGCTTCTCCATGAGAAGAAATTAAATAATTAACCTGTTGCTCGCCAATAATTTCACCTTTTTGTGCAAAGGCAGATAATTTTTGAAGCACTGCGTCTGCTTTTGCAAGGGCATCCGGATTACCGGTGATTTGTATATCTTCTCCACGGTTAACAACTACAATACCATAGGCTTCTTCTATTTTTTTTACATTTTCGTCTAGTTTTCCAAATACATTACCAATTAAATTAGCCGGTATTTGTACAGACGTTTGCTTAGGTTTTGTCTCCATAGTACCTCTTAACTAGCATAACTTTTGCCCGGTATGATGGGATAAAGTTTGTCTCTAATTTTCATGTAACGGGTTTTCAATGGGCACTGCTTTATCTATGCGCTCATTGGTTGTTATTAAAACAGACACCACAAGATTATCCGGCAGTTCCTCAAACTGAACCAGTTTGTCAACGATATCTATATGGAAGTCAAACTCGCGGATAATGCGGTCTGTAATAATACGGTCAGCCATTGCCTTTGCTTCTTCCAAAGTGCGGTGACGAGTCTCCGGTATAAACTCACGGTAAATTGCCTGAGTCCAAATAAAAGGCATGGGATAATCCCCGGATGATCCCGGCTGATTATGAGACACTATTTTATCATAATTAGTGAAGGAAATTCTACCATGGAATAAATTTATACTTCTTTGCTGCCCTGCCAGCCACTGTATAGTATGATGGGTGCGTTCATTACCTGTAAATGCTTTGTGAGTGTATGACATTGGTAATTTAAACCGGAAGGGAGTATACATTTTTGCCCACACCTCTGCATAAGCATGTACAAAGACAGTAGTGGACTGACCTGTATGCTCCGATACTATAGGAAGTTCTCCGCTTACTAAAATATCGCCTTCTTGCACTACATCGTTTTGCCTTACTTTAGGAATACCGGATGCAGTTACTATTTTAGTGATAAGTCCATCTTGGGCAGCTACAATATTACAAGGGGTATCTCTGGGAAGGCGTGGATGTTCCGGGATTATTTCTGATACAATAATTGTGGTGCGTGTGCCCCTGGTATGTACATCAACCCATCCGATATCTGTAAAATGGGAAAGTATTGCCCTGCTTACTTCTCTGTTGTTTATATGGCGTTTAGAGGCACCAATGCGTAGGTTGTATGTTTCACTAAACTGTAGTATTGCCTCAGTAGGCACTCGTTCATTCCCTTCTATATCTATGCGCCAAATAAAAGAAGCCATTATGTACAAAAACAGAACAAAAAAAGCAACGCCCCCCATTAAAAATTTTCGTCTGCGATATCGGTAAATGATGAAGGGCAACCCTTGACGGTCTGAAACCTTTAGACGACATTTGGTTTTTTGCGCACTAGTTTTTAACATTTTAAAAGCCTTGATTGAGCAATGCATTTGTATGCCATTTTTTATAGGATTAATATCCCATATGTATATGCCTCTATGGGCGGTCATGTTTAAAAATCTTTCTACGGACGAGCCTGTAACTTCAACGGCTACGTATCCACGCAAAAAAGTCCAAGCTTTTAAGAACATATTCTCATTCACCCCAAAAATTCTAATTTTGTAATGCCCCCGACTATAGTAATATACTCTGTAGTCATATGTTTTAACGTCAAACTATTTCCAACAATCAGCAACACTCCGCTGCTGGTATTTATTCGGATAGTTGTATCAGAATATTCGATAATGCTTTTATAATTTTCGATGCTAATTTCTTTGCGGCCCGTTAAAATTATTTGGGGCAGATTTAATAGAATCTCCTTGGGTAAGGACAGCAGTTCGGTAAGATGATCTTTAAAAATACCCATGGCTATCCCCCTTTTTTAAACAAGTATATGAAAAGTTAGTATGGTTTATGATGGGTATTGACTTTAACGTTACGGAAAACGTTAAAATAAATATGGACAGTCTAATAAGTGCTTTTGCGCAACGGTAAGCCGGAGGTGATAAGGATAAAGCAGCGGTGGGATATTTCAGAAATAGCAGAACTATATCAAATATCTGCCAGAACACTGCGTTATTATGAGGAAATTGGAATTTTGAAAAGTCATCGTAAGACGGATTCAAAATATCGTGAATATGATCGCGAGCAATGTGAACGGCTAGAAGTTATTCTTCTTTTGCGCCGACTTTCTTTTAGCATAAAAATGATTGCTGAATTATTAGGCGGTAATGATGAAGATTTTCGTACAGCATTGCAAGAAAAGATTACAGACAATGGTAGACAGTTATTAGAAATGCGTGAAACGGATAGGCTTCTGCGCGATTTAGCTATTGAATTATCACGCAAACCAATTACTGACCTAAGTACCACAAACATATTAAGCGGGTACACTTATCTTACAAATAAAACCGAGGGGATGATTCCTATGAATTCACCACAAAATGAAAAATATCGTGTAGCAATGGGTATGCCAATATGCCTTGAAATATGCAATGAAAATGCAGGTGGCTTACTTGAAAAAATTGTTGCGCTGCGTTCTGAGCTTGAAAAAACATCATGTGCTTTGCCAAAAATTCGTATTTATGATAATGCCGATCTTCCGGCAAATCAAGTTTTGGTTGTATGGGATGGAAAGGAAGTTTGGCGCAAGAATTTTCAATCAACAGATGCGGTTATTTGTGCAGACGAGATTGTTGTACAAATTAGGGAAAATTGCTTAAAAAACAGACCTGTTTAAGAAAGATTAATTCAGATCTATGAATACGCAAAATGCTCCTTTCGTTTGACAGATTTTATATTTAATCTGTCTGCTTCGATAGGAGCATTTTTAATCCATATTTCGCGTGGTAAATTGTAACATAAATATAATCAAATATTCTTTAAAAAGCAAACATAAAAAGTAGGCAAATATATTTCCTTTACCTGCTTTTTGAATTTTATAAAATTTAATTAGTCACTCTCTTCGCTACTATTTTCGTTATCACTATAGCTAAAACCCGTCTGATTATCCAATCCAATACCCTCAAAATTCATTGTATGTTGAAGGACTGCTAATTCTGAATCAATATCAATCACTTTATCAGCATAAAGATTATTCAACAACTGTTCAAAAGCCTTTTCTATATTAAGCAATCCTTGGGAAGTTTTTTCTAAGGCTTCTTGAACATTAGAGCCTTTTACAGGTTTATTGCTAAATATTGCATAATTTTCTAAAAACCGTAATGCCGTAGGAAAATAATAATTCATAAAGCGATCAAGTTTTCCGGCATGGGTTGGATGGCTGTCAACAAAATCAATAATCTGACTGCTCATAGTTTTAAGTTGAATAATTTGGTTACAAACTTCAGAATCTTGAATTTTAGATTCCAATCGGATAAGCTCTTGTATATAATTTCGTCCTTGAAGTATGATTATCTGAGCCTCTTCGTTATCAGTATGAATTATTAGATCCGGTTGGCTAAGCAATAGTGCATTAAGAATTACTGATGGTTCTGTTTTGTATGCATCTAGCTCTGCTAAATTCACCACAAAAGTTAAAAATGCTATTATAAGCCCGGTAATAGCAAAACCGAATGTGCCTCCAACTACAATAAAATAAATAGAAAAGACCGCCAATAATCCGGAAAACACAAAACCCGTTATTATCTTGCTTTTGCTAGGCAAATATTTATCAGGCTGTTGTATTATAATTCCAATAATCCATACTATTATAGAGGCAGACGCCAAACCTATTGCCGCACTAAAATTTCTCGAAAATAATTGATTAACTGCAAACATAAAACAAAATGCAGCAACAAGCCACACTAAAAAGAGAAGTATGTTAATAAAAAATCCGGAAGGCCCGGTAGGTGCCGGTAATCTAATCACGTCTTTTGGCTTGGATGTTTTTTCATCTTCTGCTTCAACCTTTGCCACAACTGTTTCTTCGTGTTTATTAGGAATAATTATTTTGTACCCACACTTATAACAATAATGAGAATCTTTATGCAAATTCACTCCGCATTTTGAGCAAAACATAGTTTAATCCCCCTTTGTAATCAACATTTTTTCACATTATATCATTGGGAAAAATTTATGTCGAGAAAATGTTTTTGTTACTACTGTTCCTTTTGTTTTTCATTAAAAAGACAAAAAAACACCTTCAAACTTATATTTGCCGGGTTTGAAGGCGTTTTTTATTAAAGAATAATTATTAAGAAGCTGTATTCAACGATACTTTAAGGCACTCTTATATAACTAAATGATTGACCCGGTATTTGGGTATTGTTTATGGTAAGAGTATTACCGGTAATAGAATATGTCCACTGCTCAACATTAAAGGTCATAATATCTACCATTACAAGATTATTATTAAATGTAGCCCAAACAACAGGTACTTCCATATCATAATAGCCACGTAAAGCTACTGAATCTTCCATAAAATAATATTCCCATTCAGGATCTTGATCCCATGCCCAAGCTCCTAAAAGAGCGGAGTCATTTCCAAGTACACCTCTTACAAATTCTTGTCTATAGCCGGTAACTTGAAGGCTTTCAAGAATCAAAGTATCACCGGTAACTGTAAATGTCCAGTTCCCTTGTTCTAAAGGCCCTAAATGTTGTATCAAAATATTATTAGCGGAATACCAATTAAAGTTAATGTTTTCGTGTGGGTCGCCTCCAAATGCTACAAATTGACCACTGCCATCTGCATTTAAATTTACTTGTTCAATATATTCTAAGTTTATCCAGCTGCCCACAAGACGTTGATCCGGGGTTGAATTAAGGTATCTAAAAGTGCCTTGATCGCTACTGAGAGTCATTAGCCTTCCATCAATGCTATATGACCACTCTTCATTTCTAAAAGCTGAACCTTGGTTAATTATAAGCTCGCCATTTCTTGTACCCCAATTAAAGGTATGGATTTGTGCATCGCCTCTTTGCCCGGAACCATCTGCATTAAATATGTAGGTAAACTGAACATTATCATCCCAGTACCATGTTCCTACAAATGTAGAATCTGCATAAAGTCTACTCCCGCAACCAACTAAAAACATTGACATTACAAGTAGCAATAGTGATAAAAACTTTTTCATTTACTCATCTCCAATTGTATGATTTTTTCATAAAATTAACCGGGATTTCCAAGCGAAAATAGAAATCCCGGCTAATTTCACTTGCATTGTATCAATTGTGTCGAAAAAAGTCAACTATTTTGATAGTTACACAATATATAATTGTGTGAAATTATTGTCAAAAAGTAGTAACAATCCTGCTAGCTTCTTCTCCCCTATGATTTCTACGGATTTTAAGTGTATCCTGCTTAAAGCTTGGTAAGTTATCAGATTCTTCTTCAGTAATTTCATTGATTTGAACAAGTAATTCCAGCACAATAAGGGGGATGACATCTGCTCTTCCGCTTTCAATTTTCATTGCAATTCCAATACCTTTATCTACCAGACCGATTGCAAAAAATGCGTTGGAACCATACTTACAAAACATTTTGTCACCAAAAGCTTGCATAAGCTCTGAAGTAAAGTCCTCCGTACCACCAACCATTTCCGGGTAAGAAGTCATTGCCTTTGTAATACGTTTTACTGCCTTACCGGCATTTGTTTTATCTGACATTTTTGCATAGCCTTGGGCAAATTTATATAACGGCAAAGCATGAACCGGGACACCACAGCCGTCAATTCCAATCACAATTTTATCAGCAGGATAGCTACACATATTAGCTATAGTATCTACAACTCGCTTCTGAACAGGATGTGTGATATCGCAGTAGGTATTTAGATCCTCTTGCTGTATTAATGCAGTGGCAAGCATACCCGCATGGCTACCAGAACAATTGTTGTGTATGTTGCCCCATTTTCTGCTTTCAGTTATAAATTTATCTGCTACTAAGTTTGTAAAAGGACGATGAGTACCACATTGCAAGTATCCTTCGTCTAAGCCTATTTTTTTAAGAATGCTTAAAACTGCTTCCTCGTGGAATTTTTCCCCGGTATGTGATGCGCACATAACAGCAAGTTCATTGTCCGTAATTTTGTATTTATCTGCTGCACCGCTTTCGATAACAGGAATTGCTTGCATTGGCTTTGCGGATGAACGGGAATATACCATTTGATATGGATTACCTACTTGGCGTAGTATGTTGCCTTCTGTATCTACCACAACGATATGCCCATAATGGTGCAAATCTTCAATCTTACCACGAAATTCTTTTGCTATCAGAGCCACTAAAAATCCCCCATATTATTTGCAATTATATACTGCTTTTGCTACAGCCTCAGCTACTTGTTTATCTAAGGCTTTCGGAATAATACATCCGGGAGATACATCACTTACGCAATTGGCAATGGCTTCTGCTGCGGCTAAAGCCATTTCGATAGTTATTTCAGGTGCCCTTGCATCAAGTGCGCCCCTAAATATGCCCGGAAAAGCCAAAACATTATTTATCTGATTAGGAAAGTCACTGCGCCCTGTCCCTACAATAAAAGCACCCGCTTCTTTAGCAATATCCGGCATGATTTCCGGCACAGGATTGGACATGGCAAAAATAACAGGCTTTGCATTCATAGAGCGAATCATGTCGGCGGTTACACAATTGGGCACCGAAACACCAATAAACATATCACTACCGAGCATGGCATCGGCAAGAGTGCCTTTTATAAGGCGATCGTTTGTTATTTCGGCTAATTCTGCTGTAGCATGATTAAGCCCTTCTTTGCCGCGGTAGATAACCCCTTTACTGTTACATACAATTATATCGTTAAAGCCTTCTGCTCTAAGAAGGTGAACGATTGCAGTCCCGGCAGCTCCGGCACCATTTATTACTATTTTTGTTTCAGCAGGAGTTTTGCCTGTTAGCTTAACAGCATTTTTAACGGCAGCTAAGGTAACTATTGCTGTGCCTTGTTGATCATCATGAAAAACAGGGATGCTTAACCGTTCTTTCAGCTTTCTTTCAATTTCAAAGCATCTTGGGGCAGATATGTCCTCAAGATTTATGCCACCAAAGCTACCCTCCAGAAGTACGATTGTATTAACAATCTCGTCAATGTCTTTGGTAGCAAGACATAATGGGATTGCATCTACATCTCCAAATTTTTTGAAAAGTGCTGCTTTGCCTTCCATGACCGGCATTGCTGCAAGTGGCCCTATATCACCTAAACCAAGTACCGCAGTTCCATCAGTTATTACGGCTACAGTATTCCATCTGCGTGTGTATTCAAAGCTTTTTTCAGGGTTATCACGGATTTCTTTGCATGGCTCTGCTACCCCCGGTGTATATGCCAGCGATAAATCATGTTCATTATCAAGAGGGGCACGAAGCATTATTTCATATTTGCCCCGCCATTCTGAATGCTTGGCCAGGGCTTGCTCATTTAGTGAAACATCTCCATTACTTTTGAGATTGTTATGGGTCATAGGTTTTCTCCTACTCTGGTCATCCTCAATGGATCCAATATTTCTTTAAGTTTTTCTTCGCCACCTGTTTTTCTGATTACATATTCATCTTGCAAGCATATATCTAACACTGCTCTTTCTTCTTCCAATGCTTTTAAAGCAATGTCTCCGGCTCTTTTGTATCCAATATATGGTGTTAAAGCTGTAGCAAGATAAGGGCTTTCCCTTACATATCTATCAATGCGATTTTTGTTGCGCTTGCTTATCATAATTTCATTTACACATCGCTCGCCAAACACATCAAATGCGTTATTCATCATACTTACAGATTGTATCAAGTTGAACACTAATACAGGTTGCATTACATTAAGTTCAAATTGCCCGGCTTCTGAAGCCATGCTAATGGTAAGGTCATTGCCTATAACCTGAAAAGCCACTTGGTTTACAAGCTCCGGCAGTACAGGATTATTTTTTCCGGGCATAATTGAAGAGCCGTGTTGAAGCTCCCTTAACGTAATTTCACTTAATCCACATGTAGGGCCGGATGCCATTAAGCGTAAATCGTTTGCTATTTTTGACATGTTAATTGCGCAAATTTTTAGGGCAGCAGAAACTTCTGTAAAACAGTCTGTATTTTGCGTGCCATCAACAAGGCTTTCGCATGGGCGCAAATCTTCAAATCCTGTGATAGCTTTTAAATGCCCAATTACATTTTTTGCATAGTTTATATTGGCGTTTAGTGATGTACCTACGGCTGTCGCGCCCAGGTTTACTTCGTAAAGATATTTACCTGTATTTTTTATTCTTTCAATGTCCCGTTGTATTACTCGTGAGTAGGCATCAAATTCTTGACCCAAACGAATGGGAACCGCATCTTGCAAATGGGTTCTGCCGGTTTTTACGATATTGTCAAACTCGACAGCTTTTTTTCTGAAAATTTCGCATAGCCGTTCCATAGTCAACAGAAGTTCATCTAATAACTTTCTGATGCAAATGCGGGCAGCAGTAGGTATTACATCATTGGTTGATTGAGACATGTTTACATGATCATAAGGGCTGATTACATCATCTAAATGTTTGGGTAAATCCATTTTTTCAAGTGCTATATTTGCTATTACTTCGTTTGCGTTCATGTTTAATGAAGTTCCTGCGCCGCCTTGAATTGGATCAACCACAAAATGCTCGTGATAATATCCGGCAATGACAGCATCACAAGCACTAACAATATAATCGCATACCCCCGGCGATTTCTTTTCCAGCTCTTCCCTATTTGCACATGCTGCCGCTTTTTTTACCATAGCTAAAGCTTTTATCAGTTTTTCATGTAATTGATAATTAGTAATTGGAAAATTATCAATTGCACGTTGAGTGCTTATGCCGTAATATTTTCCATCCGGGATAATTGCCTCGCCTAATGAATCCCGCACGGTCACGCCGCGTCGGGGTTTTTCTGACATATAGTTTCCCACTTTCTGTTTAACATACTCATAATTTTATGAAAAAATTTGATGAAGTAATTTTATGAAATTTGCTGATGAATCTTTCCTATCGGATTATACAATAGCAATGGCTCATATAGCAACGGTATCAGCTTAGACTGAATTACAGACCTAGAGATTAGAATTAATTTCGGAAGAGTAGTTTGAGCCGGCACAAAAATTTTTTCTTCGTATGCTGTTAAGTTAAATACGTTTGTAAACCGATCATATTATGTAAGTATATAGACATAATTTGTATTTATGTGTCTATATTTATATTTATATGTTTGCAAAAACATATAGCTTTGAAGTTTTTACACTAATTTCAAGGCTAATAAACAGAAAGTGGTGATAGTAATGAGAAAAATCAACAAAACCCGTTGGATTGCTTTAATGATGGCAATCGTATTTGCAGTTGCACAAACAAATTTTAGTACAGTTGTGACTGCTGCAAGTTATGGGTATGAAGAATCATATTATGATTCTGATGAACCCGGGAGTGAAGAAGTCTCCAATGAAGAGAACTCGACTATTAACGAAGTAGAAAACTCAGGAGAAGCAGATTCTAACGATGGCGATGATGATGCAAACAAAGCTGATTCTAACGACGGCGATGATGATGCAAACGAAGCTGATTCTAACGATGGTGCAGAAGATGCAAACGAAGCTGATTCTAACGACGGCGATGATGCAAACGAAGCTGATTCTAACGATGGTGCAGAAGATGCAAACGAAGCTGATTCTAACGACGGCGATGATGCAAACGAAGCAAATTCTAACGACGGCGATGATGATGCAAACGAAGCTGATTCTAACGATGGCGATGATGCAAACGAAGCGGATTCTAACGATGACGATGATGATGCAAACGAAGCTGATTCTAACGATGGCGATGATGATGCAAACGAAGCTGATTCTAACGACGGCGATGATGATGCAAACGAAGCTGATTCTAACGATGACTTAGACAATGCTAACGATACAGATTTAGATTACAATGAGATATTAAATAATGTACCTGATTTTGAATTTCCAATACAAATACAACCTTTTGCTGCGCTGTCAACTCCAATCGTTACATTAAATGCTAACGGTCATACCCTTACATGGGATGGAATTGTAAACGCACGCTTAATTAGTTTTTATGTAAACGGAGTGTTTCACAGTAGACTCAACTTTCTTTCAGGAGCACAACGCGATTTGCGTACTCTTACCGGTCTTACTGCCGGTGGCACTTACCAAATTCAAATAAGAAGGCACTTAGAAAATGATCCGTCAACTTATTCAGAACTTAGCGATGTAGTAACCTTTACGCTGGTTCCTCAATCACTACCAAGCCCTGTTATTACCCTAGATCCTAATGGTCGTACCCTTAGATGGGAAGCCGTTGCTAATGCTGATGGGTTTAGGCTTTATATTGATGGCGGGTTTAGACAAGCATTTAATGCTAATGCAAGAAACACCGATTTGCTTGCCCTTAGTGGACTTACTAATGGTGACACTTACCAAGTTCAGTTAACAGCTACATCAACAGTTGCTGCTTGGGACAGTTCAGATTTTAGTAACACTGTAAACTTTACAAGAGATGTGCCGCAATTACCAACCCCTGTTATTACACTAGATCCCAATGGTCATACCCTTAGATGGAGTTCAATTTCCGGTGCATGGCAGTTAAGAATTTATGTTGATGGCACATTTAACAGAACGGTTACTGCATCTACATTGAGCTTTGATTTGCGTGATCTTTCCGGCCTTACTGATGGTGGAACTTATCAAATTCATGCTATGGCTATACCAACTACAGCCAGCAATGTATGGCTTGGTTCAGAATTGAGCAACACAATAAACTTTACAATGGTTAGACCTCAACTACAGACCCCCGTTATTACACTAGATCCTGACGGTGTTATGCTTAGATGGGATGCAGTGCCTTCTGTATCTCAGTTTAGACTCTATATTGATGGAGTGGCTAACAGAACATTTGCTCAAAATATAAGAAGCTTCGATTTAGGTACCCTTGCTAGTTTAATTGATGGTGCTACTTACCAAATTGAATTAAGAGCTGTAGCATTTGCAAACACTTTCTGGCTTGATTCAGAGCTTAGTAATGAAATAACCTTCAATAAGACAAGTGATGTAACCCTATTGCAAGCTCCAGCTATCACTTTAGATGCTGACGGTCATACCATTAGGTGGAATGCAGTTAATAATGCCGGTGGATTTAGGCTTTATGTTGATGGTGCATTTAACAGAACCTTTACTGGTGCTACAAGAAATCATGATTTGCATAGTATTGCCGGGCTTACCATAGGCGGTTCTTATCAAATCCAGTTAAGAGCTGTACCATCCAGCAGCGCATTTAGTGATTCTGCACTAAGTAATGCAATTGGGTTTACACTAACCACTTTGCAATTACAAGCCCCTGTTATTACTTTGGATGCCGATGGCTTCATTCTTAGATGGGATGAGGTTCCAAGTGCTACATCGTTTAGTCTTTATATTGATGGAGTATTTAACAGAGCCTTTACCGGTGCTACAAGAAATCACGATTTGCGTAGTATTGCTGCAATTACCAATGGCAGCACTTATGAGATTCAATTGAAAGCTACTTCAACAAGTAACCTTTGGGCAGATTCAGAGCTTAGTAACGCTGTATCCTTTACTATCCCTCAACTGCAAGCCCCTGCTATTACTCTGGATACTAACGGTCATACGCTTAGGTGGGATGCTGTTCCAAATGCCAATGAGTTTAGACTTTATGTTGATGGAGTATTTAACAGGACATTTGCCGCTAATACAAGAAACCATGATTTACGCAACCTTTCAACTCTTATTGATGGTGGAACTTATCAAATCCAATTAAGGGCTACATCAACTAATAATAGTTGGGTTGATTCAGAACTTAGTAATGCCATAACCTTTGCGTTGGAATTGCCTCAACTACAAGCCCCGATTATTACACTGGATGCTAATGGTCACACTCTTAGATGGGATGCGGTTCCTAATGTATCTGTGTTTAGACTTTATGTTGATGGAGTGTTTAACAGATCATTTAACTCTCTTACAAGAATTCATGATTTGCGCACCCTTGCCGAACATATTCCTGATACTGCTCGCCAAATTCAGTTAAGGGCTACGGGAGCTAAAAGTAGTTTTTGGCTTGATTCAGAATTTAGTAACAGCATAAGCTTTACAATGTCTTCACAGGCATTGCAAGCTCCATACCCAAGCCGTGCATATGGCAGAAATACCATGACATGGAGTTGGGGAAGGCAGTCCGATACAGCAGAATTTAGGCTTTATATTAATGGAATGCATAGAATAACACTTGCTCCTGACGTAAGAAGCTTTGATTTAACTACCCTTGAAGGGCTTACTGAAAATGGTAATTACCGACTTCAATTAAGAGCTATTTCTTCAAATGATTTATTTACAGATTCAGCTTTGGGTGGTTCCATACACTTTAGGCGATCAGAGATGCTACCAACCCCTGTTCTTATTCTTGGAGAAGATGGACGCCACATTAGATGGACTAATGCCAGACGTGGAAGCTGGATGAGGGTTTATGTTAACGGAGTATATGGTGGAATTCAGCATGTAGCTGTACCTGTGACTGTAGGAACTCCACTTGGTTTGGATTACGTCTCTTCTCCCAGAGATATATTTCCTACTCTTAACAACCGTTTTAATTTTAGCCCCGGTGGCACTTATGAAATTCAATTAAGGGCTAGTCCCGGTGCAAACCGTGAGCCGGAAGATCTTTTTGCTACTTGGGTCGACTCAGAATTCAGCAATTCTGTTACTTTCTATAACAGAGCAGTATGGCAACTAGAGACTCCTCAAATCCGAATGAGTACAGGTGCTTTTACAGGACTTCAATATCTTGTTTGGGCATCGGTAGCAATTTCAGAAGCTGATAGAGTGCGGATTCCAGCTGCTGATGAAATGCATCTTTATGTAAATGGAGTATTTAACAGAATACTCCCTGCTCATTTTCTAAGCCATCGAGCATCTGACTGGGGACTTGTTGCAGGTGACGTTGTGCAGTTAAGGTCTGTTTCAACCAATAATGATAATGAGTGGGTTAGCTCAGAACTTAGTAATTCCATTGTTATAGGTAATGATGTAGCCGGTACATTGCCACTTCCACCTGTAAATGATTCAGACGATAGTGGCAGCGACCATGATTTGGATTTTGACTTTGATTTAGACTTCTGGACTCCTACATTGCCACCTTTACAACCTCTTTCAGATTTAATCATTGCTCAAAACGACAACGATGTTTACGAACAAATACAGCGTGGTGAAACCGGCATTACCTTAACATTAGAAAATAATGCAGAGACTATTTCTATATCCAATAGGATTTTAGGACTTATGACATATCATGAGTTGGAACTTACTCTCCTAACAAATCGTGATACAACTGTTACTTTATCATCTGCATTAATGCAAGAAATGCTTGAATATTCGGAATTTGTTTATAACGCAGATGTGTTTGAATTAACCATACGAGATATGGACTATACTCAAATAAATGCCGGCGATAACATTGTACTTGCGGCTTTAACTTTTAGTATAAATGTAAACGGCGAATCTATTGCAGATTTTGAAGCACCTTTTATTGTTACAAGCTATATTGCTCCTAGTGTAGAAGCATATTTGAACACAAACTACCTTAAAATTACAGCTATAAACGCTTTCAATGTAAATGTTGGTGGTAATTATAATTCAAACACCGGTATGTTTACATTCCTTACAAATAACACAGGCGATTTTACAATTGCATACGTATATGGCTTGCAGAGGCTTGTTCTATCGTTGGATTCCGGTGCAATAGTAGATTTAGTACGCCCTGATGCACATTTTGCACCTATGAATGTTCTGCCTGTAGTGCAAGATGATCAGATATTGGTACCTATACATGCTTTTGCAGATGTTTTAGGCGAAGAAATATCTCAAAATTTGATGGATCAGTTGCTACAATACGAATTGCCGGTGAATATTGACGATGTAGCAAAAGTGCCATTAAACCTTGCTTCCGAATTGTTTGATGTAATAGTTAAGCATGAGTCTCAAGAAAACATTATCATAGTACGTTAATATCATTAAAAAACTAGTAACATAAAAGCAAACGCCCCTATAAAAGTTAAATCAAACTTTTATAGGGGCGTTTTTAGTAAGGTCAAACTTTGATCCCATCAGAAAAGTTGAGCTTTACCCTTGTTTTGCCCAGGCCATAATATTAATGTAAACATCATTGTAGTCGTTATCGTCCCAATCTTCAATTGCAAAGGAATACGAATATCCGACCTTGTTTACATTGCTGTCATGAATTGCACCACTAACAACTTCAATTTCAAGTTTAGGAGTTGTTTCTATAGTTAATGTCAATGGCGATTTGGATGTATAAACACCGGAACCGTGTGCAATAACTTGTAGGTCGGTTACATTATTTGTTTTAGATTTATCAAAAAATAATTGTTCACCTGCTTCAAGTTTTACAGATGAATGATTATAAGCTTGTGTTAAATACTGCCAGGTTAAAAAATAACCGCTTGGAATTTCAGTAAGATTTATTGTTTTTCTTGGCATAAAAAATTCCTCTCATAATAGATCTTATCCATTAACCTATTCTTATTCTCCCGTTCAATCAAAAACCGGAAAATCATAAAATTCTATATTTTCAGCACTAAACCAACTTCTTGGTTTGGGGCCGTACAACTTAACCAGATGCTTGTCAGCGAAGAGATTATATTTAAAAAATTCATCACTATAGTCAGTGCCAATTAAGTTTACTGTTTGCCCGTCAAGCTCTACAGTCATAACTTCAAGAGGTGCGTTAGCGTTAACAAAGCTGTTTCTAATCTTGTCACTGCTATATTCATAGTTATAGTTAAAAATCTTTGACCAATGTTCTGTAAGTTTTTTAACTGCATTTTTCTCATTTTCTTCAAGCTCTTTTACTGCATTAACCAGTAAACCTTTAGCAATAAGCGGCTCTAGTTCGTTCCACGGGGTAGGCGTTTCTGTTGCATAAGGAAGGTCTTTCAGATAATCGTAGAGAAGCTTGCAAACATTTGCAAAAACTTCTGTATTACTTCTGGTATGATGATGAATCTTTCCATCGGAACCCTTATATTTCATTTCAAAACTTATATGTGTTAAATCCGGAACATGCCCAAGTATCATATGTCCAATGGTTGGAACCGGTATGAATTTTTTTATTATAGACAGGAACTTATCTATCCAATATTGAGCTTCTTTAGTTATATCTTTACCTGTAATATTATCAAATGCGCTAACTAATGAAGCCGAGTTGTATGGTGTCAAAAATCCGGTAAAAAGCTGATGTGCATGTGTGTCTGCAAAGGTGTGTAATAACATACCGCTTTTCATTAGCGCGTCATTTTCATTTATTGTCCCTTTAGCAATATCATTTTTAAGATCTTTAAGCTCATCTGCTATATACGAACCATTATTTAGGGTAGCCGGAACAGTTCTCCAGTCATTTTCTTTTTTCATTTTCTGTTCATTCATAGGAATGAAATGATATGGCACAACTGTAAGCCGTTGCTGGCGCGGACTTGCAATTAAAACATAGTCATCCCAGGTATAAAATCCTGTTGTAACCGGGTTTATTATTTTAAGAGTTTCATTGTATACAATATCCAATTCCGGAGCTTTAACATAACTCGGTATTTTTTTTGCAAAAGTATATGCGAATTGGTTATAATCATCAATAAATTGAGAATACTCTGCAATCCTCTGTGCTCTTTTCTCATTTAGCCCGGCAGCACGGGCAACTGTTTTTACAGCAAAATAATGAAAACTAATATCCAATTAAATCAATCCTCTCATTAAATCAATTTTTACGTGCCCATCCAACAATGTTTATGTAAACATCGTTGAAGTCGTTGTCGTCAGCATCTTCAATACAAATGGTATATACATATCCGACCTTGCGTTCGACGGGATCATTAATAGCCCCTGTAACACTACTTTTTTGAAGGCGTGTAGAATCAGATACTCCTACTGTGAGGATAGGGGTTTCCGAGACGTTGTGATCCCTGGAATTTAGATTTAGCAACTGAAAATTATTAGTTCCTTTGTTTTTGGAGACGTTAAAATAAGTGGTGTTTCCTACTGTTAGTCTCACATTCACAGCCTTTGGGGTTTGGGTTGAAACTTCCCAGCATAAAAAATATCCTTTTGGAAATTCACCCAGTTCAAATGAGATTTCTTTCATAAAATCATCCTTTCTGTAAGTTTACATAATTGTACACCAAAAGATACTATTTGCATGGTATCTTTTGGTGATCGTTTGTCCGGATGAAAATATCTTTAAAAGATAGGAAATTTTAATAATGAGCCAATTTACCCAGTTTTTTAGCTCTCATCAATAAAACCCTAAATCCTATAAATCCAACCATGATAAATAAAATGGATGAAACTAAATACCACATAACAATTTCGTTCAACTGCCCGTGATATCCTTCTAAAATCATATTAATATACCTAACTGCCCAAGATATAGGAACGATGTTACTTATTATTCTTATAACTGCCGGTAGGTAATCAACAGATACGGTTATGTTTGTGAAAAATAGCAATGCATAAGATATAACCTGAATGATAGCATGTATTCTTTTATAAAAAAGAGCGACTCCGGCGAAAAAAAGACCAAACGCATAAAAGGTCACAAAAGTTGCTATAATAATACCAATAAGCAAAAAATTAATACTGCCGGCTTCTAATATTAATCCCTGCAAGTTAAATAAGAAAAGGCAGATAAAAAATAACACACTTGCTTTTACAATATCAAATATTGCTGAAACAATTACCTTGGATATTAAAACTTTAAATATACTTGTTCTTGTCATAGATATTTGCTCAAGGGTGCCCATTAGGGCTTCGTCTTGAATCACATTTGGAAGGTAAGATAATGCAGCCATGCATAGTTGCCACATTACAAGAGCATATAACATTCCTAATGCCATACCATTATCTGAGTCTGAAAACGAATAAAATATTCCCATAAAAATTATTAATAACCCAATATTATAAAATACATAGTTCATATAATACTGCTTTAATTCGCCGTAAAGCATAAGGCATTCTGCTTTCACCATTTTATACATGATTAATCACCTGCTAACTCTGTTAATAATTTTTCGATATTGTTGATGTTTTTTTCGATTTTAATAATTTCATTTGGTGCTGTGATAGATAGCAAATCTTCTAAGTTGCTGATATTCATTTCTATATAAGACTCGCCTTCTTCTTTATTTTGAATGTTTTGACTGCTGACATAAGTCATAATTTTTTCACTCTTTTTAACAACTACACTATAGTTGTTATAGGCACTTTCATTTTTTAAAGAATTTATGCTATCGTATACTTTAAGCTCTCCTTTATTGAATATGCAAACTTTCTCACAAACTTCATTAACCACAGATAAATCATGAGTGCAGATTATAAGCGTGTTTTCCTTTTTGCTTATACTATTTTTAAGCACTTCTTTCATTGTTATTTGAGATGTAATATCTAAACCCAATGTAGGTTCATCTAAAATCAATAAGTCAGGTTCTTTTAGCAGAGCAATTATTAATGCTGCTTTTTGCTGCATTCCTCTGGATAGCTCATTTACTACCGTTTTGCTTTTATCCGATAAATCAAAAACATCAAGCAAATACTTTTTATTTTTTAAAAAATTATCCGTATCAAGTTTATTTAACAATGAAAAATACTGCATGTTTTCATCCAGCGATAAGAAATTATACAAATTTCTAGCACCTTCAAGCATTACCCCAATTTTTTCATGAGCAATATGAGGTGTTTTATGGACATCTTTTCCGTGTAAAATTACATTACCGCCGGTTGGAGTTATTAAGTTGCAAATGATTTTTACAAGGGTAGTTTTGCCTGCACCATTTGCCCCTAAAAAACCAACGATTGAGCCTTTAGGGATGGATAAACTTATATCTTTGTTGGCAACAACAGACCTATCACCTTTACCAAAGATTTTGGTAATACGATTTACTTCCAGCATATTTTCACCTCTCATAAACTGAAATGTTGTATTCAGTTTGTTTCATAGCTTGATTACAAAAATTTCACAAAATCCATTTAATAACAATATAACAGATCAAGCCCAGCTTGAAAATTATGCAAGCTGAGCTTAAAACTGTTGAAAACTAAATATATATAGGTAAACTGAGATCAACAAAATTCTTGAATTTAGTTATACATACTGTTTTGAAATCATTAAATTTAATTATTATTAATATTACAAATTGAAATTATGTTTTATTTACATTCTTCCTCTACAACATAGCATGGAAACAGGAACAAGATCAGCTTTTGAAAGCGTAATTCTTTTTTTAATTATTAAATTCATGCTTTAATCCTCCTTAATGTGTTGTATTAGCATTTTGTTGAAACTCAAATAACCTCATAATGATAAATTGAAGCATAAACAAATCTGTAATTTATAAATTTTGGTAATTATCTTCGTAATATAGGCCGATTAAGTCGCTTAAATTATTCTTTATTACACCAGCACACCAATCCTTCTTTTTAACTACTTTTTTCATTTGACATCCTCCCATACAAAGAGGAAATATCACACATTCTAAACATTCTTTATCTGAAAAAGGATCCTTATCCCAAATTGCTCTTTTTTCTCGTTCAATATCTAAATTACCATCGTCTTTTAGCAAACCTACACAACCCATGTCCCCATCTTCATATGATTCCCCGCATTTATATATATTACCTTCAGGAGTAACGATGAATTGTGAGTCAAGGTCAACAATACAGAATTTTGGATCAAAATTTTCAAAATTATGCAATATAGAATCTTTTAACCCTAGCTTTCTTACTAGTTTTGCTTTTTCGATCAAAATATTTGAAAAAGATATATCATCAATAACATCATCATCAACTGGATTGGACTCAGAGGAAACTACTGCTTTTATCGAAATTTCAATATCTTTCATATTTTCTTGGGCGAAATATAAAAGTAATTCATCAAGGCTATCTAAATTAGTTTTATCTACATTAATACGTATAAATGGTTTTATTATTTCTTTCATGTTTTTTATGTTTTTAACGATTATATCAAATGTTCCACCCTTTGAAATTAAATGCCTTCGTTGGTCATGTATAGTTTGGGGGCCGTCTAAGGTTATTTGTGCTGACTCCACATGAATTGCTTTCAATCGTTTACAAACTTCTTCATCAAGCAAAAAACCATTTGTTGTTATTGATGCTTGATACTCTACATTATTTTCTCTACATAGTGAAATGATTTTTTCGGACATATTTTCCATTATATTCAAATCCAGGAGAGGCTCACCACCATACCAATCTAAAAATATAGCATCATATTTATCTATTTTTTTCTTTATTAATTCTATAACACTGTCTTGAATATCCTGACTTATATGCACATCCCTTTGTTTTTCAAAGCAATATGTACATCTGAAATTACAATCAAATGTTAACATTACACTTAAATATAATACTTTACTATTCTTTTTGTGGTCATTATATAATTCTTTCAGCAAAAACATTTCATCAATATCGCTTTCAATTATAAATTCGTTTTCTATTAAACAGCTAATAATAGGGTTATCAAGTTTTTCAACAAAATCATAGTTATCTTCTATAATTTCATCATGATATTCTTTTTTGATTTCCATTAAAGATAAACTTTTGGTATTAAACAACAAATACTTTTCTCCATGATTTGTTACAACATTATAAATTGAAGCTTTGTATCCATTTAACATAATATCGCTTCTCCTTCTTAAAATAATATTAACTATGAATGTTGAATTTTAGCGTTATAAATTTCTAAATTAAATATTTAAGCCATTTACAGATGATTAATTTCATTGAACACAGGTAATTTCATCCTATAAATAAGCACTACAAACGACACAAATTCAACAATTGATATTTTTTTGCCGTTGTTTTGAAGATTAATAAATGGCACAAGAAATTCTTGTTGATATGTCAGATAATATCAAAGAACATTTTATTAGACCATGGCATAAAACGAGTATTTAAAGTAGTCAAAAATGTATACATGTATACTAGAATGTAGAGTTATAAAACTTCATAAATGGAGACATACATAAATACGACATGAAAATTAGTACGGACAAAAAATTAATACAGACAGAATTAAATTCTTTACAAATCTAGCGTTTCATATTATAATGCTTTATGTATTAAAATAACATAATTTGGTAAGTTGAGGAGAGGGAATAATGAATTTAGAATTAAAGCAAGAATCGAAGCAAGAATTATTGAAAGTTTTTTTTGTAGTCGGTGGCAATCATAAATCCAATGAAAGCAAAACTGTAAAAGATAGGTTGAATGATTATATCGAAACTTATGGGGATGATATTCAGATAAATGATTTGTTACGGTTATCAAAGACTGAAGAGCTTGAAAGGCGATATGGAAATTTTGAAAAAGGTTGTGAAATACTTACTCCAACATTAAAAAGACTTGCTAATACGGCAGACTTGGACAAGTGGGATGTTAGAATTTTAGCCGCATCAATCGGTCATGTAGAGAATTTTGAAGATATACAGTTGCAATTTGAAAAAAATTTTCAAAGGGATTGGAAAAACACTACTCAAATAAATCAGAGTACGATACTATTAAAGCGTCTTTTAGCTTTAACATCTCGTGCCGATTATTAAGAGCAAAATATCTTGAAAAGGGTTATATAATTGAGCCTACTCGGCAATTAATAGATATGTTTGATTCACACATTGCTATACTAATGGACATTTTAAAAGATAAGGATGAATTTCTTGGATTTAGAGCATCAGTTTTAATCCGCAAAGGAACTTTTTACAACGACAGTGCTCTCGTAAATGAGGGTTTTAAAATTTTAAAAGACGCCAGAGAAGAAGAATCCTATAAAATGATGAAATTTGAATGCCTAGAATATCAAACTTATGTTAATATCGATATCATCAAGGACAAATTAGATACTACTATCGGAGAAAATATTAGAAATCAAAGAATTGCCTATAGACTAACTCAAGAAGAACTGGCACACGTGCTTGATATAAACCCCAAATATATAAGTCATATAGAGTGTGGAAGAAGAGGTTTAACCACTAACCACCTAATTAAAATAGCCTGGATTTTTGGAGTACCTATAGAAGTTTTGACCGGCCTTGAATTAGCCGAACTCAAAAATTTTGAAGATCTCCAAATTAAAAAGATGCTCCTTCATTATAATAAACTTACTGAGAGTGAAAAAGATTTCGTAATGGAAATGATTAAATACATGCCTAAAATTAACCAACACAGAGAGGATACACCCCTGGAAATTAACAGGTCAGATGAT
>WQVX01000014.1 GCA_009785615.1 Defluviitaleaceae bacterium | reverse complement strand
TTTACTCTTACTACTATGGCATTTTATAGAGATGGCTGGAGGCTTGCAGACGATGGCACATTTGTAGAAGAAGGTGAGATTCTTCTATTAGATAGCGAAACCATACACTTCCTATTTAGGATTGAAGATCAAATTGCCGCAGAGCCTCCGACCTCTTGGCCAATAACCTCCAATGATGATATTTTAGAAGTTAGAAGAGGCAGTACAGTAACCTTGCACAGTCAAAATGGCTTGCCGATTATATATAGCTTTACAGAGCATCCGGACCCAAGGCATGTACAGTTTACAGGTGGAGCCGGGGATAGAAGGCTTGTGCATGTAAATAATAATCCATCAACCATAGTAACCAAAATATACGATAGTGCTACAGGCATAATCATAGATGGTGAGCTTGGAGATTTAGTTACAATTAACGCCATGGCCTTTGCCGGGTTGGATGATCAATACTTCCGTAACAGCGAAGTTGTAACTTTTGCATACCAAATAGAAGCCAGACAAGCAGCTACCCCGGTGGCATCTCCTTCAAATGATGAAGGGCTTCCTTTCGTAATACCTAATAACAGCTTGATAACTCTTCGTACTCCTACAAGTGGAGCACAAATATATTATTCCACTGTTGATACTCCGTCGCTTGGACGTGGGCGGTCAGATACCAATAATATACCAACAAACAGCGGTACGGTTGAAATATCGGGTGCGCCGGGCAGTTTGGTTAATATTCGTGCTATTGCTGTTGGAGATAATATGTTAAATTCGGATATGGCTTTGTTTACATTCCAAATTGAGAATTTGCAAGTGGCGTCACCACCAACTGCATTGCCTCGTACCACTCCGGAAGAAGCCACCGCAGTACCTTTAGGAAGTTATATATATCTGCAATCTGATATGACGAATGCTACTATCTATTATGGCAGGAACAGTATGCCCAATAGACGTTTTTCAGGAAGAGGTATCCCCGTAGACGGCACTCCGGGATCTACTTTTAGGATACATGCCAGGGTTACAGTTCCGGGAATGCAAGAAAGTGAAGTAGTTATCTTTACCTATCAAGTTGCAGATTTAGATGTAGTGCGGGCACCAACATCTTGGCCTCAAACTACCCCGGTAACGGAAGAAATCACTGTAGTTGCTTTGGGAAGCAATATATTCCTGCAATCTGAAACACCGGGTGCTGCAATCCATTATAGTAATGCAGGAGTGCCTAACCGACCTTTTCCAACAGGAGGAATTTTGGTAGAAGGTACACCGGGTTCTACTTTTAGAGTATATGCCAGAGCGACTTCTGCGGGTATGCAGGATAGTGATATAGTTATTTTCACTTATCAAATAGAAAACATGAGCAAGGTAGCGGATCCAATAGCCTCACCGGAAACCGGTGACGGAGAGCCTACTGTAATTCAAAGAGGCAGTTCAATAAGGTTGCGTAGTCCTACTATTACAGCAACAATATTCTATTCATTGGATGGAATCCCCTTTGTGGAAAGCAGAGCCGATGGAACTTTCCATTCATCTGAAGGAACTAATCAATTGGGGGCAAACCAAATTGTTACTGTGCCTGAAGATTGGGAAGAAGAATTCTTTACTGTAAACGCCATAGCCGTTGCTGAAGGAATGTATGACAGCGATATTGTTACATTTACCTATAGACTTCCGGCATCGGTTCACCCGGTTCAGGCTAACCCCGGCAGTAGAACAGTTGTCCGTAATACAGAAGTTACGCTCTCCACTGCAACAGAATACGCCACAATATATTTTGAAAAGGCTACAAACTATGAAGAGTTAACAGACCCGATTCCGGGAGAAAGCCAAGTATTTAATCTGCCGATTATAATAGAATCTGACCTTCATATACGTGCTGTTGCTGCAAGAGATGGAGAAGTTAGCAGAATCACAACTTTTTCATATATCCTTGCAGATCAGTTAATGGCTCCGGAGCCTTCTATCCCCAGCGGCTCAATTGTGCCAAGGGGTACTATGCTTAATCTTACGACTACTGAGGGCGCAAGTATCACATATACAAAGGATGGCACAGATCCAACCAACCCGGAAAATCCATCCAGAATGCACGGCTCAACTATTGCCCTAGATGCAGAAGCGGGACAAAGCATAAGTATATCCGCTTTTGCTCATATGACAGGACGGACTCCAAGTGAAATTGTATCCTTTACCTATTCAGTATTAGATGCTAACGCAGCTTTAGCGGCGCATCCGCCCTCCGGTTCTGAAGTACATGCGGGCAGTTGGGTTACATTGGTCACAAATATCACCGGTGCCGAAATAAGATATGCTCTGGGAGATGCAGAGCTTGACAACGGATCCGACTCAATATCATCCGGTGGAAGGGTACAAGTCACCGGGCAGCCGGGAGGAACTTTTATAATCCGTGCGCAGGCTGTATCAGGTTCTATAGAATCTATGCCTATGATGTTCTACTATAATATATCTTCACGGGCGCATCCTCCAAATCCAAGTATTTTGGATGGTTCACGTATTACGCAAGGAACCCGCTTAGCCTTTAGCGTACCTAATGGAGTTATTTATTACAGGGTTAATAATACTGTAAATGGTATGCGGACAACAGGTAATCTGCAAACCTACACAGGGCCGTTTATACTGCAAGGTGATCCGGGAACAGAAATAAGAGTTACTGCCTTTACTCGTGCGGAAGGCTTAGAGGACAGCGAAGAAAGAGTTTTTGTATATCATATGTCCGGCCAAACGGAGGCTCCTGTAGCCAGGCAAATAATAAATGACGGAAGGGTCAGTCGCTACACAAATATAGATGACGAAATTGATGATGTTGATAGAAGGCAAGGGATTATGGTAGCACTTTTTAGCCCTACCCCAAATGCCGTAATCTACTATACTTCTAACGGAACTGTACCTCCCATAGCTTCCCCGGAATGGATCCGCTATGAAGGCCCGTTTTCTGTACATCGATCCTTAACAATAAATATGTATGCAGTAGCCCCGGATATGGATCCAAGTGAAAATGAACGCCAACACATTAGGCTTAACTTCATGGGCGAAGGTGAAGAAGATGAAGTATTAGAAATTGATGACGACATGGACTTTGTTCTTGTTTATACCCATCTTGAGACCGGTGTTCAATTACGCATGAGGGTTACAGAGGAAGGAGAATATTCTATTCTCCCGGAAGGCGCGTTCTTGTATGTTGTGAAAATAGAGCAAGACCATGAAAGTTTCATTAGTCTAAGAGATAGAGTAGTTCGAGCAAACTCAAGTACCGGTGAATCAGAAGTTGTGGATGTACAGGTGATTGATCTTTATGAAATTCATATCTATGTAGAAGAAAATGGTCGAATGCGGAGGCTTAGCAATGGATTTGATGAAGGAAGCATAAGAATTGGAATTCCTTTGCGTGAAAGCTATAGGGACGCTATTGTAAGAGTATGGCATATTCCAAATGAAAACATGTTGCCAAACCCATTGTATACCATCAGAAGAGGCAGCAGAGGCACAATATTTATTCAACCACCAAGCTTTAGTCATTTTGCTGTAGTAGTACCGCATTTAGATAATGAGAATCAAGGGGCAGTTTTTAACCTACAATGGCTTATTGCTATGCCTTTGTTAGCTGCATGTATAGCAGGTTCAGTTTTTGTAATAAACAAAAAGAAAAAAAGAAATGCCTACGTAGAATTAGCAGAAAATGAAAATGATGAAAACGGAACTGAAGAAAGCAAAGAGATAGACTTACTGTAAAGCAATTGTTGCATTGTAGCACCTCCTATACAAAAAAGCGCGAGTTAAACGAATTATTTCTTCGTCTAACTCGCGTTTTATAAGTTGAATCTTAGATTTTCATGCTTAAAGAGATTCTATTTCGCTTGATATCCACGGACAGCAATTTTACCGTTACTACATCGCCCACGCTTACTGCTTCCAATGGATGTTTAATAAATTTATCACTTAGCTGAGAAATGTGAACCAAACCATCTTGATGGACACCAATATCTACAAAAGCTCCAAAATCAATAACGTTTCGTACAGTTCCTTGAAGTATCATACCTTCTTGCAAATCATCAAGGGAAAGTACATCACTACGTAAAATAGGTGGAGGAAGATCTTCTCTGGGATCTCGGCCCGGTTTTTCTAACTCTTTTATGATATCTTGTAATGTAGGCAAACCTGTAGATAATTGCTTGGCAATATCTTCTAAAGATGCGGATTTACCTTCTTTTTGATGAGCTAAAAACCCTTCTGCCACAGCATAAGATTCCGGATGTACCCCTGTATTATCTAAAGAATTAGCTGCGCCCGGTATGCGCAAAAATCCGGCACATTGTTCAAAGGCTTTTGGGCCTAATTTTTTTACCTTCAGAAGTTCTTTGCGGCTGGTAAATTTCCCATTTTCCTCACGGTAAGCTAAAATATGCTTGGCAACTGTAGGTGTAATTCCCGCTACATATGACAATAGACTTGGGGATGCAGTGTTAAGGTCAACTCCTACAGAGTTAACGCAGCTTTCTACCACTCCTGACAGAGTTTCTCCAAGGCGTTTTTGATTCATATCATGTTGATATTGGCCTACACCGATGCTTTTAGGGTCAATTTTAACGAGTTCTGCCAAAGGATCTTGCAGACGCCGCCCAATGGATACTGCACTTCTTAATGCTACATCAAAGTTTGGAAATTCTTCTGCTCCCAGTTTGGATGCAGAATATACGGATGCACCTGCCTCATTTACAATTATGTATTGGGCAGAAAGGTCAAATTCTTTAAGGAGTTCTGCTATTACTTGCTCTGTTTCTCGCGAGGCAGTACCATTTCCAATTGCAATAAGGTTTGCATTATATTTTTCGATACATTGGTGCAAGATCTTTTTAGAAGGGCCTGTTTCCTTGCCGATAGTACAATATACGACCCCGGTTTCTAAAACTTTGCCTGTTTCATCTACTACAGCCAGCTTACAGCCTGTACGAAAGCCCGGATCTATGGCTAATACAACCCGATCTTTGATTGGGGACTGCATAAGAAGTTGCCTAAGATTTTCTCCAAAAACTTTAATTGCACCTTCTTCTGCTTGCTCGGTTAAAGTAGAACGAAGCTCCCTTTCAACCGCGGGAGCACTTAGGCGTTTGTAGCTGTCTGCTATAGTAGTTTTAAGCAAAGATAAAGTATGGGGATTATTTTCAAGAAGTCGATTTTCTAAACCGGTCAAAATTTTTTCTATAGGAGCTTCCAGGGTTACTTTAAGCCAATCTTCTTTTTCTCCACGATTAAGGGCTAGTACGCGGTGTCCTGCTATTTTTTTGATAGGCTCTGTAAATTCAAAGTACATATCATAAACACCGACTTTTTTTGATTTCTGATTATTTTCAGAGTTTTCAGAACCTTCTTGGGCTTTTTTAGAAGGAGTTGAACTGATAAAGCCCTCCTGCCAAGTAGTATTACGCACCCATGCACGACAGTTAGGATCATCCGAAACACGTTCTGCAATAATATCACAAGCTCCTGCAATGGCATCCGAAGCTGTCTCTACACCTTTCTCTATATCTATAAAAGGAACCGCTGCTTCTTCCGCAGACATTTTTAATTCTTGTGCCCACAAAATATCTGCTAAAGGCCCAAGACCCTTTTCTTCTGCCATTGTGGCACGAGTACGCCTTTTAGGACGGAAGGGACGATATATGTCCTCTACTTCAGTTAAAGTAGTTGCAGCAATTAGCTTGTCTTTTATTTCATCAGTTAGATTGTTTTGCTCTTCCAGCAAGTGTAATACTTGTTCTTTGCGTTCTTCTAAATTACGCAAGTAGTTTAGCCGATCATAAAGTTCTCGCAATTGCTGATCATCCATTGATCCGGTCATCTCTTTACGATACCTAGCAATAAAAGGTATCGTATTTCCCTCATCTATCAGCTTTACAGTATTCTCTACTTGCCATAAAGCCAGCGAGAATTCTGTAGTTAGTGCAGCAATAATGTCCATTAGATTCTCCTTTAATTTGCATTGTTAAATTTTCTATGCAAACGTACTTAAACTCATGTTAATTTAATATTAAAGATATTGTTCTCTTCATCCCAGTGTAAAGAAGCCTCTCCTTTTTCTTCAAGCTTTCCAAATAACAGCTCATTTACCAGCAATTTTTTAACATCATTTTCTACCACGCGGATAATTTCTCGCGCTCCATAAGTTTCAGACAAACCTTTTTTGGCGATATAATCCACAGCACTTTTTGAAAGTGTTAGGGTTACGCCTTTGGCGGCAAGCTTTTTCACTAATTTATCCAATGACTTTTGGGCTATGCTTTGTGCCATCTTTTCATCAACAGGGTTAAACTTAATTATTGCATCCAGCCTATTACGAAATTCCGGGCTAAACATTTTTTCTACTGCCTTCTCTACTGCGCTGATGTTAAATCCGGCTCCAAACCCAATGGATTTTTTAGCTAAATCAGCCGCTCCGGCGTTAGAGGTCATAATTAAAATGACATTAGCAAAGTCTGCCTGTCTGCCTGTGTTATCCGTAAGGCGACCATAGTCCATTACCTGAAGCAGTACATTAAGTATATCCGGGTGAGCTTTTTCTATTTCATCCAACAAAAGAACACAGTGTGGTGTACGACGAATCGCTTCTGTTAAAAGTCCGCCTTCTTCAAAACCTACGTATCCGGGAGGTGCGCCTATAAGTCTTGCTACTGCATGACGTTCTTGATATTCGCTCATATCAAAACGTGACAAACTGATGCCCAAAATTGATGCCAACTGCTTAGCTATTTCCGTTTTACCCACCCCCGTAGGGCCTACAAATAATAAATTTGCTACCGGCTTACCCGGTTCGTTTAGGCCGCTTCTAGCCGCTTTTATTGCTTGTGAAATAGACTCAGCCGCCTTTTCTTGTCCAAAAACTTGGTTATTAAGGCTATTTTCCAGGTTTCGTAACCGATCAATTTCATCGCCCGCTATACTATTTTCCGGCACCTTTGCCATTCCGGCTACTGTGCATTCTACTTGCTTGCGTGTTACTTCATTAGCTATATCATCTTCTGCATTATCTTCATTACATTCTTTAGCCCTATCAAGTTGAGCAAGTACTCCTGCCTCATCCAGTACATCTATTGCTTTATCCGGAAGCCTGCGGTCTGTCATATATCTTGCACTTAAATCTGCTATCAATTCAATAATTTCATTACTGTAACTAACTTTATGGTAGGACTCATATCTGTCTTTTAGCCCATTAAGTATAGCTACACATTCTTCCTTGGAAGGTTCTGAAATATCTATCCTCTGAAAGCGTCTGGCTAATGCCCGATCTTTTTCAAAATGCTTTTTAAATTCATCGTAGGTGGTGGAGCCAATGAAACGAATATCCCCTTTGGCAAGATATGGTTTGATTATCCCGGTGGCGTCCATGGCACCGCCTGATACAGCTCCGGCTCCTACTACAGTATGGATCTCATCTATATACAATATTGGCTTAGGTAGTGTTGATACCGTTTCCAGCAATTTTACAAGCCTATCTTCAAAATCTCCCCGAAATTTAGTACCCGCTATTAAAGTACCCATGTCAACTTGAAGTATTTGTGCATCCTTTAAAAGCTCCGGCACATCTCCGGATACTATACGCTGTGCCAAGCCTTCTGCTATAGCCGTTTTACCTACACCGGGATCTCCTACATGAATAGGATTATTTTTTAGACGGCGGCATAAAACCTGTATGGAGCGGTCTATTACATCCAACCGACCTATTAATGGGTCTAGTTTATTTTCCATAGCTTTTTGGCACAAGTTCACTGTGTATTGTATCCCTTCCTCTCCTTGTTGTTTAGAAAGTTGTGTTTGAGGGATAATTGCACCATTTTGGTCTCTTTGAAGATCTTCCGAAATATATTTGATCATAGCAAGCCTATCAAGGCCATTTTTTATCAAAATATATTGGGCATGAGATTCTCTTAAAAAAAATATTGCAGAAAGAAGCTCTGCTACTGTTACTAATTTACTGCCTGAAGTATTAGCCTGAGCAGCAGCAGCTTCAAAAAGTTGCACAAAAGCAGAAGATTCTATTGGGCCTTCCGCCATATGCTTAGGGATATGTTCTTTAAAAAATTGTTGCAGATCTTCAACTATGCTTTTTATATCTCCGCCGCCTGCCCCTATAATTTCTTTTCCTTCATCAAACATAAGGGCACTATACAGAAAATGCTCCGGGGTCACAAATTCGTGCCCTTGAAGTCTGGCTTCGTTAACTGTTACTACATATACTTGCCCGGCAAATGAGTCTAACTTCATCTACTTATCATCCTATCCACTTCTTTTCTGATTTCATGCTGCTGTAGCAACACAAATAGTTTGTCTTATTAAAGCTATCTACTCTACTCCTAATTTTAACGGGAATCCTCTTTCTGCAATCATTTGATCAGCTTGAATCTTTTTTGTTACAGCAATGTCGTAAGTGTAAATACCGGCTATGCCTTTACCTTTTTCATGTACCTGTATCATGATGGTAGAGGCTTCGGCAGTAGTTTTATGAAAAATTTTTACTAAGAGTTCTACTACAAAGTCCATAGTTGTAATATCATCATTATACAAGGTAACTGCATAAAGTTTAGGTGTTTTGTAGTGAGTTTCTTGAATTGTCTCTAAATTAGTTTGTGATCCCATATTAACCTCGCTTTGATTATATAGCAATTAGATTTTAACAGTCATAATCTTTGTAAAATAATGTAAAAAAAGATGGCCTATAACAGTCAAATAGCTACACATATTTTCGTTGGTTATTTTCCTTTGATTTTATCATGTATTCTGATACAATCAAGTACAAAGGCGGTGTATGTACTATGATTATTTATAACAAATATTCAAGGGCAATAAATCAACAATTTTCTGAGCCATTTAATGATGTGTATAAATCCAGCAATAAAAATAAACGTACAAAATTATTGCCATGTTTACCCAATATATATCGGCGTTGGTATTATTCTGCGCTGATTGAGGACACATCTTTTTCGCCTGCTAATCTTTTTGAATCTCTTAACAGGCTATGTGGCCAGCCACCGGATTTATCTCCCAACATACGGATATGTGAATCAAGCAAGTATCCGGACTTATCATTTGAATTTGAAAGCTACAACACAAGCAGCCACCCGGTAGTGGCAGATTTTCGTACCATTATAGAATATTGCCAGCCGGATATAGATTTGACAGAAGCTGATGCCATGCCGGAAGAAGCAGCTTTTGATGTAGCAAAAAAGCTTCATATGCAAGATCAAAGTTATGCTGCTTATTTACTTGCATTGGCCATGGAAATGGATTTTTTTGTAAAAATCCCATCTATACATGTTAATCGTGCCCAATTAATAAGCGGAATAGAAAAGCGCATTAATCTGCCGGATGAAGAGATGTTTGATAAAATTGTACAGGCGGCTTTACGCTATGCTTCTCGTTCTTTAAATGAGCTTGTTCCTTTACCTCAGCTTATTTTTGATGAAGAATATTTAATTAATATTTTAAAGAATCCTGCTGAAACAGATGCTATTTTTCAACGTTTATACGATACAATTGGGGTTGATATAGACGATCTTGTTGGCATGGATATCTTTGATGAGCTGGATGTATTTGACATGGCAATTATTTCCGGAACCTATTTATTGGGTATATTGTTGGATAAATATTTTTTAACGCCCTTTGGACATTATTTAAAGTTGATCCGACCAATATATATGATTCCCTTTAATTTGGAAAACGAAATTAACAGCTACCTAAGAGGTAATACAGATGAAGATGAGCTTGGCATAGCATTTTATGCTCCTTGTTCTCGTTATTACCTAACGAACACGGGCTTAAACTATTTTAATGTAGAGCCAACTCCATCCAATTACATGGATATTGAAAACAAACTTCCTTTTGCAAAACTAACGATCCTGTTTGATAACATGAATGACAAAAGCACAACAAAATCTTCCGGCAGAAGTAAAACAGTTAATTTCCAAACAATAAATGCTTCTCTTGAGCGTGATTGCTTTGTGTATTCATTAAAAATAAAATATCTGCCGGATCCACGCTTGTGGCTAAATATGGAGGCTTCAGACACAACCACTATTCACCGTGTTTATACAGAAATGTCTTATTATTTTGATTTAGATAGAAATGGTGAATACACATTTTTTCCTGACAATACGGAAAATCCATTTTTAGCATATGTTTCTCCTAAGCAGGCCAAGCGATCAAAAAAAACAAATGAAACAACGTTGGGTTCTTTAACCTTGCAAGAAAAGCACACTATGATTCTATCTGTAAACTATCCTCGAATGTCCGGTGCTAAGCATAAAGCAAAGTGGTTAATAGAAGTAACCAAGATTCGTAAAGGCAAAGAAGGTCCGAATTACCCAATAGTCACTAGATTAGGCAAAGCATTACGAGAGTTTTTTGAATGGCAGTAAATATTTACCTGCTTTCGTTGGATTCGCAGCTTCTGAGAGGAGATTTATAAATGCTTTCAAAATTTTTTTGCAAACCCTTTATGTTCATACTGCTGTTGTGTGCTGTATTTATGAACAGCGTAATTGTTACTTATGCAAATGCCGGAGAGCAAGTTACAGAAACAAACACAATAGAGATTACTGTTCCATTTCATATACCTCCATTAGATTTGAGAGAATATGACTTTAACTTCTTTGAAATAGAGCAGTGGTTTTTGGACAAAATCAATACTGAGAGGGAGCTGTATGGAGTACATCCTTATGCAATTTATGCCCCTGCAACAGTTATTGCTATAGAACACAGTTTAGACATGCGCAACAACAATTTTGGACGTAATGCTGCCTCGGATGGAAGAACGCACCAACAAAGACATGATAGATGGATGGGTGTTAGCAGAACAAAAGTAACATCCAGCCATTCTTCAAGCCATTGGATCGAAGGAGAATTAACTCCGCAACGTGTACACGAAATTGTAGATTCAATATTATCAAATGAGCTGACCCATTATTTTATAATGAATCCAACATATTATTATATTGGCATTGGGTTTAGCATACAATCAAATGGTAGGGGAAGGCTTAATTTAACTATGGCATCACTCCCAAATGAAAGAGCATCTCATAGAGCAAGAACGCTTGAGCAAAGGGCAGAACATCGCCAAAGCGAACTTGAACGGATAAGAAATGAAAGAGGCTGGACTTACGAATATTAAACAATAATTCAGTGAACTACCTAAATCAAGTGACAAAAAACAAGTCACTTGATTTTTTTGTGCAA
Source organism: Defluviitaleaceae bacterium (assembly GCA_009785615.1). Taxonomy (GTDB): domain Bacteria; phylum Bacillota; class Clostridia; order Lachnospirales; family WQUN01; genus WQVX01. The sequence continues at coordinate 23,520 of WQVX01000014.1, read as the reverse complement.
CAAATATGATGTAACCACAATTGTTATTTTGAAATTATCTATGGTATACTTCATTGCGAAAACAAAGGAGGAATAGTAAATGCTTGCTAAAGTCACCAGTGCTGCCGTCCTTGGAGTGGATGGATATCTTGTTCATGTAGAAGTAGATGTTAATCAAGGACTGCAGGCTTTTGACATTGTAGGACTGCCGGACTCTGCTGTAAAGGAGTCCAGGGAGCGCGTACGTACAGCCATCCGTAATGCCGGGCTTCCTTTTCCGGTTAAACGAATTACAGTTAATTTGGCTCCGGCAGATATTCGTAAAGTAGGCCCCGCTTTTGATTTACCCATTGCTATAGGAATTTTAGTATGTATGGGTGTATTAAAACAGGAAGATGTACAAAATATATTTTTTACCGGCGAATTGTCTCTTGATGGATCTGTAAGATCTGTTAATGGAGTATTGCCAATGATTTTAGCTGCTAAATCTTACGGCATAGATAATTGCTGTGTTCCAAAAGATAACGGGTCAGAAGCTGCTTTAGTAAATGGCATGATCGTTTTACCTGCATCTTACTTAATGGAAATAGTTAACCACTTTTCTCAAAAGGGGAAAGCCATAGCAAGAGCAGTACCTTCTTCAAGTTGTGATGTACCTAATTATAATGTAGATTTTGCAGATGTAAAAGGTCAGTTGTTTGTAAAACGTTCCTTGGAAGTAGCGGCGGCCGGGTATCACAATGTATTAATTATTGGCCCGCCCGGAGCGGGAAAAACAATGTTGGCTCATCGTATGCCCACCATCATGCCGGACTTAACTATTGACGAAAGCTTGGAAATCACAAAAATATATAGCATTGCCGGACTGCTTAACCAGCGACAGGCACGGATAACTGAACGGCCTTTTCGTGCGCCTCATCATACGGCTTCTTCCATGGCGTTAACAGGTGGTGGGCGCGTCCCCATGCCCGGTGAAATCAGCTTGGCACACAATGGAATACTGTTTTTAGATGAATTGCCGGAATTTCAAAAAAGAACTTTGGAGATCCTTCGCCAGCCCTTGGAAGATGGAGAAGTAACAATTTCAAGAGCCTACGGAACACTTACATATCCTAGTGCTTTTATGATGTTAGCTTCTATGAACCCTTGCCCTTGCGGATATTGGGGAGCTTCCGGCGATGTTAAAAAATGCAACTGTACCCAAAATGAAATTGAAAAATACCTGCGTAAAGTTTCCGGCCCTTTGCTGGATCGCATAGATATCCAGGTAGAGGCTGCTAATCTTGAGTACAAAGATATGGAGCAAGCAAGAGGTGAATCTTCTGCGGATATTAAAGCCCGGGTGATTAAATCCCATGCTATCCAGCAAGCACGCTTTTCTAATGTCCAACAAGCAAATATCCGAAACAATGCCCAAATGACTGCCCCAATGGTAGATCACTTCTGCCCTTTGGGATCTACAGAAAAAGAGCTTATCCGGCAAGCATTTGATAATTTGGGGCTAAGTGCCAGAGCTTACCACAAAATATTAAAATTGGCTCGTACCATAGCAGACCTGGAAGAAGCAAAAAATATTAATGTAATGCATTTAACTGAGGCTTTGTCATATCGTAGCCTTGACCGTAAATATTGGTAGTGTAATTAGGAGGCTGTAATGTTCTCAATCCCGGATGAGCTAAAAAAACTTCCTTCCAAGCCCGGTGTCTACTTGATGAAGGATGAGAGCAATCATGTCATTTATGTAGGTAAAGCGATTAACCTTCGTAACCGGGTGCGTAGTTATTTTCGCTCTTCTACTGCTGCCTCAGATCCTAAAGTCCGTAGCATGGTAACTCATATAACTCATTTTGAATATATCGTTACTGATAACGAAGTAGAAGCCATTATTTTAGAATGCAATTTAATCAAGCAGCACACCCCAAAATATAATATTCGCCTAAAAGACAATAAAGCCTATCCATATATTAAAGTTACCGAAGAGCGTTTGCCTCGTATAGTCTATGCCCACCAACGGGATCAAAAACGTGGTAAAACAGGAAAATTCTTTGGCCCCTATCCAAGCGGAGACAGAATACGGGAAATTTTGAATTTAATCCATGATATATGGCCTTTGCGCCGTTGCCACCGTAGATTTCCACGAGATTATGACAAAGGGCGGCCTTGCTTACAGTATCATATAGGTCATTGCAAGGCTCCTTGCCACCGTTACATCGCAGAAGAAGAATATCAGCAGATGATAAATGAAGCTATATCTCTTATACAAGGGAAGATAGCACCTGTAGTAGAAAAACTATCTCAAAAAATGGAGGCTCATTCAGAAGCACTTGAGTTTGAAAAAGCCGCAGAATTACGCGATTTACTTCAAGCACTTAAAATGTTGACCGAAAAGCAGAAAGCTGAAAATACATCCGGAGACGATAGAGACGTAATAGCCTTGGCTCGTAAAGATGATGAATCTTTAGTACAGGTCTTTTTTGTGCGCAATGGCAAAATGATTGGGCGGGAACATTTTATGATGCAAAACACCCCGCAAAATTTCCCTAACGAAGATATCCTTGAGGCTTTTATCAAACAATTTTATGGTGAGGCCGCCTTCATACCTAAAGAATTGGTTATCGTTCAAGCTCCAAGCGACCGCGAAAATATTTCTAACTGGCTGACTCAATTAAAGGGGCAGCGGGTTCATATCACTGTTCCACAAAAAGGTGAAAAACATCAACTGTTGCAATTGGCTGTTCGTAATGCAGATCTTACAATGGAGCAATTTGGTATGCATATAAAGCGAGAAGCTACCCGCAACCAATCTGCTATAAGCGAATTAGCAGAGGCTTTACAGTTATCTGAACCTCCTGCCAGAATAGAAGCTTACGATATTTCCAATATCCAGGGCTTTGAATCTGTTGGATCTATGGTTGTATTTGAAGATGGCAAATCTAAAAATAGTGATTATCGCAAATTTAAAATAAAAGGGGTACACGGCCCCAACGACTACGCTAGTATGGAAGAAATAATCACCAGGCGGTTTAAACGATACTTAAATGAACAAAAAGAAAAAGAAGAAGGAAAGTTTTCTAAGCTACCGGATTTATTAATGATTGACGGTGGCAAGGGACAGGTTCATGCGGCAGAAGAGGTTCTGATACAAATGGGCATATCCATTCCTGTTTGTGGAATGGTAAAAGATGATAGACACAGAACGAGAGGATTAATATATCAGGATGTTGAAATATCCATGCCTCGTAATAGTGAAGGCTTTAGGCTAATTACTCGCATTCAGGACGAAGTTCATCGTTTTGCACTAGAATATCATCGCAAGCTGCGTGCAGATTCTCAAGTAAGATCTGTATTGGACGATATAACGGGTATAGGGCCAACAAGGCGCAAAGCATTAATGCGCCATTTTAAAGGAATAGATCCAATACGACGTGCTTCAATAGAAGAACTTGCACTGGTGGATACTATGAATCAAAAATCAGCAGAAGCAGTGTATAACTTTTTTCGTTCGCCGTAGCTGTGAAAGTTAGAACTTGTTCATAGAGATTTTAGAGGAGATACAAATGCATAAAATCAAAGATGTAGAATCCGGCAGCATAGCAAATCAACTGGAAATAGAGCCGGGAGACATGCTACTTACGATAAATGGCCAAAAAATTATTGATGTTTTAGACTATCGTTTTATGATTCAAGAAGAGGAACTTCTTCTTGAAATAGAAAAACCTAACGGTGAAATTTGGGAGTTAGATATAGAAAAAGAAGAAGCTGATGACATTGGCTTAATATTTGAATCAGGTTTAATGGATCAGGCTAAATCTTGCCACAATCGTTGCATTTTTTGTTTTGTTGATCAATTGCCTAAAAAAATGCGTAAATCCTTATACTTTAAAGATGATGATTTTCGTTTATCTTTTTTAATGGGAAATTATGTTACGCTTACTAATATAGACCAAGCAGAAGCAGAGCGTATAATTCATTATCATTTGTCACCTATGCATATTTCTGTACATGCGGCAGATCTCGCTTTGCGACGCAAGATGCTAAACAATTCTAATCCTGATGATCTTTTTGAATATTTGAAGAAATTTAATGACGCCGGTATAACCATGCATTTTCAGATAGTGTTATGCAAAGGCATCAATGACGGAGGTGCTTTAGACAAAACCATTAGTGCATTGTTGAATATAGGCTCTAAAGCATCAAGCTTATCTGTAGTACCTGTTGGACTTACCAAATATAGAGAAGGTTTGCACGTCCTAGAGCCATTTCTGCAAGAAGATGCAAAAAAAGTGATAAATCAGGTTGAAAAATGGCAGGCTCATATCCAAAAGGAGCGTGGAACTTCATTTGTATTCTGCGCTGATGAATGGTATATAAAAGCTAACTTACCTATGCCACCTTACAAATATTATGAGGATTTTCCTCAGTTGGAAAACGGCGTAGGTATGTGGGCTTTATTTGAACGAGAATTTGTGAATTCTATTAAACCAAAAATGAAGCAGATAGACGGAATTATTGGCTTAGTAACAGGAGAAGCAGCTAAAAATTTGATAGAAAAATTGGCTGCCAACATCCCGGGGCAAGTAAAGGTATATTCTGTACAAAATAATTTTTTTGGCTCTAATGTCACAACCAGCGGATTATTAACCGGAAAAGACGTTATTGAGCAAGTAAAAGAAAAAGCTCATCAAGATGGATGTACACGTTTACTTTTGCCGCAAAATATGTTTAGAACTGAAAGTAAATTTATTGAATATACTTTGGATGACATGCACCGTGAAGAGATTGAACAGAAGCTAGGCATCCCCATACAAATAATATGAGTTCGATGAACCAAAATCATTCACCAAACTTTGATTATAGGTATGGGTTTTATAATGATTTTGTTATGCCCTGAGTTCTTAAAAAAATCTAAACCAAGTTAAGTCAATATTACAGCCCGGCAGAAGAATAAATGATACTGTTCCTTTACCATAAAAGCCTGTATCCAGCGGGAAGCATACACTTTCGTAGTCATCGACAGGTAGCAATGTTACAGTGTTAATATATTCTTTGCCATCTGCATCTGTAAATAATATACGGATACTATTTTTATCTTGTTGTGTACGCCTACATAACTCAATGGCTTTTGCGCCTTTTTCTCCAAAATCCATTTCTTTAAAGGTTATTGTTACGTTATTGCCAATGTTTTCAATTCCATCGTAAGTTACATTAAATGAATCTCCATAAATGCTGTCATTTTCATTAAAATTGATTTTTTCAAAAGCTTTTTCGTAAGCTAAAAATTGGAAGCCTTTGATATGAACTTTTTGCTTAAATATAAAGCACAAAGTTACTACACCACAAAGCCTTTCCGGCAACTTATAAGTTACTTCTTGATATGTGTTCCATATGGAACCTTTATCATAAGTAACTACACATATCTGCCGGCCTTCCTTGGGCATACCCTTCCATATTTCTATTTGAAAAGGATTTTTTTCTAGCGGAAATAGCCATAATGTTAACTCATCAGAACCATATGACCCAAAATCAAGATCAACAAAACCCACATGGCTTTCCCCATCACGTAAAGTGGCTATGCCGCGTTCGTTACCATTGGTCATAGGGACGTTACTTGCATTATACAGTCCACCGGATATAAATTGATATGGGTTTAAAAACGGCATACCATATCCACTTATTTCAAATGGTAAAGCAGAAATTAAACTTATATGATCACGACCATTGTTAGTGGCGCACCTGATATAAACCTCTCCATCACCTTTAGGTGAGATAATAGCAGTTTTTCCATTTGGGGATACCATGCCTAATGGACTGTCTATTCCGGCGGCATCAGATAATCTCCATTGCAAATCATGACAGGTGGTATTTTCCGGGAAAATTTTGGCTGTTATTGTCCAATCTTCTTTTATGAGTTCTATTTTACGGATAGGTATATCCACTGTATCAATTGATGCTGTTAAAGTGCAATTTCCTTTGGTTATGGCAAGTAGTTTTCCGTTAAACATTCGCTTGCCGGTTCCTTTGTAAGAATCCATGTCTGTAGAATCGCCATTATCCAGCCCCAGCAATTCCCCGCCTGTAACAGATATATTGACACGGCTGTTTGCATTTTCTACAACGCGCCCTAATGAATCTATTCCATTAATTTCTGTAAAAGTTAATTGGCCAATTTTAGTATGGGACATGACAAGTTCTACCACGTCACCAAAAGATTCTCGCTGAGCCTCAGCGACTATATTGCCGTTTTGGTCGTAGGCTACAGCTTTTATTACACCTTCTTCATAGGGAACAATATAATTGGCGGTTAAATCAATATTTTTTGCCCCTAAAGATTGTCCGTTAAGAAATAATTCTACACTGTGCGCGTTTGAGCAAATGCGTACATCTATAGGCTGCCCCGGAGACCAGTCCCAATATGGAAACAAGTGTATCATTGGAGATTTTGTCCAAGCTGCTTGAAAAATATAAAAAGAGTCTTTTGGAAATCCGGCTGTATCAATCTGACCCAAATATGAGCTTTTTGTATGATAGGGTGTAGGTTCGCCAATATAGTCTGTACCTGTCCAAATAAACTGACCCATTACAAAAGAAGGCTCCTTGTGGGCGATAATGCAAGCTTCGGTGCTTTTAGCTCCCCAACTGGTGGAGCTATTTCCTAAAGCAGAGCACTGAAGGTCATCGTCATTTAATATGGACTTGCTTAAAGGGAAATGATATACACCCCTGCTTTGCACAGTTGAGGCAGTTTCCCCGCCGTATATAATCCAGTCAGGATGGATTATATGGTGATCCTTATATAAATGATCAGCATAATTGTAGCCGATCAATTTAATGATATCTGCACAACGTTGAGTATTTTCCCATAGCATATGGTTGGAACATAGGGTAGACGGAGCATGACCGTCCGGATCGTGCAGCTTCACTAAATTCATTAGCATTTTTAATGTAGCAGAGCCATCTTCAAAGTCTGCGTGAGTGTCATATATTTCATTTCCTACACTCCACATGATAACGGAAGGACAATTTCTGTCCCGACGAATCCAAGCAGCAACGTCTTTTTCTATCCATTCTTCAAAAAATCTTGCATAATCATAAGTGGTTTTGCTTCGTTTCCAGACATCAGTAAGCTCGCTCATTACTACAAAACCCATTTCGTCAGTTAGTTCCATTAGCACTTCTGCCGGTGGATTATGAGCTGTACGTACAGCATTAACTCCCATAGCACGCAAAATTTCTAATTGACGGCGTAAAGCATCTTTGTGTACTGCTGCACCTAATGCGCCTAAGTCATGATGCTGACATACTCCGTTTATCTGAACGCGATTCCCATTCAAAATAAAACCCTCTTCCGGTGAGAAGGCTATTTCTCTAAATCCAAAACGAGTACTTAAAGAATCTTGCACTTGTCCATCTACAATAAGCGTTGACTCTAAAGTATAGCAAGTTGGATTTTCTATATCCCATAGCAGCGGATTTTCAACTAGTATAGTACCATCCGGCAATGTCTCGAAGTCAATTCCTGTAATGCTGTGCCTAACTTCGTAAGCAACGGTGCTGTTCACATCAGTCTTTACATTTATTTTCCAGTGATTATTTTCTTTTTTGGGGGAAATATATATGCCATCAGGAATAAAATGAGAGGAATTTTGAACAATAAGCCAGCAATCACGGTAAATTCCTGCTCCACTGTACCAGCGGGAATTAGGGGACGTATAGTGAACTTCCATTACAACTTCATTTTTGCCGACCTTTATATATGGCGTTATATCATGGGTGAATGCCGTATATCCATTCTTCCACTCTCCGGCAAAAGTGCCGTTTATATATAATCTGCTATCCATATACACGCCATCAAAGCGTAAACTTACTTTTTGCCCCGGGGATAGATCCATTAAGTCAAAAGTTTTGCGGTAGCATCCCACGCCACTTTTATAAAGATTATATGTATCATAAATCAGCCAATCATGAGGAATTTCCACAAAACCCCAATTTTCTTTATCTTCCGGTTTAAATTGCCAATTGTCATTAAATGATGTTTTCATACGATACCCCTTTGTAAAACTTGTGCATGTCTACCAGTAAAATTTTAAAAATCTGTAGAGAATCCCATCAATCATTAGTTATTACAAAAAATCTTTAGTTGTTTCATGTACATATATATTAACTTATATTATTATAGTGTGCAAGTTTTCTAGTGAATTGTTCTGAGGATTTTTGGTAAATATCTTTGGATATTGCCTTTAGGGGAGCTGTTTTATGGTGAATGTGAGTGTAGATAAACGTAGTGTTAAGTCTCATGTTGTAAAAAGTTATTGGGTAAGGCATTGGCCACTGTATGTAATGCTGATTCCACCAATTATTTATTTTTTCATTTTTAGTTATATGCCAATGTTAAATCTTTTGTTGGCTTGGAAGCAAAACAATATTATTTTGCCTGTGCTTGATGTGCCTTGGGTTGGCTGGGCAAACTTTCAAAGGGCATTTTCTCTTGTGCCTTTCCAAGAAGCTATACGCAACACAATTATGTTCAGCTTTTTAGATATGGCAGTAGGTTTTCCGGCTCCTATTATTTTGGCTTTACTTCTTAACGAAATAAAGTTTATAAAATTTAAAAGAATTACTCAAACCATTTCATATATGCCATTTTTCCTTTCTTGGATTATAATTGGTGGTTTGGCAATTAGGTTGTTTTCCACATCTGTTGGTGCTTTCAACAATATTATTGTAGGTTTTGGAATGGAACCGGTTCCGTTTCTCAACTCTCCTTCTCACTGGGTAGCAACTAATGTGTTTTTGTCAGTATGGAGACACTTAGGTTGGAATACAATTTTGTATTTGGCCGCCATTACTGCTGTTAATCCGGAATTGTATGAGGCTGCTGATATGGACGGTGCATCCCGTTTTAGAAAGATGTGGCATGTAACTTTGCCCGGTATACGACCGGTAATAGTAATACTTTTGGTTTTAACTATGGGTCAAATAATGGGTGTTGATTTTGCAAGATTTATGGCTATGGAAAATAATCTGGTAAGAAGTGTTTCTGAAGTGCTTCCAACATTTGTATATCGCTGGGGTTTGCAGAGTATGCAGTTTTCTCTTGCAACTGCTGTAGGAATTTTTACATCAGTGATAAACCTGTTCCTTTTGTTAAGTGCAAATTGGCTGGTCAGAAGGCTTGGCGGACAGGGCTTTTGGTAGAATTTTAGTAAATTGATATAGTAAAGGAGCAAAACTGTGAAATCAAAAAGCCGTTTAAAAAGAGCGACCTATGGTGATTGGATAATTGTATTTCTTATGCTGGTATTAATTGTTGCATGTATTCTGCCGGTTATGAGTGTAATAGCTACATCTTTCAGCTCTCATGATGCCATTATGCGTCGGCAAGTTTCATTTTGGCCTGTGGGTTTTCAAATAGATTCTTATATGGATGTTTTAAACACCCCAAGGTTTATGCGGTCTATGGCTTGGACAGGAATATTGACCGGCATTGTTGTTGTAGTAAATTTGATTATGACTGTTCTTGCAGCTTATCCTTTAACCTATGACTCTCTTAAAGGACGTAAGATTATAACATTTTATATTGTTTTTACTATGTTGTTTGGTGCAGGATTGATTCCAAACTTTGTATTATTTAGGGATTTAAATCTTTTAAATAACCCTCTTGTTCTGATTCTTCCCGGGATGATAAGTGTGTTTAACATGATAATTATGCGGAATTTCTTCTTTGGCATCCCTGACAGTTTAAAAGAATCGGCAGAGATAGATGGAGCTAGTCCCTTTACTGTATTGATAAAAATATACTTGCCACTTTCAACCCCTGTTTTAGCTACTATTGGCCTGTTTTATGCCGTAGGTCGCTGGAATGGCTTTCAAGATGCTTTATTCTTTTTACAAGGTGCCCCGGAATGGCATCCAATACAGTTGCTGCTATATAACATTATAAATAACCTTACTGCTATAGATGCTATGGATCCGGGTGCTACTGCTCCTCCGGGCTGGAGCGAGTCTGTTCAAAATGCTGCTATTGTAATTGCTATGGTTCCAATTTTATGTGTGTATCCTTTTGCTCAAAGATACTTTGTTAAAGGGGCAACCCTTGGTGCGGTAAAAGGTTAAATTATATTATTTTTATATCATTTTTAAGGAGGTAATAACGTGAAAACTTCAATTAGGTTTATGTTTTTAACTGCTACACTTATTGCTTTATTCGCATTATCAGCTTGTGGTGCAGACGACCCGGCCGAACCGGCAACCGGGCAAGGTGCTCAAGCCCCTGTTACCGGTGATCCTGCTACAACCTCAACCCTTTCAAGTAACCCTCTTTTAAGTCAACATGGACTGGATGACAATTTACGCTTTGTTGAACCACGCACAATTAGCGTAGCTATGTGGAACCGTTCTCATGAGCGTATTCCTAACTTTAGTGAAAGTTACTGGGCTGAGTGGATCGAAGCTCAAATGTTAGAAGAACACAACATCATTGTAGAATGGATTCAAGTTCCTCGTTGGGAAGATGCTGAATACATGAGTGCTCTTTTGGCCGGAGGTATGGCTCCTGACATCTCTTACACATTTAACAACCCAATGGTAGATACCTTTGCTGCTATGGGTGGGGTAATGAATTTATCTCCTTTATTGGCTGATTACAGAGATTTATTGTTGCCAAATCTTTATGACCTTTTAACTGAAACTAATGTATATTGGAATGTTGACCCCGAAACTAACAATCTGTTTTCTTTAACAGGTCGCCTTATCACAGACGGTCGTATCAATACTTTTGTACGTGAAGACTGGCTTGATACTTTGAACATAGCTCCTCCTACTACATTAGAGCAATTTGAAGATATGCTTGTTGCTTTTAGAGACAATGCAGACACTCTTCTTGGAGCTGCTGATGCAAACAGGATGATACCATTCTTGCTTGGCCATGATGTAAGCTGGACAGGTGATCCAATTTTAACATCATTTATTCCTCATAATATTACTGAACGCGAATGGTTTGTTTATGGATTTGATGACAGACGCTTTACACAACCCGGTATCAAAGAAGGCGTGCGTGTACTTAACCGCTGGTTTGATATGGACTTGTTGTGGAATGACTTTTTCTTGCATCCTGCCGGAGACCCAATCACTGATGACCAAAAGAAACTTGGTTTTGTAGGTGCTTTCTCTCACAACTGGGATTATCCTTTCCGTGCATCAGAATCTATTATAGTAGATATGCGTGATAACGTTGGCGAACATGCTAACTTTATGGTTGTAACACCTTTCCAAAATGATGCAGGCGTAGTAAGAAAGCAAATGCCTAACCCAACAGACCGCTTTATCTTCTTCCCAACCACTAATACCGAACCTATAGCATCTTTGATATATCTTGACTGGATTAGCCGTGCAGACGTAAGAGAATTTTTACAGTTTGGTCATGAAGGCGTACACCGTCGTACACATCCAAACGGTGCTATTGAAGTTTTAGGTGAAACTGAAACTCATTCATGGCCGGATCATCAATTTATCCCATCTCTCAGAAACTTTGATATTCTTATCACTGTTAACGGGATAGATTTAGGTGATGATTATATTACAGCAGCTACTTTAGCACTTGGATACCCCGGTATAGCTCCGGAGCAAGTTATGGCTGCACGTGCTGCCGGTATGGATAATGCTTGGGTTGCACGTAGAGTAGTACATCCGCCAATAATTGCAGAAGAAGGTTTGGCTACACCTTTGCAAGATCAGCGTGATGTAATCCTTCATCAAGTAATTGCAGCAACATCCCCGGCAGACTTTGATGCCACATGGGATACAATGATGGCATCTTATATGAATATGGGTGCTCAAGCAATTATTAATGAGCGTAATCAATTTTGGCTTAATACTTTTGGCGATGTAGATTCAATGCCTTAAATTGTAGTAATATAAAGAAAAAGCGAGTCAGAAAAAAGACTCGCTTTTTTTATGTAATTTTCACCTTGTTGTCTTTTGCGATTCCATTATTACCTGCTAAAATTACGATTAAAACGGGATTTCCTTGTTAAAGCTATGTGCTCAACCGGTCTCATTTTGTCATCGGTTGCCCTTTATAAAAAAGGAGTTCAATTTATAAAACGACAGCTTGACAATACGGTTTTATAACCTTACAATTACACTATGGTAAGTGTCCCTAGCTCAGTGGATAGAGCGTTCGGCTCCGGACCGAAAGGTCGCAGGTTCGACTCCTGTGGGACACAGAAAACCCTCGAAAATTCAACATTTCGGGGGTTTTGTGTTTTTAATTGGCACAAACAAAGGTACTCACTGACCACAGCTTCTTAAACCGGCTTAGTTTCTCCTACTTCAAAAACACGTTTTTCACCATTTTGAGTAGTAACACCATAACCGCTTTCATGTAAAGTTATTGAAAAATTCATTTGGATAAGTGTATTGTTTCTGATGATATCATTACTAATATTGTCAGGAGCTTCCCAAGTTATAAATATCTTTTCATTTACTACCTCGTAGTTTAATACTGAAATATTGTTATCTTGCAGGTATTTACTTTGCTGAAATTTATTCCAACAAGCATCAAATGCTGAAATAAATCCGGCATCTGCAAAATTTTGAGTATTATCATATCTTTCCAATGTGGTTTGTCTCACCATAAGCTACCATCCCTTCTTTTGTTGATTATACTATGGCCACAGGTGCTATTCAATATCGTAATTTTTACGCCAAAAGCTTCTTCAACTGCCTTTGATGCAAATACTTCTTTTGGTGTTCCAATCTTTAGCAAACTTCCGTTTTTTAGCACCGCTATTTGGTCAGCTATTTCAAAAGCCATATCTAAATCATGCAATACTGCTATCACGCACTTATTATCATTTTTGAATTTCTTCATAAGCTCAAGCAATTCCAACTGATGGGCAATATCCAGATAAGTAGTAGGTTCATCAAGTAAAATATTGCTTGTATTTTGTGCTAACAACATTGCTAAATATGCTTTTTGTCGTTCTCCACCAGATAGATGAGCTAGCAATTCGTGGCGTTTTTCTATGATATTGACCCGCTCCATGGCTTTTTTAACAATAACTTTATCCTCAACACGATAAACACGAGGATACCCAAGCCATGGAAAGCGTCCGTGCAGTACAAAAGCTTCTACAGTAATGTCAGGGATTGTTCGGCTTTGGGGCAGAAGCGAAATTTTTTGAGCTGCTTTTTTGCGCGGTAAAGTTAAAAGATTGTTACCATCCACACAAATTTCCCCTAATGATAATCGTAAACGACCCAAAGCGGCACTAAGCAAAGTGCTTTTACCACAGCCATTAGAGCCAATAAGCACAGTTATTTTTCCGTTCGGAAAATTTATTGACATATTTTGTATTACATCTATATTTTTGTATCCAACTGAAACGCTTTTAAATTCGATCATTTACACAACACGTCCTTGCCGTTGCAGCTTCTTAATATTTGTGTGTGTTTCCCAGCAACAACCATAGAAAAAAAGGCACCCCTATATAAGCAATCAAAATCCCTACAGGTAATTCAAAGGGTGCAAAAATTGTGCGAGCCGCTGTATCACTGATAATCAAAAAAATAGCACCCATCAACGTAGAAAGCACCAAGAGCATCCTTTTTCCACTATGCACTTTTTGTCTTATTTTTTTTGTCAAAATAAATCTAGCCATATGGGGAACAATTAAACCAACAAATCCAATTAAGCCGGCAAAACTAACCACGGCACCTGCTAACGCTGCCCCCAAAGCCAAAAATAAAAAACGATAAAGCGGTACATTTAATCCTAGCGAAAACGCGGTCTGCTCACCCAATCCAAGCACATCTAATTCGCCTGCAAAAATTAAAGCTAGCCCCAACCCTAACAGGATAACAACACCGGCGGATATCAGCGATGAAAGCGAAACATTGCTAAACCCTCCAATTTGAAAATCGCGCAGCCCTCGCAAAATATCAGGATAGATTATAGCAATGGTATTAATACCTGCTGTCATTAAACCGGAAATAGCCACCCCGGACAATACCAAAGTAATACGAGAAGCACCTGCTTTACGTGCAATCGAATAAACCAAAAGCATTGTTCCAAAAGCTCCACAAAACGAAGCAATTGGCAGCATAAATATCTGACTTGGAAATAAAGCCATAGCCAAAGCTGCCGTAAACCCTGCCCCGGCGTTTACACCTATAATACCCGGGCTTGCCAAAGGATTAGCAAGCACCGTTTGAATAAGAACACCCGAAGCTGCAAGCCCCGCTCCGGCTAAGGCCGCCGCTAAAAGACGAGGCAAGCGCACATGAAATATTATACGACTTGAAACGGAAGCAGAATCAGCTCCTTCCATCAAAGCCGTTAAAATTTCTATAAAACTAAGATTCACAGCCCCAACAGAAAGCGACAACAAAGCTGACAATAAAAGAATGACAATGCTTACTGCCGGTATTAAAATTTTTGCTTGTAATCTAGTTTGCATATAAAATCTCCCAAAGCATTTCATAAGCTTCTGCCCAGCGATCATTAGGCTGTAAATGGAATAAATCGCGGGGAAGCATAATATATCTCCCATTTTGCACAGCACTTAAACTTGCCCATGCAGGGTTAGAAAAAAGGATATCTTCCAATGTTTGAAGGGCATCTTCCTCAGATGTACCCATTGTTACGGCAAAAATAAAGTCCGGATCCTCTTGAATTATTACTTCCATACTTAAATTGTCCAATAAGCTTGTTTCGCTGTCAGCAATATTGATTACTTGCATGTTTTTAAGCATATTTCCGGCCATGGTATTACTGTTTCTTGCCTCTATCCCGGTCGATGAAGCTCGTAAAAGTAAAATTGTTGGGCTTGTCTCATTTTTGGCTTGCCCTCTAAGCTTATCAATTCTCAACCGGAGCGTTGTACCATATCGTTCTGCCAGATCTTGTCTGCCAATAATATTTGCGCAGTGTTGCAGCGTAGCCAAATAATCTTCAAAAGAATCTACTGCAAAATAAACAACTGTGATACCAAGCGTGCTTAATGGCTCATATAGCCTAACATTACCGGCCAAGTTAGCAGAAAGTATTACCAGATCCGGCTCAAGTGCCAAAATTTGTTCTAAGTTAGGATCATGCAAACTTCCGATGTTTACCACGATGTTACCTTCTGCTATGCCATTATTAAAAGCATCTTGAGTAGTACCAACCAGGATTCCGCCTGCAAGCTGCCATACACGAGCCAAGCTCCCCGAGGCTACTATCACACGTTGAGGATTAACAGGCACTTTCACAATGTGCCCTAAATCGTCCACAAATTCAATAAATTCAACAAATTCGATAAAAGAAACTTCCTCAATTTCGGAATGGGTACATCCAACTAACATTAGCAAAATAAATATTACAATCCATATTTTCAAGCTTAAAGCCCTCCTTGCATTTTTAATCTACTAAAGCGATTGCTTCAATTTCGTAGAACTCACGTTATACTATCACATTTTGCTTTTGTTTTTCTTATCAATCGTTTTTTCTTCCATTAATTCTTCAAACAATCTCTGCTAAAATGCGTATGTCATAAAGTACATGTGTTACAAGAAAGGCAAATACAGGGGATGGCACCCATGATAAAAAACTGCTGATGTATTCCTTTCAAAGTAAGTTTGTTGTATAGGAGTGATCGAAATTGAAACCACAGATTACTGTCTATGATCATAATGATGTTGTGGTTGGAACTACTTTTCCCAGGAGGGCTAAACATTTAGTAAACAAAGAAAAAGCTAGATGGAAAGACGAATTGCATAGTGCAATAATCTTATCCCCACCACTTTTGGTTCCTTCCACCTTAGAAGGAGGAACATCAGAAGTGAGTAAAGAACCAAGCAAAGACTTAAATGATTTAATAACCGGGCTTTTTGAAGGCGCATCTCAAACAAATGATATTACTGATATTAAAGAAGAGTTTACAATAACTCTTAATAAGAAATTTGAAGAATTACTTGCTCAAGGAATGGATAAAAATGAAGCAATTCAAAAATTAGAAAAAGAAACAGGTGATATACAGGAGCTGATTAAAGGTTTTTCAAGAAAAAAATCTATCATAAAAAGTGCTTATAGGGATGACGTAAGTGTAGTTATGCGAAGCTCTCCAATTGAGATAATCAAAAACAGTAAAAAACGCACCCGTAAGTTGCATACTGCGTTTTCGGCAGTTTTATGGTCCGGAGCTTTGCTGACGTACTTTGTTGTAAACCTACTTATACTTGGCAATACAACGTTTACTTTAAACCCTCGCGAATTATCAGCTTCATGGCTAATATTTGTTTTTGCAGCACTCTTTGAATGCTGTGTAGAAATTTATTTTTCCGGAAAGGAACTGGAAGTTTTAAATGAGAACATAGACTTGCGGCAAATAAATCCTAATAAAGTAATGGATTTGGATTTATACGGCTACAAAAAAAGCTTAATGCGTAAAATAAGAATTATGACTTCTGCTGTTATATGGATACCTCTCATTTTAGTATTTTTTGTTGGAGGGTATTTATTTGGCAACTGGAATATCTTATGGCTAGTTTTTGCTTTAGGTATATTTTTTGAGTTATTGATGCATTTTATTAAAACGCTAAGAAATAAGTAAAACGCGATATTCTCAATTATGCAGAAATCATTTAGGATTTGATTTTTAGCCCATTTTCCGTTATTATGCTAACTTCAACGGAAAGGGGCTTTTTTTGAAAAAATTACCGGGAGGTTATTAATATAATGAAACACATTTCACTTGCGTTTTTGGATAAAGAATTTATTAGAAAATTTATGTCAATAGCATTTCCTGCGATGTTGATGGGCTTGATAAACTTTGGAGTAAAAGCTGTAGATACCTTAATGCTTGGACTTGTGGGTGAAGTACAACTTTCTGCTTCTGCATTAGCTAATCAATTTTCTATGATGTTTATGATAATTACATTTGGGATAGCTTCGGGATGCAGTATACTTATTGCACAGTTTTGGGGGGCAGACAATAAAGAGCGGGTACGTGAAATATTTGCGTTTATGTACCGTGCAATAATCATTTTAAATCTGTTTTTTGCAGCTATGGCATTTTTTATCCCTCATTACCTAATGAACATACTTACTACTGACCAAGAAGTAATAGCTGAAGGCGTAATATATTTGCGTATAATGAGCTTAGGTTATCTTGTATGGGGCTTTACAAACGCCGGAATTACGGCATTGCGTTCTGTAAGAATAGTTAAAATGCCTGTGGTAGTGTTTTCTATATCCCTTATAATCAGTGCATCGCTTAACTATGTACTTATTTTTGGACATTTTGGCTTTCCTGCTTTAGGCATTGCCGGGGCAGCCATTGCTACAGTAAGCGCGCGATTTGTTGAAATCATCATAATTGCTGTATATGTACTTAAATTTGAAAAGAAATTGGCACTTAGGCTTCATAATTTAGGAAAGCGGAGCAAGGGTCTTATTACAAGCTTTATGAAATATGGACTTCCTGTAGTTATGAATGAAGTATTTTGGGCATCCGGCTTTTTTATTTTAAATGTGATAATAGGACGTATTGGTCGTGAATTTGTAGCGGCTAACGCTATAGGCGGCCTTTTGCTTCAATTTGTCAGCATTGTCATATTCAGCTTTGCAAGTGCAGCATCAGTAATAACCGGCAACACTATTGGAGAAGGTCGTTATGACAGAGCAAAACAAATTGCAAATGGGATGATTATTATAAGCTTTTTTGTAGGCATTTTGTCTTTTGCATTTATTCAAGCAATACGTGTGCCATTTGTAAATTTTTATGAGCTTTCCGATACAGCACATGTATATGCCTTACAATTGACGCACATTATTTCAGTTAGTGTTATATTCATGTCTCTTGACAGCATGTCCATGATGGGTGCTCTTAGAGGTGGTGGCGATGCTAAATTTGTTATGGTAGCAGATGTCATATTTATGTGGATTATTTCAATCCCTTTAGGTATACTTACAGGGCTTGTGATGGGCTGGCCGGTTTGGATTGTATTTATAATACTTCGTAGCGATAGTGTTTTTAAAACAATTCTTGTGCTGTGGAGAGTACCAAAAGGCAAATGGCTTAAAGATGTAACCAAAGCATAGTGAATATGGTAATTGCCTCCATCTCATAGGGGTGATATAATAATATAACAATTTGGTTGCCTCGCCTCTATTTGATTTTTCAACACAGGCACAGCTAGAATGGAGATTAATATGACCAAAGTAATGTCCGGTATGCCCCTATATACAAAAGGTGAAGAACGGTTTAACATGATAACTCACATAGTAGGTGGTGGGATAGGTGTAGTAGCATTATTATTTTGTGTTATTTTAGCGGCTTATAATCAAAATATATGGGGTATAGTAAGTGGGCTTATTTACGGTTTTTCTGTAGTTTTGTTATTTACAATGTCCAGTATATACCATGGTTTACAACTGGGGCTTCCTAAACGTGTTTTTAGAATACTTGACCATTGTACTATTTATGTGTTGATTGCAGGATCTTATACACCTATCCTTTTAACTCATTTTAGAGAGGCGTATCCAATAGATGCTTGGGTATTATTTTCTATAATATGGGGAATTGCCATTGTTGGTATAGTGCTTAACTCTATTAACGTAAATCGTTTTATTGTTTTTTCTGTAATTTGCTACCTGGGAATGGGATGGGCAGCAATTTTTAGAATTAACCGGCTTATTTCTGTGCTGGGCGTGGCTTTTTTTACACTTATATTAATTGGCGGGGTTCTATATACTGTAGGAGTACTATTTTATGTAATAGGTAGACGAAAGAAATATATGCATTCAATTTTTCATCTGTTTGTAATTGTAGCATCTATTTTGCATTCAATAGCTATAGCAATGTTTGTAATGCGATAGTAAGAAGCCGGCTTCATAGCTTGTCACACTTTAGTATGTCCTGAATAGTATGTACTAAGCTAAAAAATAAAAGGAGTGTGACATAAATGTTTTACGGATTTGATAGCTGGGGCGATGGTTGTGCCGGAGGATTTTGTGATGGTATTGATCCATACTTTCATGGAGGGTTTGCTCCCGGTCGTTTTCCTCATCATGGCTTTGGGCCCGGTTTTGGACATCACCACTTCCCACATCAAGCACGCAGGCGGTTTTGCGGACCATTTTGCCGCAGACGTCGCTGGTAGTAGTTAATGAACTTTTATTACACTGTGGGAAGGGGTGATAACAACCATCTTTCGGCGATTTAACTAACTTTATCAAGTAAAATCCAATTTAGACTCCCTAAATCAAGTGGCAAAAAACAAGCCACTTGATTTTTTTATGCGATTTAAAAACACAACACTCAAATAACCATACCTAAAATTTCCTTCAAGATATAATTATTAAGTCAAAAATATCAATGAATATCAAAAAATTGTTTTCCTGAAGTAATCATGATATAATTTCATAGCACCAAAAGATGAAATGGAGAGTGGCACCATGTCTTGCAATACAGCAGTATTTTATGATGTTGAAAATTTGATTAGCTTATTTAATTCAAAGATTAACAGAACCCTTCAATTGGACGAAATTCATCGTAGAATTTTAGAATTGGATGTAGTAAAGGGAATATCCATTCAAAGGGCTTATGCTGATTGGATGTTACAGATTAATCGAAATTTGCAAAGCTATGTTTTGCAAATAGGTATTGAACCAGTGCAAATATTTAATACTAACCATCATGACAAAGTTAAAAATGCTGCCGATGTCAGCTTAATCATAGATGCTGTAGAACTTCTTGCAAAGCATCCGGAAATAGAAAATTATGTGATTGCTTCAGGTGATGGTATTTTTGCATTTTTAGCAAAAAAGCTTCACACATATGGTAAACGGGTTATTGGCTGTGGCTTTGATCGCAATACAAATATAATATTTAAAAACGCATGTGATATCTTTTTAACACTAGAAAAAAATGACCAATCCCTTAGTGCCTTGGTCAAAAATTTAAACAGAGGTACTATACTGGTTACTCCTCCTACCCCTCCTCCTGTTTCTTCCCCTAATATACCCCCTGCTCCTGCAAAGCCTAAACCACCCACCCCGCCTGTTGAGATAGAAAAGCAAAAGGTTACACCACCAAGTTTTGTTCCTACTGAAACTAAGATGCCCAGCAAATTGCCAAAAAATAAATATAGTGAGGCACTACTAAAGGCTAACATTCCAATTTGGAAAAATTCGCGAGATTTATCAGGTTCTTTACATGTAATTAAACAGATTATTAATGTATTGTTTGAAGCTGTCGATACAGATTTAGAGAATTCTTTGTTTAAAGCATATATAGAACATTATTTACCTACCTTTAGATCCGGATATTATGGATTTAAGCGTTTTGGTGAATTTATGAGATTTGTAGTAACAGCCAGCCCTTACTGTTTAAGGGTATCTGATGGCACAATAATGCGTATCACCAAACGAACTGCTGAAAATGAAAAAGCTGAAGACTTAGTAGAAGACTTCCCAAATTTAATGTTCACACTTAAAGATGGGCAAAAAGTTCGTTCATTGTTTGATATAGCAGATGAGATGACATTTACATTTGCTTTGGAAGAACTTACCCCTGCAAATGAAACTTTGCTTGTAAGTGAACCTAAAAATGAAACTTTAGAAATAGCCAAGCCTTTAATTGCCACCCCTACAGCAGAAGAAACAAAATCAAAAGAGGTAAAATCAGAAGAAATCATTCAAGAAGCCCCTGATTTATCAATCTCGGCATTAAAAGAAACTTCTACTAAAGAACCTTCGGTTAAAACTTCTTCAGTAGAGGCTTCTACAGTTGAAGGATCCGCACGTAAAAAGATAAGAAGCACTTTTATCCGTCTTTCTCAGGAAGAGACCATTCCTGACAAAGAGATTAAACGTCTTTTAACTGCCAACTATAGCCAAAAAACTTTTAGTGTAACAGTGCCGGTGTTTAAAGAAGTTGTAGCAAATATTGATATGCGAGAACAACGCATGATTGATGGAAAGCTAAAATACTGGAAAGATGAATTTAAATTTAATGGCAAGTCTTACTTAATTTTTAAAGAATGGGTAGCAAAAGCACATCAAGCAAAATTTGAAGCTTGGCTTAAAAAAATTGAAAAATAGAACATAAAAATTGTGTCTCAAAATACAAGGAGGGGCTTTATGAAATTATTAATTGTGCCAAAGCCGGTATTAACGAGCATTTTAGAACTTGAATCTTACTGTTTCAGATACCAGCGTGGGGACGATTATTTAGCCGACCAATATGCAGTTAGGTTATTTGATGGTGTTATAAATTTACCTAGCTTAGATGTTTTAGAAGATGTAGGGCTAAATGGTTTTACCAATGGGGCACCATTATTTGTTCCAATTAATCATTTTACATTGCTTTCAGATGTTACTTTGCAATGTACCCAGCCAGCAGATAAAATTATTTTTTTATTGGGAGACGAAGTTCCGGCAGAATCAATTTTTACTGATTGTATAAAAAAATTAAGAAAATCCGGTTATCGTTTTGCAGTAGAAAATATTAAAGATTATAGTGCTAAGCAATCTATAGTCGAACTATGCGATTTTATATTTATTAGCTTTAGATTAAATAACAAAAAAGTTATGGAAGAATATCGTGGAATTATGCGACAGTATCCTAAGCATACTTTTATAGCTTCTGATGTTAATGATATCAATGTTTTTAATAGTATACGCTCAGGCGGATTTGCCTTTTTTGAAGGACGTTTTTATAAAGTACCTGTAAATAAAGGGCACAATACTATAGCACCGGTTAAAGTAAACCGCATACAGTTGATGAATATAGTTAGAGAACCCGATTTTTCAATAGAAGAAGTAGTTAAAGTTGTTAGCCAAGATACTTCTTTGTCCATATCCTTGTTAAAACTGGTTAACTCGCCTTATATGGGACTTTCTCAAAAAGTAAAAAGCATACAACATGCAGTAGCTATGCTTGGTCAAACAGAAGTACGTAAATGGGTTACAACCGCTACATCCGGACTTTTGGCAGATGATAAACCAGACGAATTAACAAGATTGTCTCTTGTGCGGGCAAAATTTTCTGAAAATCTATCCCGACATTTTGAAATGGCTATACATGCACCGGCTCTGTTTCTTATGGGACTATTTTCTATTTTAGATATAGTGTTAGAAATGTCTATGGCAGAAGCCTTTAAAATTATATCTGTAACCGAAAATATTTATGATGCATTAGTTTTTGGAGAGGGAGACTTTGCAAAAGTTATTCATTTTGTTAAGGCTTATGAAGCTGCCGATTGGAGCGAAGTTAATAGATTAATGACCCTTCACAAATTAAATGTAGAAGACGTTTTTCATGCATATATGGATACTGTTCGCTGGTATAGCAGCATAACTAAACCAGAGGCAGCAGAGGCAGAAGAAACAGAAAATTAAAATTCACTGGATTTATTACGTTTGAACAGCTCTAATGCCGGATTTGCGGTTATGATAAGAGGTCTATTTATGTCTTGATAAGCCTAATAATCCGGTGTATACTATCTGATAGTTTAAATTGGAAAATCTAAGGAGGAGAAAAATTATGGCTTATGTAATTAATGACAATTGTATTAACTGTAGCGCATGTGAGGGTGCATGTCCTACATCTTGCATTTCAGCGGGCGATTCTAAGTATGTAATTAATGCACCGGATTGTATTGATTGTGGTGCATGTGCTGACGTATGTCCTGTTGATGCATGTGAGGAAGCTTAAAAAGCGAATTCCCTCCGATTGATAGTTAAAAGCTCGAAAGGTTGCTAATTTAAGCCACTTTCGAGCTTTTTTTATGTCTAATTATTTTTCATAAAAACCATGGATACAACTCTTGCACAAATAGTTTTTATAAATTCTTAACTAAAAATATATTGTCGAATTAAATACATATGTGCTAAGCTTTTTTCGATTTAGAGACAGTTGTGAATAAGATCAAAGTTCGATGAACAATTTTTGTTTATTGAACTCACGTTAATTTACTTTCAGAAGAGAGGGAGGATTATAATGCCTCACAATAAATTATTTTTGATATGTATTGTTTTAATTACTATGCTTACTTTTGACACTTCTAATGCAAATATCATTGCTTTTAGTATTGCATATACTGACAATGATGCTGTCGGTACTACTTCAAGAGGAAGAAACGGAAGAAGGCCAACAAGAAATTCAAGGTCAGGGGGCAATGCTTCTAATTTTATTTCAAATTCCGAAACTGTCTTAATGGGCACAACTTCTCCGCCTGCCCTTTTACCAACACCTACTCCTACTCCAAACCCAGAGTCTACCCCAAACCCGGAGCCCACTCCAAACCCGGAACCTACTCCAAACCCGGAACCTACTCCAAGCCCGGAGCCTACCCCAAGCCCGGAGCCTACTCCAGATCCGGAACCTACTCCAAACCCGGAGTCTACCCCAAACCCGAAGTCTACCCCAAACCCGGAACCCACTCCAAACCCGGAACCTACTCCAAACCCGGAACCTACTCCAAACCCGGAACCTACTCCAAACCCGGAACCTACTCCAAACCCGGAACCTACTCCAAACCCGGAACCTACCCCAA